>CAMWXE010000005.1 GCA_947178145.1 uncultured Lachnospiraceae bacterium | reverse complement strand
TAATCACAAGGATTATTGGTATTTTATGGAATATTAAAGTGTCAAACTCAGGATTATTGGTATTTTATGGAATATTAAAGTGTCAAACTCAGGAGTTTTTTCTTCTTTTAATATTTTGTTTATACTTTAACGAGTACTACTTCATATTTTTTTAAAAAGTGCGAATCTGACTGATAAGAGGCTTGACAAGGTAACATTTTTTCATTATAATCATAACAGACAAATCAAAAAACATAACATATCGCAGGAAAGGCGGTGGGAAGATGATGAGATAACAAAGCAGAAAACACAAGCTGAGATTTTAGATCAGGGCAGTTGCATCGCTATGCAATGCTTATTTTTGTGTGATTTTGTTTTGTTATGGCACAGCTATATGATATCAGCTGCTGAGAGCCATCATCGTCTTCCTGCTTCTGCCTGGCTTTATTTATCATTCAAAAAGTCAGTCATGGCAGCGACATTTGCAATTTTATACAAAACATTGACACACATTCTATGATCCCTCGTGTTTTCACAGAATTCAGAAAACAATCACGCAAAACGAAACGGAGGGAATTCTTATGTTACAAATCAAACATTTAACAATACGCCACAAAAAAGACTACCGTATTTTATTAGAAAATCTGAACCTAAGCATCAATCCAGGAGACAAGTGCGCCCTGATTGGCGAGGAGGGCAACGGAAAAAGCACACTGTTAAAGCTAATCTATGCCCCCGGCATGGCGGAAGAATATGTGGATTATGAGGGTGAAATCCTGCGGTCTGGAGAACGTATGGGCTATCTTCCTCAAGAATTGCCGGAAGACCAGCGCATAAACACGATCTATGAATATCTCACCGCTGCGGAACACTTTTATGACAAAAGTCCACGGGATCTTGCACAGCTGTGCACAAAACTTGGCTTCCCGCTGGAACGTCTGTACTCAGAAGAGCGCCTTGGAGTGCTCTCTGGCGGTGAGAAGATAAAAGTCCAGCTCATTCGCCTGCTCATCGAAGAGCCGACTATGCTTCTTCTCGACGAGCCCTCCAATGACCTGGACATTGAGACGCTCCTATGGCTGGAAGGATTTATCCAAAGCAGCGAGATTCCAGTGCTGTACATCTCGCACGACGAAACGCTCCTGGAGCGCACTGCAAACAGAATCATCCATATCGAGCAGCTGCGGCGCAAAACCACGCCGCGCTGTACCGTGGTCTATACTGACTACAAGAGCTATACTGCCAACAGAAGTATGCAGTTTGAAAAACAGGAGCAGGAGGCCAAAAATGAGCGCAGAGCATACGACAAACAGTTGGAAAAATTCCGCCGCATCCAGCAGAAAATAGAGCACCAGCAAAACGCCATCAGCCGGCAGAATCCCCATGGCGGGGCACTTTTGAAAAAGACCATGCATCGGGTAAAGGCTTATGAAGCGCGCTTTGAGAAGGAATTTGAAAATATGACAAAGATGCCGGAATACGAAGAAGCGATGTTTACCAAGTTTGGAACCCGGACAACCGTCCCAAATGGAAAAGTGATGCTGGATTTCACCCTCGATACGCTTTCTGTTCCAGCCGGCGAAAGCACACAGGAATCCATGATTCTATCACGCGATATCCACCTTTTTATACAGGGGCCGGAACATGTCTGTATCACTGGGAAAAACGGCTGCGGCAAGACGACGCTCATGCGCATTCTGGCAAGAGAGCTGTTGCAGCGGACCGATGTCAAAGCGGCCTACATGCCGCAGAACTATGAAGAGCTTTTGGACATGGAGCAGTCACCGGTGGAATTTCTGTCCGACGGCAGCAAGGAAAGCGTCTCCATGATGCGCACTTACCTTGGCAGCATGAAGTTTACAGCAGACGAAATGATGCATCCGATGCGGGAACTCTCCGGCGGACAGAAGGCGAAGGTCATGCTGCTCTACCTTGACACTTCCGGTTGTGATGTGCTCCTGCTGGACGAACCGAGCCGCAATTTCTCGCCACTGTCCAATCCGGTGATACGGCGCATGCTCGCAGAATATCAGGGAGCCATCATCAGTGTGTCTCACGACCGCAAATACATCGCTGAGGTCTGTGACAAAGTGTATGAACTGACAGCGGACGGCCTGATCAAAACAGATCCTGCAGCGTACAGTCCTATACCATCGCCCTCCTGATCGCATCCATCAGCTCGTCATACGTCTCGTACGCCGCAAGCTCCGGGTTGTCTGCCTTAATCTTGTCTGTGCTCTTGAATAAAAAGCCCGCCTTGCTCGCCTTGATCATGCCAAGGTCATTGTAACTGTCACCGCTCGCGATCGTCTCGTATCCAATCGACTGTAACGCCCTGACGGTCGTGAGCTTTGACTGCTCACAGCGCATCTGAAAACCTGTGATTTCCCCACTCCTGGCTACCTCGAGCGAATTGCAGAAGATCGTCGGCCAGCCGAGCTTTTTCATCAGCGGTGTCGCAAACTGGGAAAAAGTGTCACTGATGATGATAACCTGCGTGATGGAGCGCAGCTCGTCGAGAAACTCCTTTGCGCCCGGGATCGGATCGATCGTTGCGATTGTCTCCTGTATCTGCTTCAAGCCAAGTCCATGCTCCTTCAAAATGCCAAGCCGCCATGTCATCAGCTTATTATAATCGGGTTCGTCGCGCGTCGTCCTTTTCAGCTCCGGAATTCCGCTTGCCTCCGCAAACGCAATCCAAATCTCGGGAACCAATACACCTTCTAAATCCAAACATGTTATGTACATCTCAATACCTAGTCCTTTCTAAATAACAATTTACTCCACTAAAGTGATAAACCACGATATCGATTATAGCACATATTTATCCCTGTATAAAGAAGATTTTTCATTTTCCTGGTTCCAGGATCTGCCGCGCCACATACACACCGCTGGCGGAGGCGTGGGAAAGAGAGTGCGTCACACCACTTCCGTCGCCGATCACATACAGCCCCTTATATCTGGTCTCAAGATTCTCATCAATGTCAACCTCCATATTGTAGAACTTGACTTCGACACCATATAAAAGTGTATCGTCGTTTGCTGTACCTGGTGCAATTTTATCCAACGCATAGATCATCTCTATGATGCCGTCGAGAATTCTTTTGGGCAGTACAAGACTCAAATCTCCGGGAGTGGCCGAAAGTGTCGGCGTCACAAGCCCCTCCTCGATACGTTTCGCATTGCTGCGTCTGCCGCGCACCAAATCGCCAAACCGCTGCACAATGACACCCCCGCCCAGCATATTCGACAGTCTGGCAATGCTCTCACCGTATCCATTGCTGTCCTTAAACGGTTCCGAAAAATGTTTTGCCACCAGAAGCGCAAAGTTTGTATTTTCGGTCTGCTTATCCGCACCCTCGTAACTGTGTCCATTGACTGTGACAATGCCATTTGTGTTCTCGTTCACCACAATTCCCTTTGGATTCATGCAGAAAGTCCGCACCCTGTCCTCAAACTTCTCAGTCCGGTATACAATCTTACTCTCGTACAGCTCGTCGGTAAGATGTGAAAAGATGACTGCGGGAAGTTCAACCCGCACACCGATATCCACACGGTTTGACTTCGTGGGAATCGCAAGCCTGGAACAAATACTTTCCATCCATTTGCTCCCGCTTCTCCCGACAGAAATGACACACTTGTCACACTCATAACTGTCATCCTTACAGTTCACACGATAACCGTTATCAATCACCTCTATCTCCGTTACTGGCGTGTCAAAATAGAAATCAACCTTATCTTTCATCTCCGCATATAAGTTTTCCAGCACAATATAATTGATATCGGTTCCCAGATGTCGCACAGAAGCATCGAGGAGATTCAGCTTGTTCTGCAGACAAAGCTTTTTCAGGTGCGTGCCGGCTGTCGAGTACATCTTCGTGCCCTCTCCACCATATTTCATATTAATTTCATCCACATACTCCATCAGCTCAATCGCCCTGGCTTTGCCGATATGCTCATACAGTGTTCCGCCAAAATCATTTGTAATATTGTACTTTCCATCTGAGAAAGCGCCTGCACCGCCAAATCCGCTCATGATCGAACAACTCTGGCATTTGATACAGCTCTTAACTTTGTCATTGTCAATCGGGCAGTGCCGCCTGTCAAGTGCATGTCCGGACTCAAAAACTGCGATTTTCAAATTACTCTTTCTGTGAATCATCTCGTATGCTGAAAATATTCCGCCTGGACCGGCCCCTATTACAATCACGTCATAATGCATACTTAAAACCTCTCTTTCTTATGCGTTGACTTTCTTTTGCTAATCTTTAGTATAACATTTTCTTCCTGAAAAACATATCACATTTTATCTATTTCCACGATCACTTCTTTTTCTGCGATAAAAGAACACACGTTTCTATATGGTCTGTAAAACCAAACATGTCGATCGGCCAGGCCGCGCGCGCAATGTAACCTTCTTTTGCAAACCATCCCAAATCCCTGCCGAGCGTCTCAGGATTGCAGGACACATAGATGACACTCCTCGGCCGCAAAGCTGCCGCTGCCCTCACAAACGCTTCTGTACTTCCACTTCTTGGCGGATCCATGACAATCACATCTGCGTGCTCCCCATTTTGCGACATGTATGTCATATATTCTGTCGCGTCTGCAGCAATAAAATGCATCTGTTCCAGATTGTTTCTCCTGGCATTTGCTTTTGCATCCTTCACCGCCTGTTCATTCAACTCAATACCTATGACACGTCCCGCCTTCGCATGCATGCACATCCCAATTGTACCGATTCCACAATAAGCATCAATCACCGTCTCTGTGCCTGTCAGTTCGGCAGCCTGTATCACCTTTTTGTATAAAGCCTGTGTCTGTGCAGAGTTCACCTGATAAAACGACCCCGGCGATATGCGAAAGTGCAGTCCCAACAGTACGTCCTCAATATACCCCTGTCCATACAAAGTTTTGCTCTTGTCACCGAGCACCATGGTTGTCTGCTTTCCGTTGATATTCTGTACAATCGTCGTAATCTCAGGGTGACGCGCCCTAAGTTTTGCCACAAACTGATTCTTGTGCGGGAATTCTGGCTGCGCAGTCACCAGTACCACCATAATCTGTTTCGTTGACGCTCCCTTTCTGACAAGTATGTGGCGCATCAATCCCCGCCTCGTATCCTCATTGTAAACCCATAGCTTAAACGCTTTGATCAACTCTGTCACTGTCTGGATAATTGCTGACGCCTGGGCGTCTTCGATCAGGCAGTCGTTAACTGGTATAATATTATGCGTGCCTTCTGCATAAATCCCAGCTATGACTTCCTCTCTCCTTTTCCCAAACACTGCATGGACCTTATTTCTGTAATGATATGGATAGTACATTCCCGCCACAGGATTCACTCGATTGCAGTATTTTCCAATATTGTCAACAACCCGCTTTCTCTTCTCTGCCAGCTCGTCCGCATAGCTCTTTTCACCGATATGGCAGGCGCCGCACTTCTTTACATAGGGACAATTCTCCACACATTCCTTTTTTCCCATCGCTCTTCCTCCATTTGGCCCTTCACCCGTCTCTGCGCAGTTGAAAAATGTAAAATTTTAGATAGTACGACTCGTCCGCATCCCACAAAATCGGATGATCTGCCGACTGTGTTCTGTACTCAACCTGACGCAGCCTGCAGTGCACACTTTTTGCCGCCTGCGCGATCGTCTGCGTAAAGCGCTCATAATCCATGAAATGAGAGCAGGAGCACGTCGCAAGAAAACCGCCATCCCTCACAAGTTTCATTCCTCTCATATTGATCTCACGGTAACCTTTCACGGCATTCTTTATAGAATTTCTTGATTTTGTAAATGCAGGCGGGTCGAGTATGACCACGTCATATTGCTCGCCTGCCTTCTCCAACCCTGGCAGTAGATCAAACACATCTGCACACTGAAATGTTACAATATCCTGCAGGTTATTCAGCGCTGCATTCTTCGCTGCCTGTTCCACGGCAAGCTCTGACGCATCGACCCCGAGCACACTCTCAGCTCCTGCGATACCCGCATTTAGTGCAAAGGAACCCGTGTGCGTAAAGCAGTCAAGTACCTTCGCACCCTTACATAGCTTCTGGATTGCAAGTCTGTTATATTTCTGATCCAGGAAAAATCCAGTCTTTTGTCCGTCCTTTACATCAACCAAATACCTTACACCGTTCTCTATGATTTCCACATTCGTGTCAAACGCATCGCCGATAAATCCCTTAATGCGCTCCATTCCCTCCTGAAGTCTGACCTTCGCATCACTTCTCTCATATACCCCTCTGACCTGGATTCCGTCATCAGCGAGTACTTCTTTCACACATCCAATGATATCTGTTTTCAAACGGTCAATGCCAAGGGCGAGCGACTCCACCACCAATACATCCGAAAACTTGTCAATCACAATACCTGGCAAAAAATCTGCCTCCCCAAATACAATTCGGCAGCTTGATGTATCAACTGTCTTTTTGCGATACTCCCACGCCTCGCGCACACGCATTTTCAAAAAATCTCTGTCTATCTGCTGCTCTTTGTCACGCGTCATCATGCGAATGCGGATTTTGGAATTTTGATTGATAAATCCGCGTCCCATCATATATCCGTCAAAATCATGCACTACTACAATGTCGCCATTTGTAAAAGTTCCTCTGATTGTCTCGATCTCATTGTCATAAATCCAAAGTCCACCTGCCTTTAAGCTTCTTCCCGCTCCCTTTTTTAATACAGCGATCGCTTCACTCATATCGCGTCCCCCTCTTTGTCATACATCAATATCCTTTTTCCTCAGCTATTCCATACATTCGCGCAAATATGCATATACGATGAAGGGGGCTGACACTTTTTCAGTGCCAACCCTCATTTTAATTTTCATTCGCATTCTGTCCTACTTTTTCCGTTTTTTTACAAAAATACCTGCCGCCACTGCTGCCAGTACCACGAGCACACTGCCTGCAATCAACGGTGCATTCCCTGATGATTTTTTTGTATTCTCTGCACTGACACTCGTGTCAGTTTCGTTATCTGTCGCAGCATCCAACTTTGCAATTGTATCGTCACCCTGCACAAGCACCATCGCGGAGATTCCTGCTACAGACACTGTCCCTTCCGCCGTTCCTGCAGACGCCGTTCCTGCCACCTTATCGTTGACACAGATTTCCCACGTTCCTGCCGGAAGTGCAACATCCACTGCATTCTCGTTTCCGTTCAATATCACAGTAATCTTCTCTGCCGTATCTCCATTTGCATTGTTCGCAATTGTGTATCCCACTACATTTGCATCCAGACCACTCATGAAAGTAAGATTGCTCTGAATCTCCGCCGTCGTCGCCATACGAAGTGCGTTATGAGCCTTTCGAAATGCGATTAATCCCTTGTAATACTCATAAGTATCCATCACATTTGCCTTATTCGACCACTTGATGCTGTTTGTCGAATCTGGAGAGGTATAGCTATTTTCATCGAAACCGCCTTCCACTGCTGCTGACGGCTTGCTGCGCAGCATTTCCTCTCCCGCCTGGAAGAACGGTACGCCCTGAGAAGTTAAAAGAATCGCACTGCCGAGCTTATTCATCTTAATTCGTGTCTCTTCACTGTCCTCTGCGTTCGACATTGCAAGCTTATCCCAGAAAGTCAGGTTGTCATGGCAGGAAATATAGTTGATGCTCTGCCCTGGCTGCGCCGCCCAGCTCTTGCTTCCTTTATCATTCTTATATGTCAGAACCTGCGGATGTGATGTTGCAGCTACAATACCGAACTTAATGCTCTCCTCCATTCCATCCTTACCGCTGACAAAGCCCTTATCCTGCGCGTCAAATACACTGCCCTTGATTCCATCCCGGATGTCATCACTAAAAGCGCCAACTCTGTCAATGTTACGTATGTTTGCCTTCAAAGCCTGCTGTGAAGATGGTATTGCGCAGTCTCCACCTGTCCAGCCTTCACCGTACACCATAATTGATGGATCGATCTCATCAAGCGCTGCCCGGACTGCGTTCATCGTCTCAATGTCATGCACTGCCATCAGGTCAAAACGGAAACCATCAATATGGTATTCTGTAGCCCAGTAAACGACGGAATCCACGATATATTTGCGCACCATCGCGCGGTCAGATGCAGTCTCATTTCCGCATCCTGACGCATTGGAATAATTTTCGCCCACTTTTCTGTAGTAGTAATCCGGCACTGTCTTCTGAAACCAGGAATCTTCTATATTAAATGTATGGTTGTACACAACGTCCATATTCACGCGGATTCCATTTGCGTGTAATGCCTGCACCATCTGCTTCATCTCGTTGATACGCACCTCGCCATGATAGGGATCTGTACTGTAAGAGCCCTCAGGCACATTGTAATTCTTCGGATCATATCCCCAGTTAAACTGCGGCGTATCAAGCTTCGACTCATCCACTGTAGCATAGTCATAGCTCGGCAAAATCTGCACGTGAGTCACACCTAAGTCTTTGATATGATCAATCCCCGTTGCGAGACCATCCGCATTCGTCGTCCCTGTTTCGGTAAATCCAAGAAACTTTCCTGTATTGCTGATTCCTGATGAATCATCCGACGAGAGATCTCTCACATGAATCTCATAAATTACCGCATCTGTGGGATTGACAAACGCAGGTCTCACATCATTTTCAAACCCCTCGGGATTGGTAGCACTCAGATCCACTACCATGCCTCTGTTGCCATTTACGCCTGTTGTTCTGGCATACAGATCCACCGCTTCGTTTGTTTTATTTCCAATCTTGACAGAATAAGTGTAATACACTCCGTTCAAATCTCCCTGCTTCTCGCAGGACCATACCCCCTTGTCTCCAAGTGTCATGGGAATTGTCTCTATAAGATTGTCTCCATCTCCCTGTTCATACAGATTCAAAGAAATCTCGGATGCTGTAGGCGCCCACACCTTAAAGCCTGTCTTTTCCTTTGTATAAACAGCGCCCATATCATTCCCATCATACGCAAAAGCATCATCAAAATAACTGGAACCAATAACCTTGTTCATAGACACGCCCGTACCCTCGTATCCTTCCATCGATATATCATATGACTTTGACAATTCTAACTCCTCCTCCAATGTCAGCAGTATTTTTATGCCATCCTCGCTGTCTGCGGAAGCTACAGCGTACTCTGCCCCGTCTCCATCTGTAATTTTTAGCTGCGTTGCTAAAGAATTCATGCTCTTTGGCATACGTGATAATGTCACATAGATTTCCCTGCTCGTCGTCTCCGCAAAATACGCCTCCGCAATCACAGGATTGTATACCACTTCATTCATATTATACCACAATACCGGATTTCCTTCCACAATATAAACATCAATTACATTGTCTGACACCTTTGTCAGATCAATCTCATAGTCAAGTGCAGTGTCTGCATTTCCATCCTGTATTACCCGCACACCAGCCGTTGTCACGCCCTCTTTGGGCTGCAGCCCTATCTGAAATAGTGCGCCAAACTCATCCGTCTCTGCCAGCGGATAGATTCCACCCGCATCACTGCCAATCCATGCATAGGCCTCCACGTTGTCAGCATGATACTTGTTGTCAAAATTGTAATAATGTACATTCAACTTTGTCGCACCCTCTTCATGATACACATTCAGCCTTGCTTCCTCGAGTGCCGTGATATCATAAGCAGATGCTCCTGCAGGCGCTTCGGTAACAAATTCTGCCTCTCCGCTTGTCACCCAGATCTCCACTGTCTCACCATTCATGGCGACAAATCGATCATCACCTACATCCTTGTCTTCCCACTGGTTCAACCGCACAATAAAACCTATGTTTGCGGGTTTTCGGTTTGTCTGGTATATCGCCACTTTACCAAATTCATCCTCATCTGTAAAGTCGACCTGCTGGCCTTCCCTTCCATCTTCCCATATCCACAGATTCCAGCCATCATAAGTGTTATCGGCCCTTCCGCCATAATGAACGATCAGTGTCGCTCCTGCTGCCCATGCTGTCATGCCCGATGTCAGGACTGACACAACTGTCATAAACACCATAAGCAATGCCAGAACCCCCGCAGTCACTCGCTTCTTCATCATAACCGTTAACCTCCATTCCATATTGATTGATAGGTTCATTATATCGTTTCATAATGAAAAAAGCTATTGTAAATTTCGTAAAATTTCGTTTCTGGTTTTTAGTCAAAATACCGAAATTTTACGAAATATTCTTCCGTGCTTTCTGTCCAAAAATAAGAAAGGTCTATGCCTGCGCATACACCTCCCCAATTTTTTATTTTATTTATTTGATAACCACGTCGTTCCAGGAGTCTGATGGCACAAGTGCCACATAAGTCTTTCCTGTGTTCAGCTCAATCTGCTCGCCAGTCCGCTTGTTCAGATAGATTGTTGGAGCTGTATCGCTGGACTTAATCCACGTCACCTCAATTGCCTTGCCGTTTGTGATATAATATGCAGCGCGTCCGTTATCCATCGCATTGTAAATGAGATACCCTCCTGCATCAAGCTGCGCAAATGTCGTATCCTGAATCAGCAGATTCTTAAACGTAAGCTGCGCATTTCCATGCTGCGGATCCGTATGTGCCTGACCATACTCATAATAGTCATACGTACCTGTTGACTCATTGTACTTAAGCGTAGAACTGTTATGCGGAAATGGAAGCTCGATCTCCGTACAGTCAAACGCATCTCCGACAGTAGACAAATCAATCTCCGAATTGGAGAAGAAATAGTGCTGTCCCGGGTAGTATTCATTGTACTCTGTCGTGTACTTTGAACTGCTAAATTTCTTGTCAAGGTCACCCGCACAGATATACTCTGTAAATTCTCTTGCCTTACCATTATTTACACGGGAAAAACCACCGCTGAAATTTGCCGAATAGTTCTTTGCAAGCCATTCATCTACATAAAACGGGCCGCCATCATGACAGAGCACTGCATTCCACTCTGCCGCAAGCATAATGTTAGTTGATCTCGTGCTTCGAATGCTGCCAAACTGTTCGATCTTTCCCCAATCTTTAACAATCGCCATAAAACGTGTAATTCTGCCATTCAAAGTACTGTTCATGAGCTCATACACCACATCCGCCTCCGTGAGACCATAATGTGGAAGCGCTGTCTTCTCATTGTCCACCATAACTGCAATCGGACGCTGATTCTTTAAACTCTCATCAATCCACTCGTTTGTAATCTCACTGCGATACATGCCTTCGCGCGTCTCCTCCTCTGCGACTGGCTCTGTAGCAGATTCCGCTGTCTCAGGAGTTTCCGGCGACGTATCGCTGCTGTTGTTCGAATTTCCTCCCGTGATATCTGCAAAATTAATCTCTGTTGTAGGCTCTTTTGATTCTTCCTTATTGCCACATCCGGTCATGGAAGCGGCTGCCATTGCCATTACGAGCAATAACACAATTCCCTTATTTTTTACATTTTTTCTTTTCATAATGTCTCCCTTTAGCACATCCTGTTCTGACATTCCGTGCTATTTTACTTCTTCGTTAGTGTTCCAATTTTTCTATAGTTTATGCACTACTGTCTGTCCATAGCTGCCAAAACAATTTTATCGTGCAAACGACTTCGAATCCTATGCCCATGTACGTTACCTCTACAGTTAACTCCGCCAGGCACCCTCACGGCACATATGAAATCCGTCTTAGTGCTGCTACATTCCTGTCCTGACACGGTTCAACGGCACATATTGCGCGAGACCCAAACTTCAACGCCACTTATAGAGGGCAGCTGCACAAACGCAGACCCTCCGTCGCTTATCACCCCCACTATAGCGGATTGTGGGTACAAGACACCGCTAACGCCCCGGCTGCACGATGTTATTATTATAACCTCATATTCACCGATAAGTCAATGCTGTTCATACTTTTTTAATTAATACTGGTTATAACGGTTTGAAGACATCGTACCAAACCACTGTCTGTTCTTTTTTCTTCTGCGCGTCAATATCTCGTAGCACATCAAAACTGTGACAAGTTCCCTGATCCATGGCTCTTTCTCACGCCATGGAGCTTGTTCTGTGAGCGCCTTGTCTATCATATTACTGCCTGTGACACTCTGCCCTGGTACGTTTGGTGCTGTGTTCTCTGACATACTCTGCAGTGCCATAGTGTTTCCGGGAATCGCATTGTCCTGCTGCATACCTGTATTGATATTGCCCATCGCTTCCTCATTTGTCTTGATAATCGCCATGACACTTTCCACCATGCGCTGAAGCGTGAGTTTGTCGGGATACTGATCGTAGATAAAGCTCCCTTCATAATCCATCTTATCGACAACACTGCTTATGGCATTCTGATATTTTCTGGCGTATGTAGGATACATCTGCTGCAGGTATTCAAGGTCTTCTAATATCCTGTCCTCCGGAACGATTCCGGGCTGCGCCCATTGCCCATATCCCTGATACCCCATATAAAAAGGAAACGCACTATAATAATCCATATTTCGAGTTCCTCGCTTTTTATGATTATCATATGCATTTCCTATTTAAATAGTGAATCGGTTACTGCTCCATCTGCTTCCCGAGAAATCCCGCAGCAGACTGTGCAAGCTTCATCTCCACCTCATTCATCTCATCCCCTGCCTTGGCCGACAGAAGTACTACAGCACCAATCACATCGCCCTGCGTGATGATTGGTATGATCACTTCATGCTGATACTCCTCTGATTCATCCTCGGTCACCGACACATAATCCTTGTCACTGCGCGAAGTACACACCGTCTCCCGCGAGTTCATCTTCTCCTCCAACGCCTTGCTGACAGACTTGCCAAGCACCTGTTTGCTGTTGCTGCCCGCAGCTGCTATGATCTGATCCCTGTCTGCAATCAGCGCCAGATGCCCCGACACCTGCGAGAGACTTTCCGCATATTGTTTTGCAAAACTTCCGAGCTCACCGATAGGCGAGTATTTTTTGAGAATAATTGCTCCCTCGTGATCCGTAAAAATCTCAAGCGGATCCGATTCTCTTATCCTTAACGTTCTTCTGATTTCTTTTGGTATGACAACACGTCCTAAATCGTCAATCCTACGCACTATTCCCGTAGCCTTCACCGATATTTCCTCCATTTCTAGCAAGGAACCTTCCAGCAATAGTCCAATCACCTGACCTGTCTGAATCCACATAATGACCGTTGTCGTCAGTCAGTGAATATCGATATCATCACCTCATTCCTCCACCCGGCTTATGTCAATTTATTCTGTGTCATGTTATCAGAGTATTTTTACGGTTCCTATATATTATTAAGTTCATAATGCAAATAAACCGTATTGCTATTATTTGTATATAATGGATTTTTATGCATTGGGAACCATAATGTCCTTTACATCACAAATGAAGGAACTTAATTGTCTCAGCATTCTTGTTTTGTGTTGACTTACCGATACTGTTTAAGCTTTGACACTGTGCCGGTTTATACTTTTTTGAAGCGTCCCACCCATAACCAATATTTTAGCATTTTGCGCAAGATTTCATTCTTAAGTGCCTAATCAATGAGCGCCGGAATATCCGCAAGTGAGTCAACTACCGCATACAGCAGCGGCCTGAGCTCCTCGTCGGGCTGAGTCAAATCCGGTACCATCACCGGCTTACAGCCCGCCGCATACGCTGATTTGATACCGTTTGGTGAATCCTCCACCGCGATGCAGTCCGACGGGTTCTCGCCAATCTGCCCGCAGGCGTAGAGATAGACGTCCGGTGCCGGCTTTCCGTGCGCCACCTGTTTCGCACTCACAATTTTGTCAAACTGACCCTGCACACCGATTCGCTCAAGGTGCCGCAGTGTGAGTTCGATCGGTGTGGCGGTGGCCACTGCCGCCTTGATGTTTCTCTCATGCAAAAAAGCCAGTATCTCATCAATACCAGGCTTTTTCTCCAGTCCATATTTTTCAAGCCGTTCAGCCACGAGACGACGTCTAACCTCTCGTATGGCATAATAATCAAAGCCCGCTCCAAAGATGTCCCTCATCATCTCTGAGGCCAGCCGTGCGTCACAGCTGCGAAGCATCAGCGCATGTTCTCTTTTGAACTTTTCAAAACCCGCCATGTGTGCTGCTTCGCACCATGCTGCATTGTAATGCTTTTCCGTATCAATGAGTACTCCGTCCATGTCAAATATTACTGCCTTAATCATATTTTATCCTCATTTTAACAACCCTTATACTTGTGTCAAACGATGCCTGTTTTCGGCATCTGCATTTCATTCATGCACAGCGTAAAGAATCTTCTCCTTTGGCACTTCCTGATTCTGCTGGAGCAAATTCAGGAGCGTGATATAATTCTTAATCATGTCCCGCATGGTAAGTTCCTCTCCCTCTAGGTTCTTCCCATACTGCTGCTTCAAGAAATAAATGTAATCATCATGCTCGAGCTTTGGTTGATATCCATACATAATCCCATGTATGTTTGCAAGTTTTTCCAACAGCACATACATCTCGCCCGGATTCAGCACGGACAATCTGATCACAGGAGCTGCCATATCTCTCATTTTGAGGCCGCCGTCCTGCGTAAAGCTTGACTCTGCCAGCCGCGACCGCAATGGCTCAAAGCTGAACACTCCCCTCGCGGAATCCTCCATAGCCTCCTTCGTGACACTGATAACGATACCCAGATAAGAAGCCTTTCCCTGTAACACGTCATTGTAGATGGACAATAACTTATTATAATTGTACTCCCTGCCCACACGACTTGGAATCTCATACAGCGTCGCAAGCTCGTCGATACACACATAAAGCCCTGCGTAGCCTGCCTTTACCACAAAGTCGGCAAACAATTTCATAAAATCATACCAGTTATCATCCGTAATGATCAGATTCACCCCTAAATCTGTCTTTGCCTCTGTTCTGGTCCTGTACTCCCCACAGAGCCATCGCAGAGCCTTTTTCTGCAGCTCCATATCACCTTTGCGGTGTCCCTTATAATATGAAGCAAGCACTTTCCCGAAATCAAAACCGTTTACCCGCTCCTCCATCGAAGAGGTAATCTTGTAGATCTTCTGGCTGACTCTGACATCGAAAACTTCATGACCTGGTACAAGTCCCTCAAATTGTACCACTTCATTTTCGAGCGTGCCAATCCATTTGTCAAGAATGAGCTGCAATGCCCCATTATCAGGGCTTGCATGGATCGCCATGTTTCTGATCAATTCCCGATATGTCGCAAGCCCCTGTCCCTTATTGCCGACAAATCTCCTGTCCACAGAAAGCTCTACATCTGTCACGACAAAGTTTTTTTCCATCACATGATTTCTGAGTGCATGCATGAGGAAGGTCTTCCCGCTTCCATATTTTCCCTCTATAAAACGAAGCGCTGCTCCTCCCTGCTCAATGATGGATACGTCCTGCAAAAGTGCTTGAATCTCACTCCTTCTCCCCACTGTAATGTACTCAAGACCTGTCCTTGGGACGACTCCGCTTTTTAAGGAATTTAAAACTATGGCTGCTGTTGTCTTCGATATCCCGTTGTCCATACAACCCATTCCTCCCCTTACTGCTATGTGCTCTCAAAACTCCCCCTGTTCCGACAGCACTCTATGTAAAAAAATGGAAAATCCAATTCTCTTACCGCTGTTATACCACTCTGAGCTGCGATTGTACGAAATCTGCATCCGCCCTGATCCTTTCAAGATTCTCAAGGCTGAACTCATACGCAAAGGACTCCCTCTCGTTCTCTTTGCTCAACCGCTCAAAAGCTTTCTCAATCATAATCATACGTTTCTGCTGACAAAGCGTCGCATAAATTCGCTTATGGATCTGCTGTGTCGTCTTGTCATAGTCTGTGTCAAAATCCAGCACCTCAATCATGCGGTCCGCATCATATGGGTAAAAATCAGTAGAGCACATCCTGCTCGTCCTGCCTACCGAAATATACGTCCCCATAGACAACTCGCCCTCACACAGATAGACCATAACGATTGGTCTCTGCAGCACTCCCGCAAACACATCTGTAAGCAGATCCGGTGATATCTTCCTCCTGAGATTCACCTCGAACACAGATAGTCCCTGCTCTCTGACAAGCTCTTTCATGTCTTTCACGCCATCTTTGTCCACCAGATGATAGCTCCATTCCACACTTTCAATCTCAGCCTCAAAGACACGGCGGCATTTCAAATTGTCAATTTTCTGGAATAATGCATCCAATGGCATCCCTTTGTCAACCTTGTACTGTTTTGGAATATTATATCTTCCTTCGCTCATTCTAATCCCCACCTTTACACTGCACACATTAGATTTGTTAACATTTTATGTCAATCAACTCTAGTTTATTATAATATACTATTTCAATAATTTCTACAATTAGTTTTATTTTCTTTCAATTTTGTGAAAATTGTTGTGCATTTGCGGAAAAATGAACGAGAAAAACGGAGAAAAATTGTCACATTACACAGTTTCCCCCCGCTTTTGTATCCTATGTCAAAATATTTTCCTGTGACAGAATCGATTGCAAACGATCCCGTCACGCTATCTTTTCCCTGTTGTTTACTGCCCTGTTATGTCATCCATTTCTTTCTGCAGGCGGGCAAGATCTTCCCGGATCGCAATGTGCTGCGGACAGGCCTGTTCACATTTCCCGCACCTGACACAGTTGGACGCCTTTTTTGCATCCTCCATCTCTTTTGTCCAGCTCCACCTTGCCTCGTCCTCATTCTCATAGATGTGGTACTGGTTCCAGATGCGAAAGCACCGCGGAATGTCGACGCCCGCGGGACAAGGCATACAGTAACGGCAGCCTGTACAGCCATTCTGCACTCTGCTGTGCAGCGTGTCTGCCACCTTTTCAATCACCGCCCTCTCTGTGTCACTCAGCGGCTCAAAGCATTCAAACGTCGAAAGATTATCCTCTACCTGCTCCATTGTCGACATGCCGCTCAGCACTACCTTCACATTGTCAAAGCTTCCGACATAGCGCAGGGCCCACGAGGACGCAGACGCCTCCGGGCGCGCTTTCCTGAACAGCTCTTCGATTCCCTCCGACGGAAGCTTTGCGAGCAGTCCGCCCTTGACAGGCTCCATGATTACCATGGGAATGCCAAGCTTTTTGGCGAGCTCCACACCGTTCAACGTCGCCTGTGTGTCTTTGTCCATATAGTTCAGCTGAATCTGGCAGAAATCCCACTTATATGAAGTGAGGATCTCCTCAAACACCTCATAGTCATCATGGAACGAAAAGCCAAGATATTTTATTTTTCCGGCCGCGCGAAGCTTTTCACAAAATGCGAGGATATCAAGATCCTTCACAGTCTCCCAGCTCTTACCATTCAGCGCATGCATCAGGTAGAAATCAACATAATCCTTTTGTAAACGGTCTAATTGCTCCTGAAAAATGCGCTCCGCATCGGCGATGGTCCTAACATTCCATATGGGCAGTTTTGTCGCCAGATAATACGAATCCCTTGGATACCGCGCAAGCGCTTTTCCTGTGACCACCTCACTCCTGCCCTCATGATATGGATACGCCGTATCAAAATATGTAACCCCTGCATGATACGCCCTGTCGATCATCGCAAGCGCTTCCGCCTCATTGATGCTTCCATCTGCGTTCGTCGGGAACCGCATGCAGCCAAATCCCAGCAGTGATGTGCTGATTCCCAGATTTTCCATTTTCCTGTACTCCATAAATAGTCCTCCTTTATTATTCTCACACGCCAATCGGGCAGAATCAGTTATCATACAGCACTGCCATATCGGCCAGCAATTTGCCTGTATGTGTCATCATGAGCTCTGCCTCTTTCTCTATTAAACCATACTTTTTATATTTTAGCACAAAATTTGGTGTTCCTTTTGCAGAAAATTCCAAAACACCTTTGTACTTTGCCATCAGATCGGGAAGACGCTCGACATGAACGGGCGCATATGGCTCCATGAAAAATGTGACCTTCCCTATTTTTCCCTTAATCTCTGTCACATAGCGCTTGTGCGCAGTCACTCGGATCAGGGATATCTGTATCAGATTTTCAACTGATTTGGGCACATTCCCGAAGCGGTCTTTCAGCTCTTTTCTCATGTCATCGCACTCCGCCTCATTCTCAAGACTTGCAATGCGCTTGTAAATATCAAGCTTCTGAACTTCGTTCACAATATACTCCGGCGGAATAAAAGCATCGACATCCATATCGACATAGGTGCCAAAATCTGCGTCCGCTTTTTTGCTTCCTTTCAATGTCTTGACGGCTTCGTTGAGCATCTTACAGTAAAGGTCATAGCCGACTGCCTCCATATGTCCATGCTGACGCTCCCCCAGAAGGTTTCCGGCCCCCCTGATTTCAAGATCCCTCATGGCAATCTTGAAGCCGCTCCCCAGATCTGTAAACTCCCGTATCGCCTGCAGGCGCTTCTCTGCCACTTCTTTGAGCATCTTGTCTTTTTTGTACATCAAAAACGCATAGGAAGTGCGGTTTGAGCGCCCCACACGCCCTCGCAGCTGATAGAGCTGTGATAGTCCCATCGCATCGGAATCGTGGATGATCATGGTGTTGACATTCGAGATATCCAGTCCTGTCTCGATGATTGTCGTTGCCACCAGCACGTCAATCTCGCCACCGATAAACTGAAACATGATTTTCTCCAGCTCGTGCTCCTTCATCTGTCCATGGGCAAATGCCACGACAGCCTCCGGTACAAGGCGCGCAACCTGACTGGTGATCTCCTCAATATTGCTGATGCGATTGTACACATAATACACCTGTCCCTGTCTGGACAGCTCACGCACGATTGCCTCGCGCACCATCTCCTCATTGTACTCCATGACATACGTCTGTATCGGCTGACGCTCCCCCGGCGCCTCCTCTAAGACACTCATGTCACGGATTCCCACAAGGCTCATGTGCAGGGTTCTTGGAATTGGCGTCGCCGTCAGGGTCAGCACATCCACATCTTCTTTCACTTGTTTGATCTTTTCCTTGTGGCGCACGCCAAAACGCTGCTCCTCGTCGACAATCAATAGTCCCAGGTCCTTGTACTGCACATCTGCGGACAACAGCCTGTGTGTGCCGATGACGATATCCACCAGACCTTTTTTCAGTCCTTCGATTGTCTTTTTCATCTCGCCTGCAGTCCGAAAACGCGACAGCATTTCCACGCACACCGGAAAATCCTTCATGCGCTGCAAAAATGTATTGTAGTGCTGCTGTGCCAGAATTGTCGTGGGCACGAGGTACGCGACCTGCTTGCCGTCCTGAACTGCCTTGAATGCGGCGCGTATCGCAATCTCTGTCTTTCCATACCCCACATCGCCGCAGATCAGCCGGTCCATGATGCGCGGGCTCTCCATGTCACTCTTTGTCGCCTCGATGGCAAGCAGCTGGTCGCCGGTCTCCTCAAACGGGAACATCTCCTCAAACTCCTGCTGCCACACGGTATCTTTGCTAAAGACAAAGCCCTGTCTCTGCTGTCGGGCTGCGTACAGTTCCACGAGATCTTTTGCGATTTCGTTGACTGCGGTCTTTACCCGCGATTTCGTCTTCACCCACTCCTGTGTGCCAAGCTTGTTCAATTTCGGCTTTTTCGCCGCATCGGAGGAAGCGTATTTTTGAATCACGTCAAGTCCTGTCGCAAGGACGTAGAGATTGCCTCCGTCGCGGTACTCAATCTTGATATAATCCTTTACAACCTTGTCTACCTCAACCTTCTCAATCCCTTTATAAACACCGAGACCATGATTTTCATGAACGACATAGTCCCCCACCTTCAAATCCGAAAAGTTCTGGATTTTCTGTCCCTCATAAGCCTTTTTCTTCTTTCTGCGCTGCTGCCTGCCAAAAATGTCGGTCTCCGATATCACGACAAATTTTAACAGCGGATACTCAAATCCTTTTAAAACAGAGCCGTGATAAGTCATAATCTCCCCCGGCTGCAGAATCCTGTCCGGGTCCTCCGAATAAAAGGCGAGAAGCCCCTCGTCCATGAGGTCTGTGGCAAGACGTTTTGCGCGCGTCGCCGAGGCGGACAGCAAAAGCACCCGGTATCCCTGCTTCTTAAAATTGTTTAAATCCTTCACAAGCTCTGCAAAGCTGTTATTATAGGAAGAAATGTTTCTGGTATTGACGGAAAAACGGTTTGCAAACTTGATGCCAAATCCTTTGAACTCCATAGTGGAAAGCGCAAGAATACGCTCATCTTCCAGCTTTGCCATCGTCTCCTGCACGGAAAAAAGCACATCCATTTGTCTGGGCAGAATATACCCCTTCTCCACCCTGCTTGCCATACTCTCCCGAAACTCCAGCTCCACAGCCCTTGCGTGCTCGTCAATGCGGAGCGGCTCGTCGAGATAGATACAGCATCTCCTGTTCTTAAAAAAGTCGGTAAAGGACATCGTGTCCTCATAAAAATAATTGATATAGCTGTCGAGGTTCACAAGACTCTGAAACTGTGTCACCTGCTCCTGCAAATCCTTCACCGCTGTCTCAAGCCGGTGTGCCTCCTCCGGCTTTGTCTGCTCCCGAAAATGCTGCGCCTGCGCCCTACAATCCTGCTCAATCTTATGGAACCCTTTGGCGAGTACAGACTGCGACAAGATCAGCTCCGCCGCCGGATAAATTGACACTTGTGTCACATTTTCTTCAACAGACCGCTGGCTCAGCACATCAAACGTGCGGATTGACTCAATCTCATCCCCCCACAGCTCAATGCGGACAGGGTTCTCGGAGGTCAGATCAAAAATGTCAACAATTCCACCGCGTATCGAGAACTGTCCCGGCGCCTCCACCTGATAATTTTTCTCATACCCCATCGCCACAAGCCTCCGCGCAAGCGCCTGCTCCTCAACGATGCTGTCCCTGCCAATGCAGATGATATTGTCCTCCAGCACTGACAAGGGAATCTGATGCGCCATCAGGGCAGCAAAGGTCGTAACGATCGTGACTGGAGTTCCCTCGAGAAGTCTGCGCTGCACTTCTATTCGTTCTTTTACAAGCTGATTACCATGCACGTCCGCCTGATAAAATATCAAATCTTTTGCCGGATAGAAATATGACTCACGGCAGTACAGACGGCAGTCCTCCAGAAGCTCCCTCGCCCTGATATCGCTGTAAGTCACGATCAGCTTCACATCGTAATCCTGATCTGTTCCAAATACCATATGAAGCTTCTGTGAGTCCACACAGCCGCTTACACTCGCCATTCCGCCCTTTTTTTCCAATGCTTTTGTAATCCCTTCATACTCGCCAAGTTCCCTGAGCGGTGCCAATAATGTGTTCACAATTGGTTGTCCTCCATCCTTTATTCCTTCACGCTTTTTTTATTATATGCATTCATCGCCATGTCAACCTTGTCCGCAAGCATCAGATTCACTGCGCCATCCACTTTATCAAGGCTGTCCTTCATCACTTCCAGCTCTTCCCTGCTAAAATGACCGAGCACATAGTCTGCCAGATCATATCCCTTTGGCTTCTCGCCGACACCAATCTTAATGCGCAAAAACGTGTCATCTCCCAGATTGGCGATAATGTTCTTGATGCCATTGTGTCCGCCTGCACTGCCCTTCTTGCGGATGCGCAGCTGTCCGACGTCGAGACTGATGTCATCATAGATAACAATCAGCTCACTCGCCGCATCTGCCTTGTAATACTCTATGACAGCCCTTATCGCCTCACCGCTCAAATTCATATACGTTAAAGGTTTCACAAGCACTACTTTTGTGCCGCCTATCACACCTTTTCCTATCAACGCTTTGTGTTTGCAGTCCATCACACTGATATTGTACTTGTCCGCAAGCGCGTCAATTGCCATATAACCAATATTGTGTCTTGTATTCTCGTACTCTCTTGTAGGATTTCCCAGTCCTGCTATGATAACCATCTTCTTATCTCCTGTCCTGATTTCTTCCGTCTCCTTCTCCGCCCTGTCGCGAAACTCCCAAAATCGATTCAATCTGTTTGCGAACCATCGCATACTCGTCCCCATTTCTATAATATGGACAATTCCTGTAATGTCCTTCCATCATCCGCACCATGTCGTCCTCATCCATGTTGACTTCACAGTAATAACACGCGTCTTCCTCATCATATACATTATATGCACAAGTATCACAATTTGAACTTCCCATTTTATCCAATTTCCTTAAAAAGCCATCCGCTATGAACGGATGGCCTTTTACCCACATTTTATTTAAAATATACTATGAACGTAAGCACACTTTCATAATATGAATGACCCTATGCCCAACAGCGGCACAGGAATCGCATGATTGTAAATACGTTAAGAAGCTACTTCCTCATCCGGTTCTAAAAGTGCCTTCTCATAGCTTTCAAGAATTGTCTTCTGGATGGTGTCTCTTGTGTTAGAATTAATTGGATGAGCGATATCTCTATACTCACCATCTGCAGATTTCTTGCTTGGCATCGCGATGAAAAGACCTTTTTCACCCTCGATGACCTTGATGTCATGAACCACAAATTCATCATCAAGTGTAATAGAAACTACTGCTTTCATTTTTCCCTCTTTTGTGATTTTTCGAACGCGAACATCTGTTATTCTCATTCTTTTGTCCCCCTTTTGCAAGTCGTTGATTAGTTTTTGATTCCTTTTTACAAAACGTACCTTTCATTTTTCTCTACCACAACTTTGATGCCCGTCTCACCGACGTGATGTGAGTTTGCTCGAATCGTATCACGGCTTTCTACAATACAATTTTCAATGTGGGTGTTGTCGCCAAGATACACATCATTTAAAATGATAGAGTTTTTAATGGTACAGTTGTTGCCGACAAAAACCTCCTTGAACAGTATGGAATTCTCCACTGTTCCGTTTACAATACATCCACTGGAAATCAGGCTGTTTCGAACCTGTGATCCCGGATTATATTTTGCTGGCGGCAAGTCGTCAACTTTGGAATATACGTCAGGATACTGCTTAAAGAAATAATCGCGGATGTTCTTCTTGAGAAAATCCATGTTCGTGCCATAGTAATCCTCGACCGTCGCGATATTTCTCCAGTAGGATTCAATCCTGTAGCCGTATATTCGCTTTACATCTTTATAGCGTATAAGGATGTCCTGCACGAGATCGTGCCTTCCCTCCTCGGCGCTCTTCTCAATCAGTTCGATGAGCTGTCTGCGTCTGATAACATAAATACCGCATGACACAGTCTTTGATCTCGCCACCATAGGCTTCTCCTCGAACTCTTCGATACGCCCGTCATCATTCATCCTGATCACGCCGTACCGGTCCACATCCGCATCTTCTGGCATTTCCTTAACAACGACTGTAATATCTGCCTTCTTTGCAATGTGATATTCCAATACTTTATTGTAATCCATCTTGTAGACACAGTCCCCCGTGGCAATGACTACATATGGTTCATGACTTCTTTTCAGAAATAAGAGATTCTGATAAATACTGTCCGCCGTTCCCTGATACCAGTTGCTGTTATCTGGCGTAACCGTCGGTGTAAAAGTGTACAAACCTCCCTGCTTCCGTCCAAAATCCCACCACTTTGATGAGCTTAGATGCTCATGAAGGCTTCTTGAATTATACTGCGTGATCACCGCAACCTTCTGAATGTGTGAGTTGGACATATTGCTCAATACAAAGTCAATACTTCTATAGCTGCCTGCAATCGGCATAGCTGAAATCGCTCTCTTGTGGGAAAGCGCCCCCATCTTTCTACTGTTTCCACCTGCTAATACAATTCCTAACGCTCTCATATCACTCACCCACCTTTATCAATGTCCTGCCGCTGTCTAATACGCCATTGGGATAATCGGAAGCTGTCGTCTCCCCAAAAACAACTGCATTCTTACCGATCTTAACATTGCCGGGAACAACCGACTTCTCACCAATTGTGACCAGCCCGCTGTTGTAGATGTCAGGTCTTGTATCATTTTCCTTCTCCGGAAGCGTTCCAAGCTGCGTTTCGCTGCCCACCTGCGAATACTCATCGATAATCGCCTTTTCAATCGTGCACCGGTCACCGATTTGCGCCTGGTTCATAATAATGGAATTGCGCACAACTGTTCCTTCACCAATGACAACACCGCATCCGATAACAGAATTGTAAACCTGTCCATAAATTTCCGAACCTTCACCGATGATACTGCGCTCAACAACACTGTCCGATGCGATATACTGGGGTGGCAGAATCTCGCTCTTCGTATAAATCTTCCAATATTCCTCATAAAGGTTGAACTCCGGCACAATGTCAATCAGCTCCATATTGGCTTCCCAGTATGAGCTCAGGGTTCCAACATCCTTCCAGTATCCATTAAACTCATAGGAATACATCGGGCAGCCCTTCTCATGACAGTATGGAATGACATGCTTTCCAAAATCAAGCGCGGGCTGGTCTGCTTTCGCGATCAGTGCCTCTTTGAGTGTTTTCCAATTAAATATGTAAATTCCCATGGAAGCTAAATTGCTTCTGGGGTTCTCTGGTTTCTCTTCAAAATCAATAATCTTCTTATTCTCATCTGTAATGACGATACCAAATCGTTTTGCTTCCTCAATCGGGACAGGCATCGATGCGATTGTCACTTCCGAACCGCTCTCCTTGTGGAAATCCAGCATCACTTCGTAATCCATCTTATAAATATGGTCGCCGGAAAGAATGAGCACATAGTCAGGGTTGTAGTTCTCCATATACTCAAGATTCTGAAAAATGGCATTGGCAGTTCCTGTGTACCACTCGCTCTCACTGCTCTTCTCGTAAGGCGGTAACACCGTCACGCCGCCGACATTCCGGTCCAAATCCCAAGGAATACCGATACCGATATGTGTGTTCAGCTTCAATGGCTGATACTGTGTAAGCACTCCGACTGTGTCAATACCGGAATTAATACAGTTGCTCAGCGGAAAGTCGATAATACGGTATTTCCCTCCAAAAGCAACGGCCGGTTTTGCCATTTTCGATGTCAGGACCCCCAGTCTCGAACCCTGTCCACCTGCTAAAAGCATGGCAATCATCTCTTTTTTAATCATGTTGTCACCCCTACTTGATAATAATGGGCTTCGCATTACCATTCGCATTTTGCGTATAGCAGACCCTAATTTATTATAGCATACAATTTCATTAAAGGGAACAACTTTAATCTCTTTCGCAAGAATAATTCTGTACAATTTTTCTAACAAAAATTGTTACTGTTTATAAAATATATCGGTGGTATTTTCAAAAGTTTAATATATCCACCAAAATTTCTTTTCCATAACTATGGAAAAGTTATCTTGTGAGGTGTATATTAATAGTGATCTGTAAATAGAATAGATTAAATCATATATAGGAAGGAACAAGCAAATCATGTATCAGATAAATTTCAATCGTCCCATCCATGTACACTTTATCGGAATCGGAGGGATCAGCATGTCTGGTCTTGCACAGATTTTGATCGAAGAAGGCTTTCCTGTCAGCGGATCGGATGCCAGAAAGTCCCCGCTGACACAGCACCTGGTCTCTATGGGCGCAACGATCCATTATCCACAGATGGCGAGCAATATCAATGATTCCATCGACCTTGTCGTGTACACTGCCGCGATTGCACAGGACAATCCAGAGTTTCGCGCCGCTGCCGAAAAAGGACTCCCCCTCATGACACGCGCAGACCTCCTTGGACAGATTATGAAAAATTACAAACTCCCAATTGCCGTCAGCGGCACCCATGGAAAGACCACTACCACATCCATGGTGTCCGAGGTGCTTCTGGCCGCAGACGCCGATCCCACGCTGTCGATTGGCGGAATCCTAAAATCGATTGAGGGCAACATCCGCGTAGGTAAGTCCGATTATTTTGTGACTGAAGCGTGCGAGTACACAAACTCCTTTTTGAGCTTCTTTCCCCGCATCAGCATCATCCTTAATATTGAAGAAGACCACATGGACTTTTTTAAGGACATCGAAGACATCCGCCATTCCTTTCGACAGTTTGCCGAGATTCTTCCCGCTGACGGATGCCTGATTATCAACAAGGGAATTGACCATGTTGAGCAGCTTACAGAGGGGCTTGACTGCAAGATCATCACTTTTGGCACAGACGCAGAAGCTGACTATTGCTTCACTGATGCTGCCTACGACGCGCTTGGACGCGCTTCCTATACATTGATCAAAAAGGGCGTGGACTGTGGCACTGTGCAGCTGGGTGTTGTCGGCGAACATAATATTCTGAACTCTCTGTCTGTCATTGCCCTGATGGATCTTCTTGGCTTTGACTCTGATGTCGTGCGCAATGCGCTGTCTTCTTTTTCCGGGACAGACCGGCGATTTGAGTTCAAAGGCGAAGTTGCCGGCGTCAAAATTCTCGACGACTACGCACATCACCCGACGGAAATTACTGCTACGTTAAAAGCCGCTGCAAACTATCCTCATCAGACATTGTGGTGTGTATTCCAACCGCATACATATACACGCACAAAGGCTTTCTTAAAGGATTTTGCCAGTGCCCTTTCGCTCGCAGACAAGGTCGTGCTGACGGACATCTATGCTGCACGCGAGAAAAATACGATCGGCATCAGCTCCATGGATCTTCTCCATGAATTGGAAAAACTTGGCATAGAGTGTTATTATTTTCAAAGTTTTGATGAGATCGAAAATTTTTTGTTAAAAAATTGTATCAACGGCGATTTGTTGATAACTATGGGAGCCGGGGATGTTGTAAAAATCGGTGAAAATCTGCTTGGAATATAATTATCCACATTATCCACATTTTTTTGTGCGCAAATCGTCCGAAAAGAGTGTGGATATTTTTTGTTTTCATCCACATTTGTTTTTATAAAAATCCACATGTTACCTTTGTGGTCCGACAAGGGGTTGAAACACTTACCCCCGCCACTATCCACATTATCCACACTATCCACATTACCCAAAAATCCAGTATTCACAAGGGGTTGCGTGGGGTCAGGGGCTTGCTTTTTTGGCCAATTGTGCTACAATACACTTACCTTACAGATGCCGGTGTCTCCCACGCCGGAGGAATACTAAGGAATTTATAACCGGACGGAGGACTACTCATGAATCGTGTCAATATTTATCGGGCTGCCACAAATGATCAGACAAGCATCTCCAACTTATTTATTGATGAATATATGGCAGATGCAAACGATGCACAGCTCAAAATCTATCTTTTTCTGATCCGCATGATGAACGCCAATCTCCCAACAAGCGTGACTGATATTGCGGACAAGTTCAACTATACGGAAAAGGATGTGTTACGCTCTCTGATGTATTGGGAGTCCAGACAGCTTCTCGCACTCGACTTCGACGCGGCTCACAACTTGTCCGGAATCAGGGTACTTTCCCTTGAAACCATGCTTTCTTTCGAAAGCAGTTACGAGGTGCCCAGAACAGCGCCCCGTATCACCCCGGTCTTGTCGTTTATCAGACCGGCCTCCATGCAGACGGGCATGACTGCCAGAGCCGGAATGACTCCTATGGCTGCAAATCGTACCATTACAGCCGCAGGCAGCCGGCCCGCAAATGGAAAAACAATCGCGAAACCGGATTACTCGTTGGACGAGCTCAAAGACTTTAAGCGCAATGAAGAAATCGAACAACTGCTGATGGTCACAGAACAGTATGTTGCCAGGCCACTCACGCGCAGCGATATGGAAACCATTCTCTTCCTGTATGACAGACTCGGCTTTTCAACTGACCTGATTGATTACCTGGTGCAGCACTGTGTAGAGCGCGGCAAGAAAGATTTCCGGTACATGGAAAAAGTGGCATTAGCATGGCATGAACAGGGCATCATGACACCAGCCGATGCGCAGAATGCCTCGCGCAAGTATGACAAAGTGGTCTATACGATCATGAAATCACTTGGCAAAAATGCAAATCCGGCTCCAAAAGAGCTTGAATACATAAACAAATGGACGAAAGAATACGGCTTTCTGCTCGATGTCATACAAGAGGCATGCGATAAGACTGTCATGACAACAGACAGCCACCGCTTCGCATACGCGGATGGAATCCTCACCAAATGGTATCAGGCAGGGGTTCATCACAAGGCCGATATTCCCACGGCTGACGCGTCCTTCAAGCGTGTTTCCCAAAATATGGACAAGCCGCGCAAAAATGACAATATTGTGACCAAGAATAAATTCAATAATTTCGCACAAAATACCTACGACTTTGACGAGTTGGAACAAAATATACTGAGCAACTGAAACAGGTTCGCCAATAAAAGATAAATGAGGTAAAACACAGATGCCACTGACAAACAGTCAATACGACGCCATCATGCGTTCCTATGAGGAGAAACAACGCGCTGTCAGACACCGGCTGGAGCACAATACAGAGACCGTGTATCAGACAATTCCTGCTTATGAAGCACTGGACCGCCAAGTTGCTGCCATATCCATCGAGCAGGGGAGAAAACTCCTTGGTGGAAATGAAAATGCACTGCCAGAATTAAGGCAGCGCCTCAGGGAGCTCTCAGCAAGAAAAGCTGCCCTGTTGCGCGAGAACGGATTTCCTGATGACTATCTGTCACCGCGCTATATGTGTGACAAATGCTGCGACACGGGCTATATTGCCAACCAGAAATGCAGCTGTTTTCGCGCGGAGGAGATCAACTTAATTTATGAGCAATCCCATATCAAAAGCCTGCTTGCAACAGAGAACTTCAGTTCTTTATCCTATGACTATTATGCGGGAGAGGATCTCGAAAAATTTACAAAAGCTGTACAAATATGCCAAAATTTTGTGAAAAGCTTTAATAAGGACTACCGAAACTTGTTTTTTTATGGTACAGTAGGAACGGGGAAATCTTTTCTGTCCTGCTGTATCGCAAAAGAATTGATCGACTGTGGGAACCTTGTGATTTACTTTAGTGCTTCCCAGCTTTTTGACATCTTATCCAAAAGTACCTTTGACAGAGACAGCATCGAAGCGGCATCTGGTATCTCCGATGATATCTGTGACTGTGATCTGCTGATCATTGATGACCTGGGAACAGAGCTCACCAATTCCTTTGTTTCCTCCCAGCTTTTTTCCTGCCTGAACAACCGGCATCTGCGAAAAAAAGCTACGATTATCACAACGAACCTTTCGCTTGGGGAATTGCGGGATCGCTACTCTGACAGAATCTTTTCCCGCATTACAAGCAACTATGATATCTGCAAACTGACAGGCCGGGACATCCGTATGCAGAAAAAGACAGCATCTACAAACAAATGACAATGTATTTAATATAGAAAGCGAGGGTTTTTCAATGCCAGTTCGTGAGGAAAAAAGAAATCTCAATTCAATACCTGTAGGTTCGTTAGGCATCATTCCTTTAAGTGGCTGCAAGGAGCTCGGAGACAAGGTTGACAAATATCTTGTCAAGTGGAGAGCCGAACGCGAGAGTGAACACAAGGACTCTCTTGCCTTTGCCGGTTATCAGCGCGATTCCTATATTATAAAGACACGCGTGCCACGCTTTGGAACTGGTGAGGCAAAAGGTGAAATCTTAGAGTCGGTGCGCGGCGACGACATTTATCTGTTGGTGGATGTCACAAACTACAGCCTGACATACTCTCTCTGCGGTGAGGACAACCATATGTCTCCCGACGACCATTATCAGGATTTAAAGCGGATCATTGCTGCTATCGGCGGGAAATCGCGGCGTATCACAGTGATCATGCCCTATCTGTACGAGAGTCGTCAGCACAAGCGCAGTTCCAGGGAATCCCTTGACTGTGCGCTGGCGCTTCAAGAGATGGTCAGCATGGGGGTAGACAACATCATCACTTTTGACGCGCACGACCCGCGTGTACAAAATGCAATTCCCTTGCATGGATTTGAGACGGTATCGCCGACCTACCAGTTTATCAAAGGACTGCTGAACAATGTTCCTGACCTCACAATCGACGCCGATCACATGATGATCATCAGTCCTGACGAAGGCGGAATGAGCCGCGCGATCTATATGGCAAACGTGATGGGGCTTGATATGGGAATGTTCTATAAAAGACGGGACTACACCAAAATCGTGAATGGACGCAATCCCATCGTGGCGCATGAATTTCTCGGAAGCAGTGTGGAAGGAAAAGATGTCATTGTTGTAGACGATATGATCTCCTCCGGCGAAAGTATGCTCGAAGTTGCGGCTGACCTCAAAAAACGCAACGCAAAACGCATTTTTGCCGCTGCCACATTTGGTCTTTTCACTGCTGGTCTCGAAATATTTGACCAGGCGCATGAGCAGGGACTGATCAGCAAAGTTCTGACCACAAACCTCATTTATCAAAAGCCAGAGCTGCTTGAAAAAGAATGGTATATCAGCTGCGACATGAGCAAATATATCGCATATATTATTGATACATTGAATCATGACTCATCCATCAGTGATTTACTGAACCCCAATGACAGAATTCACAGTTATATCAATCGCTACAAAAATGGTGAGTTTCGATAAAAATACCACAGCGTATGCTGTGGTATTTTTATCTCCAGTATCTATTCCTCATATCCATTCGGATTATTAGACTGCCATCTCCAGCTATCTGCACACATCTCCTTAATGCCAAACTGTGCGGTCCAGCCGAGTTCTTCCTTCGCCTTTGTGGCATCTGCATAGCAGGTCGCAATATCACCGGCACGCCTTGCTTTGATCTCATATGGAATCTTCACACCCGTCGCTTCCTCGAAGTTCTTTACAATGTCAAGCACGCTGTAGCCAGTTCCTGTACCAAGATTATAGATGCAGAGTCCTGCCTTCTCCTCAATCTTCTTCAATGCCTTCACATGCCCTATCGCAAGGTCCACAACATGGATATAATCCCTGACGCCGGTTCCATCATGTGTATCATAATCATTTCCAAATACACCGAGCTTCTCAAGCTTGCCCACAGCCACCTGTGTGATATATGGCATCAGATTATTGGGGATTCCGTTGGGATTCTCACCCATCGTTCCACTCTGATGTGCTCCAATCGGATTAAAGTAACGAAGAAGAATCACATTCCACTCCGGATCAGCCTTCTGCATGTCACTCAAAATCTGCTCCAGCATTGACTTTGTCCAGCCGTACGGGTTGGTACATTGTCCCTTCGGGCACTCCTCTGTGATTGGAATAAATGCAGGATCTCCGTATACTGTAGCGGAGGATGAAAAGATAATGTTCTTGCATCCGTGTTTTCTCATCACATCTACAAGTGTCAGTGTACCTGCAATATTGTTATTATAATACTCCCACGGCTTTTGAACAGACTCTCCAACTGCCTTTAAACCTGCAAAATGGATGCAGGAATCAATCTGCTGCTCATCAAAAATCTGCTCCAGTGCTTCCCTGTCAAGAATGTCCGCCTTATAAAATGTAACTGGTCTCCCTGTGATCTTTTCCACTCGCTGTAAAGATTTGACACTCGCGTTGGATAAGTTGTCCACCACGACCACATCATGCCCTGCATTCTGAAGTTCCACAACTGTGTGGCTGCCAATAAATCCAGCTCCACCTGTAACTAAAATTGCCATACTGCTACCTCCGTTTTCGCTTTATTTTAGGATTCCTTTTCTTGTACTGTATACTATTTCTAACTTTTATAATAGCTCTTTTGCCATCAGAAAACAATAGCATATTTATTATTTTTTGACGTAAATTCAACCGCTTATATTAATGTGTTCCCCCCCTGAGTCATACTGCTTTTTTCTTATAAAAATCCTATTTTTTTCAATTTTTATACATTTTTAGATATTTACAAAGGCTTTCTTCTATGTATTTTTGTGGATATTGTGCATAAATATGTGGATATTATCTGTTGACATCCCTATCGCAGAAAGTTATCCACATCTTACAGCTCACACAGGCAGACTTTTCAACGCTGATATTCCAGACAATACGATACACTGTCTGTCTGTTTCCCGCATGATCACTGTGCTCACAGGGAATTATTTTTATCATGTTGCCACTACCGTTCTCTACTTTGATACTGCACTGTCCATGCAGGCCTTTCACCCATACCACGCCGTTATGGACCGTTGGCTCATACTCTGTGACGATATTCTCTGCGATGGACATCGTACTTTCGTTCGTCACAAAAGTGTCGTGCAGCAGTATCTGCATTTTTTTCTGCTGTCCGATTTCTTCGCTCGTCAGATTGCACAGTTCTATACGACGCACCAGTTTTTCCAAACTGCCTTCTGCGTATGCATTTGCAAACGATATTGTCAGCGCATTCTCCATTTCATTCCAGTCAAAACCGTCAGCACAATATTCCTCCCCTGCACACTGCTCCATGCCATTAATAATCGGTACGGAATGGCCAAATGAGCGGTTACACAGAATACCATATCTCTTGTCACTAAAATAATCTTTCGTATATTCCCCTGCGCCAAGATCCGTGAGCAGCATCTCCCCATTATAAACACACAGAAAATGTCCGATATCGTTATGATTATGATTTTCGTTATTATTGCCGCCCTTTGCGGCATATCCGTTTCCATTCATGTCCTGACAGACAAGCCACTGCGCTGCTGGCAGCAGGTATATCGTCTGCTTGTCCACGCATCGCTGTGCTGGTTCCTCCTTTGTCCTGTCATCTTCCATTGCACTCTCATCTATATCTGAACCAGTATTGGTATCTTTATTGTTGTCAGCATATTTCATAAGCCAGCCGATATTTCGCTCATTTGTGAGATAACGGTAGCAGGCATCTTCGTCAAAAGGACGCGCAAGCGTCTCGTCCGGTGTCTGCACCTGAGGATAACAGTGTTTTAGATATGCAGTCAATCCAGGCAGAAATGACTCCTGTTTACTGCCATCCGAAAAGCTGATACTGATTCCCTTTCCAAAGCGGCTTGTGAAATAACATTTTTGCTGGAACAGCGCAATCTGCTCACATTTTTCCTGATACATCAATTGATTCGTTTCCTGCGAACGGCTGTCATCCATACCGTATTCCTCCGCAAATGCTGTATAGAAGGACATACCGTAATTGTAGTAGCCCAATCCTTCTGTACACGCACCGTCGTCCTCCATACCATCCAGATAGCATCGGAGTGCGTCACAAACTCTTTTCAGGCAATCTGTCTTCCAATTGTCAGGCAGCTGTCTGCAGCAGTCACAGTACTGCTGGACGTTCCATGCGGTCAAACAGTCCTTCTCCCGATGATCAAACGTATGGTCTGCCATTATTCTGCGATTTAGCGCGTCGATATTGATGGCAGTCATACCGATAGCGCCTGCACAGACTGCGGACCAATTGCAGCGGTCCGTCTCCCACCAGCTGTAGGGAACCTGCGACGCCGCAAAGGGCTGCAGCACCCTCCTCGTTACCTCGCGTGCCACACATATCACAATCTCACGCGAAAGCTTGCCATATAAACGCAGGACAATCTCCGACAACGCCTGTGCAGTCTCCGCTGCAAACAAATCGATCGTGAGCGCAGTCTCTGGCTGGTCGATCTGTGCAAAATCCACATGCGCTGGAAGCGCCCAAAACGGCTCCTCACAACAGATGCTGATCAGAATATCTCCCAGACGTTTTATATATGCTTCCACTGCTGAAGTTTCCACTTGTTCGTCAATAATCCCCTTCTGTGAGAGCTCCTCGCTCCACAATGCCAATATGGCATACACTGTCAGATACTTTCTTCTTCCAAAATACTCATTTTCATATACAAGACGATTTCCTGTCTCATGAAACAGAAAAAAATCTTCTCTCGTGAGCTTTGGCATCGGCTTGTCCCGCATTTGCTGTTCCGCTTGCTCAATCTGCATATACAGCGATTTTATATATTGTTCCTGCGCTTGTTTCATGATGGCCTCCTGTATTCCTGTTATTTCACATGAAATCCTGCGATGTTCATTTCATCGTCAAACGTTATGGTATAAGCCACGTTTCGATCTGAATACGATACGTGGATCTGAATCATTGCATACAATCTACCGCTCTGCTCCGCCTCTGACACATAGATCGTTTCAAAGGAGAGCGGCTCTCCAAACGCCTCCTTCATCTGAGATTTCGTTAGCTGAAGTGTCTCCTCACTCAAGATCTGCCGCATCTCTTCATTTACGCGCGCATTGACTGCCTGAAAATCATTCGCCCCATAAAGTCGTATGATCTCCTCCGCCTGCACTTTGAGCTGTTCCTCATCAAACATTGTGCTCTCACTGATATCGCTCCACTTGGGCAGCTTCCAATATAAAGCCGTCAATAATGCAGCTGCGGCAAGCAGAACGGTCCCCCATATCTTCAATCGCTTCTCGCGCCTTGCCGCCTTCCACTCTGCCTTGTCAAAGTTGTCATTGTACTGGTTCGCATAATCCCATGGTATCCCCATGCGCTCCAGCACGTCCTCCAAAGCTTCCCCACCAGAAACTGCACGATCGATCTCCGACAACAGCTGTCTCTTGACTTCCCTCTTCCTTGCCGCGCGGCATTTTAACAGCCTTCCCACTTCCTTTACATACTGTTTTGCTGTCATTGCTATCTCCTCTCTAAGGCTCTGCTATCTACATCCTATCAATGCAATTGTACTCTTTCACACAGAAACCATCAAGAGGTTTTTCATACGGATCTGCCTTGAAACCACTTTACCGTATCACGCCGCAGCCAATCTTCTCGCCGGCATCTCCTGACGGCTGCGTTTTGAAATCATCCGGCATTTTGTGAATAATGACACTTCTTCCCATAATCTCGGGTATTGTGAACCTTTTATCATAAAATGCAAGCCATGCGTATCCCTGATTTCCCATGAGCGGCAGCATATCGCCCGCATGGTCTGGATGCGGCTCATTGGTTGGATTATAGTGATTTCCTGTCTGATCAAAGGGCATCGTACAGTCCCCTTTCTCGTGTATGTGCATCGCATAAAAATCCGATGAAAACTGTGTCGAAATGTTGGGCAGTCCAAAGATCTCCGCCTCAACCAGCACACCAGAATACGGTGTCGTATAAAACTTGACAACACCGCTCAGCTGCGGATTTTGCGCATTTCCGCGAATCCATGCCAACGCATCTGGTTTTCCGTTTCTCAATGTATCTGTAAAAATCATTCCCGGGGTAATATCTGCCATAAGGACACAAACCTCCAATATATTTTCCTACAGTTCCTCAACATTGCGCTTACCGCTATGCGGACCTGTACGGAATCGCTCCTTTCTCTTTATTTTATGTAACGAACTGCTGTCAGGTGACTGGTTAAAAAATAAGCCAGTCCTCTATTTACCTGAAGTTTCAGCCCATTTTATCCTTTTCTTTATTCTGTGAACCAAAAGTGTTATACTGTAATCGATACAGTGTATGTTTTGCTCATGGCTATCTGGATTTGTAAAGGAGGGTTAAAATTGTTACTAATAGCAGTATGTGATGATATGCCGATAGAGTGTGCTGATATTGCAAAACAGATTGAAACCATACTGAAACAATCTAATATGGATTTTGTTATAAAAAAATTTTTTAGCGGCATGGAATTGATTCAGCGCAAAGAAAGCTTTGATATTATTTTTCTTGACATTAAAATGCCTGAAATAAGCGGCATGGAATTAGCAAAAGAAATGAGGAAACAGGGAAAACAAAGCCTTATCGTCTTTATTACATCAGCAAGGGAATATGTTTTTGAAGCATTTGATGTGGAAGCCTTTCAATATCTGCTAAAGCCGATACAGAAAGATAAGCTGAGTTATGTTCTGGAAAAAGCCACAAAAAGAATACGAATTGATGCAAATACAGATTTTTTAATCTTATCTGCAGACCGTCAGACGAAAAAAGTATTTTTGAAAGACATTTTATATATTGAGTCGGCAGGCAGGATTGCTAAAATTCATTGTAATGAAGGAACATTAGAAACTTATGAACAAATAGGTGTTTTAGAAGATAAATTATCAGATAAATCTTTTTTTAGATGTCACAAGTGTTTTTTGGTAAATCTGAATTATGTTGATGCGTTTCATAAGACCGAAGTGCGTTTGGAAAACGGGGAAAAAATTATGTTGGCAAAAAGACGGTATGAAGATTTCCAAAAAGTAATCTTATCATATATGAAAGTAAAAGGCGGTATTATATGATGAGTGTTGAAATAGATGTGTTATTTGTTTTGGATATAGTCATACATATGATATGGTTCATAGGTCTGGGTAAATTGGGCAGTATGTTTTTTCGGAAAAGAGAGGCTATAGCAAGTCAATATATTTACTTTTTGGGATTACTAACTATTATGGAAATTTGGCTGACAAACAATTATATGGTTAGAGCCATTGTACAACAGACATTGCTTATGCTATTCTTTTTTAAACTATTTCGTGGAAACAGATGGGAAAAATTAGGCTTTTCAAGTGTCTTTGCTGCTGTTTGGGAATTTGCATGGAATGGTACGGGATCTGTATTGTCAATTTGTAATATCATTTTCTCAAATAATAAACCTTTTCTATTTGAGAGAGAATACGAGTATTTGACTGCAATACTTTCCTTTACAATAACCGCAGTTTGTGTGTATTTGCTTTTTTGCAGGACGAAACTTGCAGAGGGAAATTTTCTGCATGGAAGTGGTAAAATTCTGTTCTCTGTTTCATGCCTGCTGCTGATTTTGATAGATGCGTGCGTTTTTGGAATTACGCAGGGAGTTGTCATGGTTTCAGACGGCAGAGGGGCGAGGTATTGGAATACTACTTACAACGAAGTTTTGACACATATAGAGGTTCTTGTTTTGTCTGTGCTGTGCATGATAATATGTATATCGCTGTTGTTTGGCATGAACAGGCTGATTGAGTATCTTACAATAGATAATCTTCATAAAATGGAAATCAACCGCTATAAAGAAATATTAGAGCAATACAAGAAACAGGCACATGTAAGACATGATCTAAAAAATCATTTAATAAGCCTGTCTGCTCTTGTAGAGCATGAAGAATGGGATAAGCTAAAAAAATATTTATCAAAAATTTACAATGCAGGAATGATTGAAGAAGATATAGAAACAGGAAACAGTGTAGTAAATGCCATTGTCAATACAAAAAAACAAACGGCCATACAGAAAAATATAAAGTTTGACTGTAACGTAAACATTTCAAAACCGCTTATGATTGATGAATATGATTTATGCATTATATGGGGCAATATACTTGATAATGCCGTAAAAGCCGCAGATGTTTCAGAAGAAAAATATATCCTTGTCCAGGCAGAGACCGTAAAAAGAAATTTAATCATTAATGTAAAAAATGCAGCGGCATCTGATATAGGACAGGAGGATTTTGGGATGAAAGATTGGGGAACCGGTCTTAAGAACGTAAATAAAATTGTGCAAAAAGAAAATGGGATAATGGATATTGAAATCAAGGGCACAGTCTTTGACATTTCCATTATGCTGCCAATTGTTGATTGTCATCCAGACCGTACATGACATGAAATAAACCGAATATACCATTTTTATAATATAGAACTTCTTTATTGCCGAAGTTCATGTAAAAATGTATACAAGTGAAGGAAAGGCAATACCAATTGAGCCAACTGAGACGATTGCTGCGCTTTATCGTTCTTAGCAGATATGAAGGAGGATGTGCCAGCACCTTCAATAAGGAACTGTAGAAAAATAACTGATGCAGATTGCGCAGGATATTTCTTCGAGAGTAAATTACTTCGTAATGGTACAAAAAACGTAGGCGTAGTGGGCTACGGCGAGGCTTTTTGTGCAATTGCTTTAGCAATTTGATATCGGAGAAATAGACAAGTCAAGATGCGTCAGTTATTTTCCTACAGTTCCTAAAGTGGTTCATAAAAAATGCGTGCATAACATGCTGTTCTTAGCATGTTTGCACGCATTTTCTGTTTTGCACGTCTTATACATCTATTTACGTGTCAGCAGCATTACGACTATAATGATAAGACAGGCCGGGATGGATAACCATATTCCTAAAAGGAAATTGCACAAGATGCAGACTACCAGGCCAACTGTACCCAATCGCTGTTTCCCCCATTTCCTGCCCAGAAAAAATGGAATGAGTCCAATAAGCGCCCCCGCAAAAAGTGCACCAACAACCGTTCCTATCAAATAAGCCGAATTCTCTATATTTCCCATAATTATGTACCTCTTACTATTTCAACATTATCCAATCAATTCTTCTGCATCATCCCTGCAAGGATGTCCACGCAGGTATCCAGACCGAGGCGCTTGCTGTTCAGACACAAATCAAACTTGGACGGATCTCCCCACCTCCATCCAGTGTGTGTATTGTAGAAATTGCTTCTTCTCTTGTCCGATTTGCGCAGGAAATCATCCGCCTCCGCTGCCGCGATATTTTCTGTCTGAATCGTACGCTCGATGCGGTAGTCCTTATCTGCATGGACAAACACCTTCAGACAGTCTTCCCTGTCGTATAGTATAAAGGAAGCGCACCGCCCCACAATCACGCAGTCGTGTTTCTCGACAATTTCCTCAATAATCTTTTTTTCTTCCAAAAAAAGCTTCTCTGACATTGGCAGATTGGAATTTTCCCTTCTGCTTCCGCCGCCGATTGCCGTCTTTGAGAGATTAAAAATAATACTTCCCGGCGCTGTCTCCTCCAGGTCCCCAATATAAATCGGCGGAATATCCAGCCGCTTTGCCGCCTCCACCAATATATTCCTGTCATACAGCTCTATGCCAAGCCTTTTTGCCACCCGTCTGCCAATCTCATTACCACCGCTCCCAAACTCACGCTCCATTGTAATAATCTTATACATATCACCAGCTCCTTTTCACTTTATTATAATTATTTTAACATAATATCAGAAAATTTACTAGAAATATTACAATATTTAACAAATTATTGGTAACTATTGGGTTACAATTCACACCCACGCCAGCTTTTATCAGCTTATATGTTATTGAGGTGTGAATTATAACAGATTTTGCACACAAATTGATAAAGGGCATCAATTTGGCGCATGATTCCCACTACGTTGGCGTGGATGTGAAAAGTAACACTATTGGTTGCTGTTCTGACAGGACTTTGCATTTCACCACATTACACCGCCGCATCAATTGCGCCGCCTTCGACAATTGTCATCGCATCTGGCGCAGCTTCCACTGGGATGTCCACACCGCCCAGCTCTAGCGAGACACCCTCACTACCGCTGACGCTGTTATTGCTGCTGACGCTGCTAAAACTGCTAGTACTATTACTCTGTTTCTCCTTCTCAAGCTTGTCGAACATAAATTTCAGGTACTTCATGTCAGCCTCCACAATCGCCCGCATTTCATCGGCGCGGTGCTTTTTCTTCATAAGCTCCAAATCCTTCGGATCCATGCTGACTTGCCCGCTGACACCCATCTCCTCTGAAAGCTCACTCATATTGTCCAGCTGCTCAAGTTCCTTCATCGCCTCTTGCATCATTCGCTCATACTGTTCCATGAGTTTTTGCATTCGCTCCATGTCAAGTTTTGCCTTTGCCTGTTCTTTCTCTTCTTTTTGAATCTGTTTGGTAGTCGCTTCCTCAGTCTTCTCCTCGAGATCCGCCTCGCACAGCGATCCATCCTTTTCCACTTTCTTCTCGACCCTTTCCTCCTCCTCTAGATGCTTCACACGTTTCTTTGCGACCTTGGCAATTGCTTGTGCATGTATCAAGGCGGCAAAAACCTCATCATCGTCATACACACCACCCTTATACATCAGACGAAGGGATGCGACTTTTTGCTTTGCACTCAGCAATACACGCTGTGCATTACCCGACTTCCTGGTATTCAAAAGTCTTGTCGATATCTCTTTAAAACTGTACGGCAGACGTTTTTTTGTCACTGTCTGTGACGACTTCCCTTTTGTGATTGTAACAGATCCCACCACCTTTCCGCTCATATCTTTGATTTCCAGTCTTTTTTGATTAGAACTGCTGATTCCCAACATCATACTCATGCCATCATCCTCCTTGATTCAGACAAATATTGTTTGTGCGGCGCTTCCGAAAGTAAACTATGCTTCCATGCAATACAAAAGCGGCACACTGATACATATCAAAAATTATATCGAACAAATTCAAAAAATCTTTATACTTTTAGCTGCTACTCGCGAAATTCTTTTCCCTTTCGTTAAACGTGCCCTTTTCGTTAAACGTGCCCTTTCCGTTAAACGTTCCCTTTCCGTTAAACTGCCCTTTCCGTTAAACGTTCCCTTTCCGTTTTGCGTACTCCGCCGCTCCGAGCGCGCCCATGAGCTGCGGATCGATTGGCAGGTCCACGACCTTGATTTTGAGCACTTTCTCAATCGCCTGCTTTAGCCCTTCATTTTTGGCGCAGCCGCCTGTCAGGGTGATGCGGTCTGTCGCTCCCGCCTTCTTTGCCATGACAAAGCACCGCTTGGCGACAGAGAGCTGTATTCCCGCCGCAATTTCCTCCATCGGCTTTCCCTCACCGACGAGGGAGACCACCTCACTCTCGGCAAACACCGTACACTGTGCCGTGATCGGTATCACATTTTTCGCCTTCAATGACAGTCTGGAAAACTCTTCCAATGACATCTCAAAAGCATTTGCCATACTCTCAAAAAAACGTCCTGTTCCGGCTGCACACTTGTCATTCATCGCAAAGTTGAGCACCGTTCCATCCGTATCGACAGCAATCCCCTTGACATCCTGTCCGCCGATGTCAATAATCGCATGTACCTCAGGATTTGCCATATGTACCCCCATCGCATGACAGCTGATCTCAGAAATATTTTCGTCCGCAAAAGGAACTTTATTCCGCCCATACCCCGTACCGACCAGATACGCCAAATCCGCCGCCGAGTGCAGACCATCCACCTGTGCAACCGCCTCATTGAGCGCCGCCTCCGCACTCAACACCGGATTAATACGGCTCCGACTCGTAACATGCGCCACCATCTTACTGTTCTCATCTATAATCACACATTTCGTATAAGTACTCCCCGCATCACAACCACCAAAAAACCTCATCTTCCAACCTCCCATATCCCTTACAGCATACTACATCCCATTTTTGCATCTCCCAACCTAATCACAAAAGTACCCATTCAGGAAGAACGCTGCCCTTGCGTTCTTCTAAAAACTTAGCAAGTCTTAGGCGGCGTACTTTGCCGCCTTAGAGTTGCTTAGTTTTTTGCCTTAGAGTTGCTTAGTTTTTTGTTTTTTACCAATTACTGCCATCATCAAAATCCTCAAGGCTCGCGTCAAGCGGCTCCTCGCGGAATACCGTCCGCATATAGCGGTTAACCTCCATGCGCATATCCTTTCGCGAAGCGTCCTCTGGCTTCATCAGATTATGGTTTACCCATATCAGATGAATCCCATGTTTTCTCGCCTCTTCCTCAAAAAGCCCGTGATAGCCGGACATCGCCTTACAGCCCATATGACAGTACATGATAACCACGTCCACATCAAAGCTCTCGCAGAAACGCCACAGATCCTCGACACCGACCTCGTAACCGCCGTTGGAGCGGCTGCGCATAATCATTTTTCCATATAAGTATGCCAGATCCTTTAATGCCTGCTCTTTATCCTGCGTGTCAACCATGCGCGTTGAGCAGAGACTCAGCATATCCACAAGCGCCGCCACGCCCCAGCAGTTCTGCAGCCAGACTGTAAAGGCCGTGTAATACGCCGACTGCACCCCCCACGTGATCGCGCGGTGCCTGATCTCCCTGCAGACGAGTTCCTTTCGCTCATAGCCTCTCCTGACATAGCGGTTCAGCTTTTGCTCGACCTTGCGGAACACCTCGTACCTGCCGCCGGTAGCCTGATAGACGCAGTAGCGGTAGAGCGCGAGATTTGTCCCGATCATCTGCGGGTATTTCGTTCGGCTGATCTCAAACCAGTCGAGCATGTTCTGTGTCTCGACATTGAAGAGTTCCATGCTCCTGAAAAATGCGTTCCAGTCAAAAGTCTCCCCTGTATGTTTCTCGATAAAAGCGATACAGTTCTGAATCTCCTCCACCGCATACGGCTGCACACTGTCGTATGTATGGCGGATCGGCACAGCAAGTTCATAGGTCGGAATGCCAAAGTACTGCCCTTCGATACTGTTTCCCATCAGGCTGCCGTCGCACGTGGTGTTGCAGTGCACCGCGCACGCCCCGATTCTCGGGTAGTCGTCCTCCAGGGCAACGCCGAGCTCCGCCAGCGGCATCGGACAGACATCTGACGGAATCCCGTATGTCTGTGCCGCGTCCGTGTAATGCACCACACCGTCCTGAACCATCATGGCACAGGTGTACACTGCAGGCACTTCGACCGAGGTCCAGATCAGATTCGGAAATCCGTTCATAATCTCACTCATCATATTTTCATCAAAGAGCACCATCTTCTTTCGAAGCTTCTCGTCGTCTCCGATATTGGGATCTGCCTGAAACATTCTCGTCATGGCTTTGCACATGTCGATGACGACGATGCTGAGCGCCGTGTGGGTGATGCGAAGCTGTGAACCGCGCATTCCCTCTGTATGCCGGTCAAAAAAATCGGGAACCACCAGATAATTGACCATCCAGCGATACCGGAAAAACGCCTTTACATTATTTGGTTTTACCGCAAAACCAATCAGCACGCCCCAGATTCGCAGCCACTGCAGATAGTCGTAGAATGTGTCTCTGACGCCGCGCCACTCGCGCCGCTTTTTTGCCTTTTTGCCTGTATAAAATGAACCGAGCTTCTCGCTCCCCATCTGTTTTCCCATCAGTCTGTCCTATGCCTTTCTTTACGCTTCCTTATCCTTCTTTACCCTGCAATTCCTTACCCTGCAATTCTTTACGCTGTCCTATCCTTCTTTACCCTGCAATTTCTTGATTTCCAAGCTCTCCACAAACGCCTGGAATCTGGTTCTGAGCTGCCCTGAATTTCCTGCCACATACGGTCTGTCTATAGAAAGTGTCGGCACACCGTATTTCTCCCGCATATTTTTTGACGCATAGGCGCGCTCATATCCCCAGTAATCACAGAATTTCATCTGCTGGTAAATCACGCCGTCCGCGTGGTACTCCTGCACCAGCTGATGCACATAGTCCTGACGCTCCAAAACCTTCTCTGCATTCATATAGCGCGGGCACTTTCCCATTTTCAGATAATGTCTGCAAATCTGCGTCAGCACATCCTCCGCATCATGCAGCACAATCGGGATACGCTCTGGCAGCGATCCAAAACAGAACCGGTCTGCGACAACTCTTGCACCAGTCTCCTCCACCAGTCCGATCAGCCCGGGATCGTCGATCTCGGAACCTGCGACAACGACTTTCACGCGAAATGCCGGTTTCCCATCGGGCTGCCTTGTCTTTAACTCCTCCGCAACCGATATGAGCTTCTCCGTCAAAAGCTCTCTGGGACAACAGTACGTGGCAGTGCACAGGACAGCAAATTCATAGCCCGTGATGCGCGGATTCTCCTCCTTGCGGTACGCTGCTATCTCCTGTAAAAGGCGGCAGATCTGATTGTGCTGTTCCACTGCTTTCCGAAGGTTCTCATCTGAAATGTCAACCCCAAGTTTTTCCTGAAGCGGAGTCAGAACATGTGTTTTCATCTGTCTCACATAATGACGGAGCGCCGTGTCATCTGATTTCATGGGTGCATCACAGTAGGAGACAAAAAAGCCTTCTTTTTCGATACAGTTTAAGTGCTCGATATTCTCCACGCACCGGTTCATCTGCGAGCAGGCATCCGGCGCGATGATGCAGTCAAGAAACTGATAACCGCCCTCGACCGCGCGCTCGAGAATCGCGCGGCAGCACTCACACAGGAGGCTTGACATATAGTATGTACCGATATCGATCGAACCTGTGCGCGGTGCCCGGAGCCGCACCGAAAAACATCCCGGCAGATTCAGCAGCGGTTCCGGTATCAGCGAACAGACGCTTCCTATAGGGTGCAGGCCTTTTGCCACACCCCCGCGCACCAGATCATTATTGGCTTCCTCCAAAAGTTTTTCGAAATAATATAGTTGTGATAAATCTCTCATTTTGCTTCTCCATACAAACTTGTCGCGTGAACCTTATGTTTTCTCAGGCTGCGTACACCCTATACTCCCATACTGTCAAGCACTTTTGCCGCACCCCGCACAAGTTCTGTGTCAGAGGGCAGGGTAAAAATGCTCTCCCCTTTGAGGTCCGCCTCGGCAAGCTTTTCATCTGAGTAAATATAACCCATGACAGGGATGTCTCCCGTGTCAATCAGCCGGATCGACTCCCCGGACAGGACGCGGTTTACGACTGCACCCGCCTTCTCGTACATCACAAGCTCGTCCGCCACCTTCTTAATGGTCTGAATCACCTGTGTTCCCTTGCGGCTTGCGTCCGTCACCAGCAGCAGGTGCGTCACTTTTTCCATCACGCGGCGGTTAATCTGCTCGATTCCCGCCTCACCGTCAATCACCACATAATCAAAATTATCGGACAGCAGCTGTATCACCGCCTTCAGATAATTGTTAATCTTGCAATAGCAGCCAGCACTCTCAGGGCGCCCCACGGCAATAAACACAAAACCGTCGCACTCTGTCATGGCGTCATAGATGCGGTACTCCGATTCCGCCAGAAGCTCCAGCGCCGTCCGGGTGTCGCCCTCCTCCACTGTCGCCACGACCGCCTTTCTGATATCATCGATTGTCTCGTGCACTTCCACGCCAAGCGCGGTCGACAGACCGACCGCCGGGTCTGCATCGATGGCGAGAATCCGCTTGTCCGGGTATCGCTCTGCCAGCACTTTTACCATCGCCGCTGCCAGTGAAGTCTTCCCCACACCGCCTTTTCCTGCCACCGCAATCACCTTTGTACTCACTTGCATTTCTTCCTCCAATAATTTTATGTATTTCCTGCCCACATTAGAAAGCTGTTGAAAAAGCAGATGGATATCCGCATTTTGTTCAGAAACAGCCTGTTTAGCATGAGGGATTGTAGAATATGAAGCCTGAAACCATTTTCGCATACGCCTCACCTAATGGAAGCTCATACGCAACCTTTAGCCTGTTTCTGACCGCTGTCTCACGGCTTGCTGTCACAGGATTATATCCTTCCTTCTCGTACTGCTCTTTCCAAATGCCAATCCCTCTCTTCTGCCATGATGGGAGCTGGTCAAAATTCATTCCTCTGGAAAACAGCAGCTCGTTCTTAAAGCTTACTGACCGTCCTTCCAATTCTTTTGTCGCTTCCTGAATGGTTCTTCCTTCTTTGCGAAGCAGCCAGTAACAGTGTGCATTCAGCGAATTTCTATGTGCGTCTTCCTGCCTCCACAAAAAGTAGTCCTGCACTCTCTCAACCGTGGGCAGCGGCACCATTCTGCAGTCAAATGTAGCGGCCCTTCCCAGTTCCAATGAAAAAGAGGCACTCGCTTCCGCCGCTAGTGTGGAATTGTATTTCCGCACTTTTCTTCCAAATGCATTTTCTCCCACAGCGAACAACAGCGAAATCTCATCACTCTCTGTAAATCCATATACAATGCGGAAACCGCAGTCCATCAGTCTCTCCACAGTATGCACCATCATATCCCGGAACCGCACATCAAACGGCGCCTCAAACTGGCAGATTTCTTTTGTAAGCCTTGTGAAGCTTCTGCCGTCCAGCCTTGCCACCATATATGTTTCCGGCAAAAGAATCTGGTCTAACGACTGCTCATATACACGCATCTTCTGATCTAATTCATCAAAGTTCATATTGCTCCCTCTCATCTTTTAAAAAGCATACCCATCTTTACAGCCAACAATCTATTACTAATTTTCACGCCATGCTCTCCATTTATCAACCACTGTACCTGTATCGGTAATCCTCACAAAATACAATTCGTCAAACCCCTCCTCGTACGACGGCATTTCCAGTTTCTTTGAAGTCGCCGTGATGGCCTTCACGGGAACTTTTGTTTTTCCTTCTCTCAGTTCATTGCGGGCAATGCACTCCTGTATCCGTGACTGCAAAAAATAGCCAACTATTTTGTACCCGTTTTCCCTTGCTTTTAAAATATACTTTTTGCGGTCCTCCACCGTCGGATTCGTGTTGTCAATGACCATATCCCTTTGGGCCAGAAACGCCTCGTCGATGGCTATATTTTCCTTGTTCCGCGTGTGCAGCGTGTCCAGATTGATTCTGTCATATGCTGACAGATAATTTTTGCAGAATGTACTCTTTCCGCTTGCCTGAATCCCTGTCATGATCGCCATTACCGGCATCCGTCCCACCTCCTTCCTATTAAAGCGCTTTATCTATTTCTCATGCTCTCTGATATCTCATCTCTTTTCACTGCAATGCACTATCACACCACTCAGCACAATCGTGATGCCTTCTGTCACCGGCGCCGCGAGCCATACTCCTGTCATGCCAAAATACGCCGGAAGTACAAAGATGCAAATTAACAGTACCACAAGCCCCCTCGACAGAGAAATCACTGCAGATTCAATCGCCCTTCCAATCGATGTAAAGTAAAAGGAGGTAATCGCATTGATCCCGGAAAAGAAAAAGGAAACCATAAAAATCATCATCCCCGACCGCACCATTTCCTGAATCGTTTCGTTTGTCACAAACAGACCGCTGTACCACCCTGACAGAATCATCATTGCGAGGAATGTCACCGCACCGATTGCAAATACAAGTCTGTTTGTCGTTTTTCGTATCTTTTGGGCAAGTTCGTGCTCCATCGCACCATAACTGAAACTAATCAATGGACTCGCTCCCTGTCCAAACCCTATCACGATCATACTGAACACATAGGACACATAACCCACAATCGTAAATGCCGTGACACCGTCGACGCCGATTCTTCTCATTATCACATAATTGTAGGCAAACATGGCTATCCCTGTCGACATCTCGCCGATCAGCTCCGAGCTTCCATTGCATAAAGTCCTTTTTAACACTGCAGCAGAGAAAGTAAATCTCCCTAAGCGATACACTTTTGCCCTTCTTATAAAAAAATGCAATATCAGGGCAAAGGAAACCAGTGCAGAAGTCAATGACGCAGCTGCGATTCCGGCAATCCCAGTATGAAAAACGACTGCAAAGATATAATCCAACACAATATTTGTCAAAACATTCACAATGTTGACCTTCATATAATATTGCGGATTCCCCTCTCCCCTGATAAACATGCCAAAGGAAGAATTGACCACCATCACAATCAACTCCAGCAGCAAAATCCCATAGTAGCGTTTAAAGTATTCCCGCACCTGACCTGAAGCACCCAGAATATCCAGCATCGGTTCAAAAAACAGTGCCACCAGCACTCCCGTCAGCACAGAAAATATTATTGTAGTCGCAATCGTCTGGCGAAAAACCTGGCTGCACGCTGTTCTGTGCCCCGCACCCAATGCCATTCCAGCAATTGCGACACCGCCGACCGATACCATCAGACCAACGGACAAAAACAGGTAAATAATCGGCAATCCCAGGTTGACCGCCGCAATCCCCTCCTCGCCGATATTGTTTCCAATAAAGAAACCGTCCACAACTGTAATCAGTGACGTCAGCACCATCGCGATAATGGCAGGAACGGAAAACCGCAGTATCATTCCCACTGTATTTTGTCTGATGTTCCCTAAATCCATAAAAATCTCCTCCTGCATGAACTGTATTCCCAAAGGCTGTTCTTCGCCCTCGGTATATTTCATTATAGGAGAAGTATCCCGTATAAACTTCTGAATTCTTGCCCTTTCTGCGTGATGTCCCATAAGGACTCCCTATTGAGAACAACCACGGCCAAAAAGCAGCGTCACTTTAGCGGCATACAGATATCCAGTTCCATATAACCAGTTTTACTGTCTACCTTGCGATAAATGTCAAAACCACTGCGGTAATCCAATTCATAAGGCGTTTGCGGCAGCCACACCGTAAATATGGTCTGATACGCCGCATAAATATGCTTTCCGAGCCCCTTGTAGGAATACACGGCACATTTTCCACCTTCTATCATGCAGGTGTTTTCCAGCGAAACACTTCTGTCCACACTCATGCAGATGTCATAGAGACAGCCATCAGCGTCCGTGATGACAGGATCATCAAACGTCCGTTCCAGAAACTGCGTATCCGCAGTCACAAACTCCCGATATTTCTCTATAAAATCGCTCCACTGTCCGCTTAGATTGTGATAACTGCCAATTCTCCGTTCATATAGGACAAAATAATCTGGAAGATTCTTAATCACAATCTTTCGACTGCACTCCTCAAAAGTCTCCAGACAGCGGTATCCATCTGGAACTTGCCCATCTCCTCTTTGCAGGCCAGACAGGAGCATTTCTGTTGTCTGATCTCCCGCCGCATCCATATGCATAAAGGCATGTCTCACGGTCGCTTTCCCAACATTTCTGCGAAAATCTAACGGATTGGTCTGATACCGCTGCCGAAACATCCAGCTGTAATTTGACGGACTATAGCCAAATTCACAGCCAATATCCGTCACCGTCCGGTCTGGTTCCACTTTCAGCCGGAATGCACTCTGCTCCACTTTCAGCCGCTTGATAAACGCATAGACGCTCTCGCCGGTCGCCTCCTTAAACATTCTGCTGAAATAATATTTCGAAAAATGACAGTGCGCTGCCACATCATCGACTGACAGTTCCTCATTAATATGCTGCAAAATATAGTCAATCGCATGGTTGATTGTCTCGTTTGTAATCATCGACATACTGTTTTTCCCTTAATCCAAAACAATGATACCATCTTATCGCAACCATTAAAGAAACCCCCAAAATAAGTCCTGCTTATGGGGGCTTCCATCTCATTATGACTGCATCATCTCAGCCAATACTTCCTTGGCTTTCTCAAGTTGGTTGTCTGTACCGCTCTGATAAAGCTCTGCGTCAAATGGTACTTCGACATCTGGGTCAATGCCAATCCCATGAATATTGTTCCCATTTGGAGTAAAATAACTGCTCACTGTAAGCTTAATCGCGGATCCGTCTGACAAATTAATCACTTTCTGAACAATTCCCTTTCCAAAAGTTGTCGTTCCCACGAGTTTACCAATATTATAATCTTTCACCGCACCTGCAAGAATCTCAGAAGCACTCGCACTGTAGCCATTTGTGAGCACAACAAGCGGAACTTCAATCACACTATCGCCTCTGCAGGTATACTCTTCGCGCTTTCCGTATTTGTCTTCGGTATATACTATCATCCCTTTGGGCAGAATCATCCGGGCAATATCGCAGACGGTCGAAAGGTTTCCTCCCGGATTACTCCGAAGATCAATTATCAAGCCTTTCATTCCCTCCGCTTTTGCCTGATTGTATGCACTCTCAAACTGTCCCGTTGTCACTAAATCAAACTCTGTAATCTGGATGTATGCCATACCATTATCATACATCTCATACTCGACGGTTGGACTCTCGATCTTCCGGCGCTCGACGTTAATGTCAACCGGTTCTGCCGCACTCTCCCTAATAATAGTCAAGGTTACATACGTATGCTCTTCTCCTTTGATCTTGCTCACAACATACGATTTGTCCTTGCCCTGCATATCCTCATCGTTAACTTTATAAATATAGTCTCCCTGCATCAGACCGCTCTCCTCCGCCGGAGTATTCTTAATCACCCTGCTGATCTGTGCATAGCCGGTCTCTCCATCCTGAATATACGCACCGATTCCGTAATAGATTCCCTCTGTCTGCTGCTGCAGCGCAATCAGTTCCTCATTGGTATAATAGACACTGTACGGATCGTCGAGTGCGCTGAGCAATCCCTTGTAAAGTCCATCCTCAAGGGTCTCTTCCTCCACATCCTTCCAGAAATATTTTCCAATCGTATCCTCCAACACCGCAAGCTTTTTCTCCACACTCGCATCTGTGATACTTCCCGTCTCTCCTGATTGTGTTCCCAGAGATGCGTTTCCGCGGCTGCCCGATACAACGGCCTGATAAAAACGAACCATTCCCGCCGTCCCGAGTGTCACTGCCAGCGCTGCCAAAACTCCGGTTACCATTCCAAGAATATAGTATCTCGTGCCCGATTTTTTCTCCTTTTCCTTCTGCACGGAATAATTCATTTGATTTTCTGCCCTGTTATTGCCACTTGAATATTGGTTCTGCATTCTTATGCCTTTCTTTTTCCACTTACTTTAGATAATTCCATGGATTCACATAGCTTCCATTTAACCGAACGCTGAAATGAAGGTGATTTCCTGTCGATCGTCCAGTCGTACCGACTGCCGCAATCTTCTGTCCTTTTACGACTTCTGCCCCCTGTGAGACATACAGCTTCGATGCATGCATATAAATTGTGTACAAATTGTCGCCATGGTCGATCATAATATAATTGCCCATCGTGGAACTGTATGCTGCCGCCACCACCGTGCCATTGTACGCGGCCAGAATCGGTGAGCCACCTGGTGCTGCCATATCCACACCGTTGTGAAACTGCTGTACTTTTAACGTCGGATGAATTCGATTGCCATAATCATCCGAAATGCGTGTGTAAGATGGCGCTGGCCACGCAAACATACCGCCATCGTATGTTTTTTTCTGCCCATTTGCTTGTTCTAACTGTGTCTGCAGTGCCTTGGCAGCCTTCTCCATCTCTTTAATCTCTGCATCCTGTGCTGCAATCTCCGCCTCGTACTCCTTCACGAGCTGTTCGCGATTGTTGATGTCCGCTTCGTATGCTGTAATCTCGGCCTCTTTTTGTGCGATGAGACTCGCTAAAGATGCCTCCTCTTCCTCGACATTCTTCTTTGCCTCCTCCAAAAGCTCCTGCTCGGATTCCAGCTGTGCCTTGCATACCTCCACATATTCCCTTGTTGTCCGAAACTCCTCCAGTATATTCCGGTCGGACGCTGATACCTTCTCCACATAATCTGCGCGATTTATCATATCCGCAAAAGATTCCGCATTCAATATCACCTCAAAATAGAAATTGTCACCGCGCTCATACATACTCTTAATCCGCGCCTTCATATTCTCATACTGCGCTTCCTCTTTTGCCACCGCTGCATCAAGCTCGGCTTTTGTCTGTGTGATCTCTGCCTCCTTCTGTGTAATCATCTCTCTGATTTCTGCTATTTTGGACTGTACCGCGGACAGATTCGCATCAAGCTGGGTGACATATGCTGCAAGATCTTTCTTCGTCTGCTCCAACTCGCTGATAATTGATTTTACATCTGTAAGCCCTGATTGGAGCTGTTTTTTCTGGTTTTGCGCATCCTTGATCTCCTGCTGTTTTTGCTCTATACTCTTTTTCAGATCCGACACATTGTCCGCTCGACTAACAAAAGGGCACATGCTCTCAAACATGGCCGTCACAAGTATTGTCACTGCCAAAAACAACGCCACCCTTTTTACTGGTTTCCTATAATACTGCTTACGCCGCATAAACTCTTACCTTTCCAAATACTTTTGTAACGATTTCACACCTTCGTAGTCACACGCTCCATACTATCAGACACTGAGATGTTTTCTCACTGTGGTAAAACTTCCAATAAATCCAATGCCCACGCCAAGTCCTATGCACACTGGTACAAGATATGCAAACACAGACTCCACTGGCACAAACGCAAAAAGCTGTGACAGTGACGGAAAGCGCTTCGCCACATACATCATCGCCTCATTGTAGATAAAATATACGCCAATTAATGGCACAAAGGAGCCAATCAGCCCAATCACAATGCCCTCAATCACAAACGGCGCCCTTGTAAAAAAATCCGTCGCACCGATATATTTCATGATCTGTATCTCTTCTTTTCTGACAGAAATGCCAATGGAAACGGTATTACTGATCAAAAAGATTGACACCAGAAACAAGATCACGATAATGCCTATGGATACATAGCCAATAATCGCATTCACACCCGTAAGCGCCTGTGCTGTCAAAAAGGATTGGTTCACCTTCCTAATCCCCTCGACTGACTCCAGATAAGACACCAGTGTCGGCTGCATAGACACATCACTTAAGTAAATATCAAAATGCGCACAATCCTCGAGCGGATTTTCTGTAAAAATACTGATATCCCCAAAATTACTTTCCTCTGCAAACTGTATCCAGGTCTCCTCTGCGGACAAATATTCTACCTTGCTGACCTCTGTCCTGCGAACAATCATTCCGCGAATTTCTGCCACGCGCTCATCGCTTATCCCCGCTTCGAGAAGCGCACTGACACACAGCTCCTGTTCCGCATTTCTCACCATGTGTTCAAAATTCGTGAGTATCGAATAAAACAGTCCGAACAAAAACAGACATGCGGAAATGGTTGCAACCGATGCCAGTGTAAACCATTTATTTTTAAATATATTTCGTATTCCCTGCCATATACAGTAAAATAATGTATTAATCCTCATCGATGTAACCACCTTTTTCCTCATCACTGACAATGATGCCTTTCTTCATTGTAATAACCCTTTTCTGCATGGCATTCACAATCTCACGGTTATGCGTAACTACCAGAACGGTGGTTCCATTGTTATTTATTTTTTCCAGCAGGTTCATAATATCCCATGAATTTTTAGGGTCCAGATTTCCTGTTGGCTCATCTGCAAGTAAAATCTGCGGCTTGTTCACAAGCGCCCTCGCAAGTGCCACGCGCTGCTGTTCTCCGCCAGATAGCTGCCTGGGTCTTGCCTTATACTTTCCCGCCAGCCCTACTGTCGATAAAATCGAAGGAACATTTCTCCGAATCTCCCTGTTTGGCATCTGGATAATGCGCTGCGCAAAAGCAACATTTTCATAGACATTCCTGTCTTTGAGCAATCGGAAGTCCTGAAACACAACGCCAAGACTCCTCCGAAACTTTGGTATCTGACGCCTTTTGAGCCGAACCACGTCTGTACCGTTCACGATCACCCTTCCTGATGTAGGTAAAAGCTCCCGCAGAAGCAGTTTGATCAGAGTTGATTTGCCCGAACCACTGTCTCCTACGATAAACACAAACTCTCCTTTATTTATATGCAGTGTGACATCATTTAATGCCGGCACTCCCACTGTGTATGCCTTGCTCACATGCTCCAACGCAATCGCCATATCCGTCATCCCGGAGCCTGAGCGTCTTCTTGTCCTTGTCGTTTTCAATATCTAATTTCACTCCTATATATTCATCCTCTAACCATTGTTCATTGACTTAACAGGTCTATTTGTTGTATCGTTTGACATCTCAGCGCCGCTAAGTACTTAATATTCAAATGACTCCATATATTTCATATACCGCACTACCATCAACGCGATCTTGAATGTGATTGCATCCTCAAAGATCCGCAGGTCAAGCCCGGTACTCTTCTGGAGCTTGTCAAGTCTGTAGACAAGCGTATTCCTGTGAATAAACAGCTGCCTTGACGTCTCTGATACATTCAGGGAATTCTCAAAGAACTTGTTGATTGTAATCAGCGTCTCCTCATCAAAATCGTCCGGACTCTTGACCCCAAATATTTCTTTAATAAACATCTTACAGAGCGGAATCGGCAACTGATAAATCAGACGGCCAATGCCAAGCTCGCTGTACGCGATAATGTCGCGCTCCGCAAAAAATATCTTGCCCACATCGAGTGCCATCTTTGCCTCTTTATAGGAACGGCTGACCTCCTTGATCTCCTTGACATTCGTTCCGTAGGAAATATGCACATCCTTGATGCCATCCTTGATGAGACTGTCCTCGATCGCTCTTGCGTACTTGTCGATGTCACGGTTCGTCTCATTGTCCGAAATCTCCTTGACAACAATCACATTGTTCTCGTCAACTGCCGTCACAAAATCCCTGCCATTCTGTCCAAAATTTTCACGGACCTTCTCAAGAATATTGGTATCTTTTCCGTTTTGGGATTCCACAATCAAAACTGCACGCTTTACATCAGTCTGTATGTGAAGCTTCTTAGAGCGGCTGTAGATGTCTACCAGCAGTAAGTTATCCAGCAGCAGATTCTTGATAAAATTATCCTTGTCAAAGCGCTCCTTGTACGCCACCATCAGATTCTGCAATTGAAATGTCGCCATCTTACCAACCATGTAAGCATTCTCGCCTGCATCGTTGGCTATCAGAATATACTCAAGCTGCTGGTCATCATAGATCTTAAAGAACTGGCACCCCTGTATCTCCTGGCTGTCTGCGGCAGATTTTACGAACTCTAGTACTGAATTTTCAAAGCTGTTTCCGATCGTTTTGGTGGAAGCCACCAATTTACCATCGATATCAGCCACAAAAAGTTCAACTCTTGCGATCGCCTTGATTCCTTCGATGGTATTCTGCATAATCTGATTTGATATCATATGCCACTCTCCTTCTTATACATTATCCACAAAAAATGACTGATGTGTTCTACCCTTTTCATCGCATTCTGTTATTATTTTAATATATTTATACAAATAAATCCATACCTATCCACAACTTTTTTATGCATTTTGAAAAACTTTCTACAAAAAACGGCGCTTTTTACGCATTTATGCAAGATATACAAAAAGTTTCGGCTCTATCAAAAACACACTTTCCTGTATTAAACTTTCCGTTCTTTCTACCGAAATATACATTGTAGTATTGTGTCTGATAGAACAGGATGTGATACAGACACATCATAAAACTACATCCAGTAAGGAGGTTGACAATATGGATATACCGTCTCTCTCAATGAGCATGGCTCAGACAAATCTATTGACTGATGTCGGCACTGCTATGCTGGCAAAATCCATGGAACAGGCAGATCTGATCACTGCTTCCATGACGGAGATGCTCGACGCATCTGCAATGGAGCTCTCTGTCAATCCTGACATCGGTGCAAACATCGACATCAGTGTGTAGACAACCTAAAACAGCCTGCGGGCTGTTTTTCGTTTACGGCTGCATACTGATCTGATTTGTCCCGATAACAATCTTTCCGTTTTTTAACAGATTTCCCACTGCCCGCTTAAATTCATTTTTGCTCATCCCCGTCTTGCTCCAGATCACTTCCGGAGCCGCCTTGTCTGTAAACGGCAGCACTCCGCCGGACGCCTCCATCATTTCCACAAGCTTCTGCGCATCTTTCTCAATCTGAAGATATGCCTTCTCCCGCACACAAAGATCAAGTTTTCCATCCGCCTTGACATCAGACACACGCGCCGTGACAGCATCGCCCACCCTGATCTCACTGTACAGCTCCCTCCTGGGTATCAGCGCAGAAAATTGATCTTCTACAGCGACAAATGCCCCCATGTCTTCTCGAATCTCATACACTGTGCCATGCACGATGTCATCCTTCCTGTAATTGCTGCCTCGCCTCAGATAACGATATACCTTCATTGTAGCTGCAAGGCGGCTGCTCTTGTCCACATAAATTGCAGCCAGAACTTCGTCGCCTTCCCTGACTTTGGCCGTCTGCTCTTTGTACGGAAGCAAAACGTCCTTCTCAAGCCCCCAGTCCAAAAATGCCCCGATTTTTGTCACCTGTGAGACCCTGAGCTTTCCCACTTCGCCCACACAGAGTTTTGGCCTGTTCGTCGTCGCAATCATCCTGTCCCTGGAATCCTTATACAGAAATACTTCGATCGCATCGCCAATCCTGCTGCCCTGTGGTACTTGCTTTTTGGGAAGCAGCACTCTGTCATCGATAGAAGCGTTGTGTGTCTCACCCAGATACACGCCAAAGTCCAATTCTTTCACTATGATTAATGACTGTACTTTTCCTAATTCAAACATATTCCTCAATCCTCAACTTTCAGATTCATACATCTTCAACATAATCCGCTTTTCTGCCCAGCCTGCGAAATATCAAAAGCAGCTCTGCCACTGCCGCAATCGCCAGCACAAGCTCTGCGACAAACTGCGCATAGGCGAGTCCGTACAGCGGAATGAGATGATTTAACAGATACAGCGCTGGTATCTCCAGCACGATTTTTCTCATAATGGCAAAGATCAGTGCGTTTTTCCCATAACCAAGCGCCTGAAAAACACCGACTGCCAGAAAATCCATACACAAAAAAGGCAATCCGAGACAAAATCCTCTCAAAAAACGTATCCCATATGCAATGATCGATGAATTGTCCATAAAGAACCGCACAACCCCTTCGGCACCCATATAAAAAAACAGTGCTGCCGCTGTGATGAATCCAATGCTGATTCCACCCGTAAAGACAATGGCCGCTTTCATCCGCTTATGGTTTCCGCTGGCATAGTTGTAACTTACCAGCGGCATGATACCCTGTGACATTCCCATGCAGACATACATTGGAACCATATATATTTTCTGTGTGATTCCCATCGCCGCCACTGCGTCTGCGCCAAAAGCAGAAGTAAAATTGTTCAGGATTGTCATTCCGGTCACATTCAGGAGATTCTGTATGGATGCCGGAATTCCGACACCGCACACGCCGAGCACGATTGCGCTCCTCAGACAGAACTTACCAGGCCGGATACAGACGTAGGTGCTTTCCCTCCTGACATATAATAATACAAAGAAATACATGCACGCCACACAGTTTGAAAGGAACGTAGCCAATCCGGCTCCTGCCGCCCCCATATTCAGTCCCCATGGCAGAATGAAAATCGGATCCAGCACGATATTCAGCAGACATCCGCTCATCGTCCCAATGCTTGCATGGAATGCAGATCCTTCCGCGCGCACCATATTTGCCATAACCACATTCAGAATCGCCGGCACCGCACCGCAGGTAACTGTCCATCTCATATAGGCGGCTGTCGCCTGCGTTGTGACCTCATCTGCACCCAAAAGTGACAAAAGCGGCACTTTTCCGACTGTGCAGATGAAGGAAAACAACATACCACAGACCAGTGAACAGTAAAATCCAAACGCTGCGGTTCTGTTCACGGTATCGTAATCCTTTCGCCCCAGTGCGCGGCTCATCATGCTCGAACAGCCCACGCCAAACAGATTGTTGATGGCATTGAATGCGAGCAAAACCGGCCCGGCAAGCGTCACAGCCGCATTTTGTACGGGATCGTTTATCATACCGACAAAATAGGTGTCTGCCAGATTGTAAAGCACCATCACCAGCGAACTGATGACCGTCGGAACACACAATGCCGCGACTGCCTTCGGTATTGGCACACTCTCAAAAAGGTTGGTTCGTTTATCTGGTTTCTTATTCTCCATAGTCTATTCTCCTAAATTAGTCCTCTATCCAGTTCCTAAGCGCCCTCTGTCCTCCCCATAATCCATACTGCCACCGCACTCACCACCACTGTACTTATGGCAAAGATACCTGTCTGACAGAACTCTGGAAGCAATATTACCACAAAGGAAAGCATATTGTAAAATAAGTGCATAAATATCGACGGAATCACTGACCGGCTCTTGATTGCCACATATCCCAGTGCCGCTCCGACTGGGAGCACATAAATTCCCTGCACCCAGTTTGCATGGAAAATTCCAAACAGAACCGCCTGTATAATAATCACAACCGGCGTCGAAAAGAATCGCTGCAAATTCTTTAGAATCAAGCCACGCATAATACATTCTTCATTGACTGGCGCCAGTATCACTGCTGCTAACATCGCCAGCATCTGGCTTCCGCCAAGTGCCATATCCATCATCTCATTATATGATTCCATTGTCTCCGGACTGACAACTGCGATCACTGCAGAGATCAGTATTGCCAGATAATAGAGCCCGCAGGAAGCTATGACAATCATTGCAAACGGCTTTAACTTCAGCACTTTTTCCCTGAAATACTGCCTGTCCTGCTCTGTCCTTTTCCTCCCCCATATAATCCAATAGGCTGGCACCGAAAAAACCGCTGACACAAAGGTTGCCACGACTGTCAGCGTCGTCATATAAGTACTGTCGGTCATGATGTCCCACAATGCATACTGTGCATCCTGCACATCATTTCCTGTCTGGATCATATATGCTGACATAGCAGCCACTGTACCTGTGAAGCTCACTAAAATCTGCAGCACCATAAACAACACCATAATTTCAAAACTTACCAGGATTCCCTCCAGAAACTTCTTTCCAGCTCCTGCATTTTTATTGTACTCCATATCAAACCTCCGTATCATATTCACTGTCTATACCGTAACACGCCAGCACGCTTCTGTCAAATCCTCAATTATATCTTTCACTGCAAACGAGCAGGGGAAGGCTTCCCCCTGCTCGTCACATACAAGTCTATTCTTTTTGTTTATCCCGCGTAAATTCCAGCATTTCCTCCACGATCGCGTTCATTTTATTGACGTTTTCCAGGATCTTCTCCGCGTAGTGCGTCCTTTTTTCCGTCTGTATCTCCGCCAGAAAATTCTCCGAGTAACCGGAAATCACCATCATTGGCGTTTTCAGATTATGCGCCAGCGCATTGACCTTCTGACCATAGGCCGTCTCCACCGCCTGCTGCCTCCTGTGAAGATTATAATAACTCAGGGCAATGAAAAGCGTCAAGGCAGCCATCACTGCAAAAATTCCCAATCCCATCGCGGTCAGTTTACTATAATAACGGGGCCAGCTCCCTGTCACTCCGGCACAATACAGCGAATACTCGCCCTGGGGTGTTGAAACCGGCCCTTCCGCATACCAGTAATTATAATCAAACGCATAGACCTGGTTATTGCGATTCATTTCTTTTCCAGCGTGGACTTTTATTATCGTTTCTTCCATCTCCTGATATTTCGTCATACGTCCCTCCTCCATGTCCGTGTAACGATACAAGTTGGATCTTGCGACTTCCCTGCCATCCGGATCAAACAAAACACCCACCATGTCAAACGCCGACAGATCAAGCTTCTTTTCCACAGCCGCCTTATCCGACAAATCCGTCTTTGACAATATCAGTGCCAGCTCAACACTTATTTTTTCCACCCTGCTTCCACTCAGTAATTCCATGTTGATCAAAACAAAATTCAGGAAAAAATAAAGTGCTGTGATTGTAACAGCCAGAATTGGGATTCCTGTTCTCATCCATATATTCATAAACATATGTTTACTTTTCTTCCTGATTGTTTTCTTATGATTCCTTTTCCTATTTCCTTTCATTGCCACCCTCCTTCAGCTGATACCCTTTTCTGATAATCGTCCTGATCTGCCTGCCCTGTGTCCCCAGCTTCTTCCGCAGCTTCTTGACATGGTTGTCCACCACCCTGTCATTTCCTTCGAAGTCATAGCCCCATATGTGCGTCAGAAGTTCCTCCCGCGTGCAGACCTTTTCCTTGTGCTCCATCAAGTACCGCAAAAGTTCATATTCCTTATAGGAAAAGTCAATCTCTCTCCCCTCACAGCATACCCGATACCGCTCCGGCTCCAGCACGATCCGGCCCGCCGTCAAAACTGTGCTCTGCACCATGCCTTTCGCGCGCTTTAAGAGCGCTAACATTTTAGCCTGCAAAATGGGCAGCGAAAACGGCTTTACCAGATAATCGTCACAGCCCAGATGATAGCCGCGCAGCTTATCCTCCTCGCGCCCTCTTGCCGTGATGAAAATCATCGGTGCGTCGCTGATCTTGCGAAGCTCCCTGCACAGCGTAAACCCGTCCATCCCCGGCAGCATAATATCCAGCAGCACAAGGTCATACTGTCCCTCCACAATCTGTTCCAATCCTTTCTTCCCATCGTTGGCACAGCGCACATGGAACGTGTTTTCCTTTTGCGCTGTCAGATAGTCTGTAATGATTTCGCAGATTTGCAGGTCGTCCTCAATTAATAAAATTTGATACGTCATAATACCCTCCTTTTCGGATAGTATACTACAATCATGTGTCCTCGGGATATCGTTGTAATAATTTATCTGGCAATCGCTTTTCTCTGCATTCGTGTATGCATAATACGAAAAACCACTGATGTAACTGTCAGTACATCCAGTGGTTTTCAACTTTCCGCAGCACAAACGATTTCAGCAGGATTGACTTTTCCCGCTGCTGATAGTATCATCATAACAAGAATCAAACAAAAATCAAGTACTGACATCAAAGTGCAATACTTATCCAAAGGAGAGTGTAAAATGAGCGCGCGCTGCATATCACAAGAATGTCTGGAAACCACCGGTTTTAGCTACACATTATCCCTCATCAGCGGGAAATACAAAATGACCATTCTCTACACCCTTATGGAATTTGGTGTGGTCCGCTTTAATGAAATGAAAAAATACATTGGTGGGATCTCTTATAAAACGCTAAGCGCTACCCTAAAAGAATTGGAAGCAGACCAGCTGATCCACCGTGAGGAGTACCCGCAAATCCCGCCCAAAGTAGAATATTCCCTCACAGAGCGCGGCAAGACACTCATTCCGATTCTCGATTCCATGTGCGAGTGGGGCGACCTAAACAGAATCGAGTGCGCGGAAATCCAATAAACGGTGTACACTGGTAACCCCCTCCCATATTCCGTATCAAAAATAAATCAAAACGATCGAATGCCACTGTCAGAGCCTGTTTGAAAAATGCTCTGGAGAAAGTGAAGGAAATCAGCGGACTGGATCTGGTTCGCTGCATGGCTTGAATTCCATGTAATCAATCTCCATGCCCGGCTTCGGAAACTGAAGTTCGATTTTGTAGCTGCCCTCCTCAAGCTCCACGCGCAGAATCTTCTGCTGTATCCAGCGCCCTTCTGTTCCGTTTGTCTGGAATGTGGCAAGTTCCTGTTCATTCACGAGGGCTTTGCACACAGTCTGCGCCCGGTCAGTCTGCTGTGACATCAACCGCACGATCACATCATAACACCCTGCCTGCCTGATGACAAAATATCTCTTTGACGGGACAGAAGTGTTCCACGCGATCCTGCCGCTGCTGTCCATATCGCCTGCCGTCTGATTCTCCGTGGCAAGTGCGTGTACGAATGGCACTTTTGTAACACAGTTTCCCACTCTTCCAAAAGAAGGCGTGTTGATCAGAAAACGACAGATATTCATAGCGCTTCTCTGCAGTTCGCCGACTGTCAGCCTTCCTGTGGCAAGCGCCTCCACCGAATCATCCCCGAGCGCATTGATTTCCGCTCCATTATTATTCACGACCATATAGATATCATTCTGTGCCCTGACCATATCTGCCGTGCGCTGTCTGGAGCGCTCTCCGCCATCCATAACATCGTTCATATCCGCCCACCAGTCTGTCATGACAATCCCGTCAAACTTCCACTCTTTTCTCAGGAGTGTCGTGTTCAAATCATAACTCGACGCTGTCCAGTAACCGTTCACAGGATTATACGAAGTCATTACCGATCGGGCATTTCCCTCTCTGACAGCAATCTCAAACGCTTTTAAATAGATTTCCCTGAGTGCCCTCTGGGAAACGACAGCATTGACAACACTTCTCCCTGTCTCCTGTGAATTGCAGGCAAAATGTTTGATTGTGGCATGTACTCCCTTCGAACCGATTCCGCGCACGACCGCTGCAGCCATTTTTCCGGTCAGGAGCGGATCTTCTGAAAAATACTCAAAATTTCTGCCGTTCAGCGGATGTCTGTGAATGTTAATCCCCGGTCCTAAGAGCGCATCGACCTGGTTTTGTACCATCTCCGCACCGACAAAGGCAAACAGTTCCTCCGCAAGCGCCTCGTCCCACGTACATGCGATCAGTGTTCCAATCGGAACCTGTGTGGCATGGGATCCGTTGTCCATGCGGATTCCCGACGGCCCGTCCGCGCAGCAGCCCACTGGTATGCCAAATCCAATCAGATTGTCTGACACACCGCCAAACGCCGCAGCCGTCCCCGGCGTCACCTTGACGCTGCACATGCCTTCTCCCCTCACGATTGCTGCCAGATCCTCGGGAGAGAGTTGGGCGATAAACGCCTCCATCGTACAGTTTCCATCCGCCACATCTCTCAAATGCAGTCCCTTATTTCCCGTGTATGGAATCGTCTCCGGAAGGCTGGACAGAATCCGTTCCCTGAGATTCTCTGTCCTTGTTGGAACAGCTTCGTATCCCAGTGTCACTGCACCATTTTCACTCATAACAGGATGTATCCGCTCAAAGAATTCTGCTGGCGCCAACGCTTCCCTGCACTCCGCAATCAACTGCGTCGTTTTGATCTGCCAGCCCGCTGTCCCATCGACTGGCACTTCCACAGTGTCTCTCACGTTTGCTCCCGCATGGAAATGATACTCCCCTGCCTCCAGGACATAGGAATTTTTGTATCCGCTGACTCCGCTGTCATCAAATGATGCGATTCTGTATACAGGAATTTCTATCTGAATCGTTTCGTCCTCGAGACAAGCCAGATTTCGTGTCTTGGCAAACCCAATCAGTTCTCTGGCAGGTCTTCCCATTCCATTTGCCGGTTTCTCTACATACAGCTGAACGATTTCACGTCCGCTGTATTTCGTGCCAGTATTTTTGACTCTGCATGTAAACATCAGTTTTGTGTCCGCGCCGTTTCCGATTGTCTGAACGGCACTGTCACAAATGTCAAATTCCGTGTAGGAGCGTCCATACCCGAACGGATAAAGCACGGCATCCTTCGCAAATGTCTCAAAATAGCGATAGCCGACATAGATATCTTCCTGATAGACATTTTGGGTGCTTCCGCCATGATTTTTGTCAGAGGGATAATCCGTAATCTTTTTCGCTATCGTGTCTGTGAGCTTTCCCTGAAATACTTCTTTTGCGGCAAGCACGTCGGCAATACCGTTTCCGCCCTCCATGCCGCCCTGCCACGCATAGACCACTGCCTTGATATGCGGACTGTACTCCATAAATTCCATGTCTATGATATTGGAGACATTCAGAATCACAATCACATTTTCAAATGCTTCACACACCTGATGAAGCATCTCTTTCTCGGATTCTGTCAGAAAATAACTCCCCTCAGACGCCGCATTGTCTTTGTCCTCCCCAGCTGTCCTCCCGATCACGACAACTGCCTTGTTGGAAGTTTTGGCTGCCTTGGTGACAAGTGCTTTGTCGACAGGCATCTCCTGCTGGCACCACGGCTCGCAGGCCCAGCCGCCCCCGCCGTTGTCAAAAGGATTTTGGGCGATCCACTGCGTATAGCTGTCCACGAGTTCCTCGTTCACGGCGATCTGATTCCCGCGGAGTCCTTCGATCAGATTTGTCGTGTACCGCACATTCACTGCACCGCCTGAGCCTGTACCGCTTCGGTAGTACTCGATCTGGCACCTTCCAAATACTGCAATCTGGTCTGCCTCCGATAACGGAAGAACCGCGTCTTCATTTTTCAAGAGAACCGCTCCCTGCGCAGCCGCTTTTCTGCACAGTTTTGATATCTCACTCTCCGCAACCTGTTTTTTCTTGGTTTCCATATCCTGTTATCCTCCATCTTATCCTTAGGAACTGTCAATAAATAACTCATCAATTTGACTTGTCTAAATGTTCATCTGCGTCATCAGATAATCTTGACGTAAGGCATTGCCCTTTATGCCTTTGCCTCCTACGCCTGCGATTATCTTCTTTGCAGCTGAACATTTATACGGCGTCAAATTAACAAGTTATTTCTTGACAATTCCTTAAAAATTGCCGGAATCGAGCGGGATATATTTCAGTCCGCGCTCGATAAAAACGTTTTTATTCTTAATAAGAGTATCACAATAAAAACGTTTTTACAAGCATAAAATTAACCATACGCTTCAAAACACACGCTGCGCATCCTTTGGCAGTTTCCTCACATGCTCCAGAAATCCCCGCGCCGCCTCCCCCTCCCTGACATTGCAGGAATACCCCAGTGCATGGGCCACATATGCCGATGTATCCTCAAACAAATCACACATTTTTAAGACCGCCGCCCACGCCTCCTCGACATTTCCGCCAAAATAAGTGTCCAGATACCTCTGATATTCCTCCGCGTCAAGCCATCTGTACAGATACTTTGCCGACTTTCCGACACTGACTCGAAAGTCTGTCTTGGTGCCGACTTTCCATGCAAGCATCTTTTCGAGCTGCTTGCGGACGACAAAGTTGGTCATGTCCTGCACATATGGTATCTCCTCCCGCCATAAGCCTTTTGCCAGGTTGTTGCTGCACCACCAGAATTCGTTGGTGCACGCCTGAAACTGCGCCTCTGTCGGTCTTTTCACATGATAATCCTCGTCGCTCGCCTCCGGTATCTCCGGCAGAATGTGCTCTTTGTCCAGCAGGATCCTGCAAAGCTTATCGTCACGAAGATGCTCCTCTGCGTGCACTGCTGACTCCACATGAAGGTCAATTCTGTTTCCATCGTCAAACTGCATCAGCCAGCCGTATAGATTTTCCTTGTCGCCAGGTTCATTGGGACTCTCATCCGGATACTGCATGTACAGAATGTTTCCAAAATTGCAAATCCAGTTTTTATCCTCGATAAAAGACCGTGTCTCCCGCACCACATACACGACATCATAATCCTGGAAAATGTCCTTTGGCACATTGACATTTGTCCGCGAACCATTCATATATACTGCCAGAATCCTGTCATCTGCATTTGCAATATCCAACAGTAACTGATACATCTCTTTCTCGCTCCGCATACCTATCCTCCATCTATCCATTTCCCTGTCCGCTAATCCTGAAACTTTACCAGACAGTCCTTTCCGCAGAATGCGATTCCATACTTCCCCATATGAGACAGATATGCCCCGCCTGCCGCATAATATTCAGTCCCTCAAACAAGACCTGTATTGTCAATCTTCGCACCATCCTGGTTCCGCATATTCTCAAAGAAATACTGCAGCATACTCATATTTAGACTGCCCCATAAAAATTTCCTTTCCTGTATTTTTCATCGTTTCATAAATCAATCCTACCCTATCTGGTCAAACTTGTAAACTGGTTTGTAAGATAACAGGAAGGTTTTCCTTAGCCATAAACTATGGAAAACCTTCCTATATTAATTATGCATCCTATTTATCTAAATGATATGTTCTGGTATGTAGTAAACTATGCCTTCCTATACTCCTCCACAGGTACTCCGACTGTCAGAATCTCAAAGGGTTTATAAGAAATCCTTTCCACTGATTCCTCCCCTTCCACATCCTCTAACATATTCATCAGATACCCCTTGAAAGGCAGCTTTACAGTTCCTCTGCGTCCGTCCTGCTCACTCAGCCGGAACACCACATATTCCCCGTTCTCGGACAGCTTCGCCGCCTGCAGATACAGCGGTCCGAAATCAAGCCTGGGGCAATCTATTTCCGTTTTTACCAACGGAACATTATACGCAAATGCTTTGCGGTTAATTCCCGCTTCCACCGCATCCCCTCTATGGGGCAAAATCACATAGCAGAACGCGTGATGACCGATGTCGGACATAATATCCGGGCGGATATTCGAACGAATCAGGCTCAAAGACATGCCCTTTTCCTCCACGCCCACGCCGTACTTGCCCTCATTGAGTATGGCAATGCCGCCGCCTTTTTCGGCAAAATCACACCACTTGTGATGGCACACTTCAAATCGTGCTTTCTGCCAGCTCGTATTCTTATGTGTTTCCCGTCGGATATAGCCCGCACTCGTATCACACACCAGTTCCCTGGACAGTACATTGCAGGCAAATTCCGCTTTTACCATCTTGTGCTTCTCATTCCAGTCGACAATATGTTCCACCTCAATCGCAGGGGAATCCTGAAACAGACGGATAATCATTTTCCATGTACTTTTTTCTTTTGGTGTCCTTAAACTGGCCGTGAACTCTGCCACAGTTCCATCCCCATAGGTAAGATGAAGCCCCTCCTCCACTGTAAATGCATACTCCACATCCTTGTAATTGGGCAGAATATCCCAGGCGTCATACATGCCTGGCGTGTCCTGATACAGGCGAAGCTTATTAAAGTTTCCATCTGTCCACTCTCTGTCCATCTCCTTGTCAAACAAGCTTTCGATAGAACCATCCTCATGAAACCAAATTCTGTACACAGGCGTTTCCACATACAGTCCCTCTGTGTGGAACCATGAGGTGTCGGTATCTCCATCCCAGCAAAGCACCTTTCCAGAAAGGGCTTCCAGCTCTGGATTCACATAGTAACCTCTGACGCCCTTCCTGGTCACGGGACCTTCCGTCCATGGAATAAAGGTCAGTTCCTCCCGCTTTTGATTCAGGGTGTTAAAATAGTGCTCCCCGCCCTCTTCCATCAGCACATCCAGACGACTCTCCAGCGCTTCGTAATCCCGCATCGCATCCTGATAAACAGGATTGATGTGGCTTCCTGGCAGAATGTCATGAAACTGATTCAACAGAAGCTTTTTGCAGCAGTCTCTTAACTCATCCCCCGGATATTCCCTTCCTTCCCGCATCCGCAGCACCCACAAAAGTTCCGCGTTCCGCAGTTTAAATTCCAGACGGCGATTGGCTGCTTTCAGGTTTGATTTGGTGGTGAATGTTCCTCTGTGCATTTCCAGATAGAGCTCTCCGTCCCACGTTTCCAGCTGCTCATTGTCTTTCAGATTGCGGTGGAGAAATTCGTCCGCCCTCATGTGCTCTGTTCTGGGCATGATACTCAGCTTGTCAAACCGCTTCATCAGCTCCAGCATTTCCTCTGTGACACCGCTTCCGCCGTCCCCATAGCCAAACATGGACAATGTCTGACCACCTGTCTCCTTATCCTGATAGGCATCCCAATTCTCCTGAATCTGGCTGGGCATATTCCATGTGATAAAATGTGTGGGCGGCACGCAGGCGTACACCTCGCTTCCGTCAATTCCTTTCCACAGAAAATGATTGTGCGGGAAGCGGTTTGTGTCGTTCCATGTGGACATCTTATTGGAAACAAAGTAATCAACGCCGGATTTCTTCAATATCTGTGGCAGAATCCAGCTATTCCCAAACACATCGGGCAGCCAGGCATTGTCCACCGTGATGCCAAAGGCTTCCCTGTAATAGTGTTGTCCGTACAGACACTGGCGAATCAGGCTCTCCGCCCCCGGCACATTGCAGTCCGGCTCCACGTACATCGCGCCCACAGGCTCAAACTGCCCCGCCTTAATTTTCTCTTTCAGTTCCGCAAAAAGCTCTGGATAATACTTTGCCAGAAGCTCATAGGTGTACGGCTGGGTGTGCGCATATTGAAATTCCGGATACTGATCCATAAGACGCATCTGAATCAGAATCGTTCTGGCGTTTTTCTGTACCACATGAATTCGTCTCCAATAATAGGCAATGTCCAGGTGGGAATGACCGACGAGCGCTACCGTTCCGCTTGTGCGGAAATCCTGATTCTGATAGATATGCTCCTCTATATATTTCAGCGCTTCTCCTGCCCCCTCAAACGTATCAAAATCAATTTTATTCAGGGCCTGATTTAATTCCCGGTTCAGGAATTGGCGGTAATCCTCGTCAAAGTGCGGCGATTTTGCAATGTCGAGCAGCAGGGTTAAATCATAGTACAAATTCTGTAAATCCTGATTGATTAATGACACATACGCCCCGTCAAAAATCTGTCTGCACCCTCTTAGATGCATCGAATCCGGATTTCTCTCATCGTCCGGCTTGGAGCGGTTGTATCCCTCAATCTCAAATGTGAATGTATCGCTCCCCTCCTCCAGCCATGGATTAAGTAAAATCCGGTCCCTGTTTGGATCAATGCCTCCGGCATATCTGCCGTTGATCTTTACCATCATCTCCGCCGCCGTATGGAGCGTAAACCAGATCTTCTCCTTTCGAAAATCCTCGGGAATCGTCGCCGTTCCTTTGATGAATACCGTCCCATCCGGGGTAAAATACATCTCCCCCTTGCGCAGAGGACGGTAGTCCGATAGAAACTCATATTCGTTTTCCCCAACCTGCACCGCGTCCCTGATCACAAGGTCTGTGATCTCATGCTGTCTGCCAATCAGGCTTCTCTTGACCCACGCATAGCGCAGATCCGTCCACTCCTCCGGTCTCATACTTCTTCTGATTACTTCTACAAAAGCCATAATTTCCCTCCCTTAGTTATCCCAGAAAAAGGGCTTGATACGAAGAGGCTTAATGGTGATTTCTTCCTTTAAGTCCTTCTTTACTTCCTGACAAATCCAGTCAAGACACCTGTCCAAAATCATACATTTCGAACACTCTCCCCTGAAAATCAGCGTGAGCTGCCCATCCTCATAAGAAACAAACTCCACCCATCCGCCGTCTCCCCGGATTCTTGGCGCTACCTTATTACAAATATAATCTTCCATAAAATGAACCATGCCTTTCCATATTGATTCCCATTAATTCAAAAACTCTTCCCTTTTTGGTGAAAAGACATCCACCAGCCTGCCCGCCTCCAGACACTCTGTTCCATGGAGGATACCCGGGGGCATCAGCACACAATCCCCCTTCGAGACCACCTTTGTCTCCTCACCGATTGTAAACGCAAACTTCCCCTCCGCAATGTACGTAACCTGTGTGTGCGGATGCGTATGGGGATTGCCCTTTGCCCCTGCCTCAAATGTAATCTCGCACAGCATCACGGCATCATTATATCCCATCACTTTTCTCGTAACACCGGGCTCACAATTTGTCACGCTGCACGCTTCATTATATACAAACATATAGAACCTCCTTCCTGCATTTCGTCATATCTTTTAATCCTCCCACACAAAGCATTCCCTCTGATTCATGCTCCTGGGTACTACATGGCAGTTCCCGACCGTGACATTTTCTCCATGGCGGATATACAGTCCATATGCAGGAACATCTCCAAAAGCATTGTTTTCCGGATAATCCCCCACATTCTCATACACTGTTTTCTCTGGATGAAGCTCTTCCTGATTATCCCGATATACCGCGTAAAACTCCTGGATGCGGATGTCCTTCACCCTGCCTTCCATCACAGTTTCCTCTGCCGTGTCTCTAAAACCGGTGATGATTCCCGGAACCTCAACCTCTTGCGCATTCACCCGCTCAATTTTGACATGCTCGATCGCGCCGTATGCCCTTCTCTCCCTGTCATCCCCAAAACCATATTTGTTTCTCTTATTCAGGCAGATAAACAGCGGACAGCACACCCTGTTCATCTCAACATCACAGATCTCTATATTCCGCACATTGCCTCCGTCTGCAGATTCTATCGAGATTCCAGATACTGTCCCCGGAAAAATATCCGGCAGCATAAATTTGCAGCGCTCCAGCGTAACATTCTCAATGTCAAAATATGTCTCTGTACCGATTTTAAAAGCGTTCATCACAGACACCACCGTGCAGTCCCTGACCCGGATATCGCTCGTCCCCCTCATTTTCGCCTGACAGCCCTTTATCTCAATCCCGTCATGCTCCCGCCTTCTGGGTGATTTGATGCAGATTCCGTCATCTGCACAGGAGATAAAGCAATGGTCTATCTCTACCTGGCTGCACCCCATAATATCAATTCCATCCGTGTTTGCCACATGGCGGTTTCCGTTGATTACCATATCCCTGACTTTCACTTTCTGGCTGCAATCGAGCACCAGTGTCCAGTCCAGCGCTCCCTCGATGACAATGTTCTCGATTGACACCCCCTCACAGCCACATATCCATACCGTGTACATCGGCCGCTCGATCGGGCAAAGCCCCTCCTCATATTTATCCTCCGCATAGCGGATTCTGGACCGGTACGCATAGCGAATCGTGTCCACCGGATACCCCATCGGATCAAATAAATGCGGCGGAAGCTTGGTTTTCTCAAGCGGATTTAACAGCGGACGCTTCAAAGGCAGATAGGCAAAATACTCACCGTTTCCGATAATCTTTCCCCCTCCCCTGATGGACACATTCCTGGCATCGATGCAGGCCAGAAGCGCATTGTCATAATTGGAGAGGTTTTTCGATGCACACAAGGCAGAATCCATGGTAATCCACAAGGTCGTATTGTCATAAATCCAGACAGACCCCACGCAGTAATGTCCCCCAGTAACCAGCACAATGCCTCCTCCTGCATCCCTCGCCGCCTCCGCAGCCGCCATAAATGGCTCCGTACATAAGGTCGCCCCGTCTGCAATCGCCCCGTAATCCCGTATATCAAATACTGGAACGCCCTCCGGCAAAGACTCTTTCCTGATATATTCTCCAAAGGGCAGCGCCCTGTAATAATCCCCGTCATACACAATGCCCCGTTCCGGTGCTGTGGCCTGGTCCCGCTCAAAGCACTGCCAATGCTTCAAATCCCGGCCAACTGCCAGATCTATCTGCGCACAAGAAGCTGTCTTGTTCCAGACAAGCTCATATTTTACATACAGAGCCAGCTCTTCATCCCATACAATCGAACAGTTCGATGACCTCTGATCCCCGTTCGCGCCCTCAAGGGCCGGCAAATCCTCCTCCGAGAGTGGTCTCAACTCCTGCCAGCGCCTTAAATCCATGCTCTTGCTGATCCACTTGCCATCCTCTCCTGCAACAATCAGATAATGCACCCCTTTACTGCAAAATGCAGACAGACTTTCCCACGCCCCACTGTTCGTTCCCGGAAAAACCAAAGGAGTGTTGATCGCCGTAATCTCTTTTCTTCTTATCACTGTCATATTATCTCCCATCCTAATCGACAAACTGTGTTTTGTCCTCACCGGCGCAGTACACAAGTACATATCCCTCTCCTGCGGAAAGCTTTTTTTGTGCGCGGTCATACACTGGGCAAAGCTTCCTGACATCATCCGCAAAATCCGCCAGACTGTCATAATCCTGCCCTCTTTTGCAGATACACAGATAAGCCGCGCTGCTCTCATACACCCGGAACTCACAGTCAAAAATCATATCGTTATAAGGCTGCAGCTCCCCGCTGCTCCACAGCGCCAGATATCCCTCATCTTTCCGCAGGATCAGCCAATGGGACTCTGCAATGTGCTCGTCAAACCGGCCAAGAGGACAGTACACATGCGTAAAGCCAATCGGATGACCATCTGGAATATCATACACAGCCCCCAGCATACCGCTGGTCTGCTTCAGCGCCGGCATCACCCCATTCCCAAACCAATATCCCGGTCTCATGCCGGAGTGTTCCGCGTAAGTCCCAGGATGATTCACAAATACCACTGCTTCCGCCGAAAGTGCCCCATACCACATATGCTGCTGATAACCGTACACTCCCGGTTGAAAATACGTAGTCCCATGAAAACATTCATTTAAAGAACGCGTGTAGGAATGAGAAGCCCTGTCACCGTCCGCCTTTCCCCGGATATTTTGCCACCGCTCGAAAGCATCCCCGCGCGGCGACAACACAGAAGTCAGGCAGTAATCTTTATTTTTCTCCAGCATAATCAGGGCATTCCCGGCAGTGTAAACGCATTCCGCATCCCGCTCCATCAATTCTGTCATCCCGTCTGGAAAGTGGTAGGTACTGTTTGCAAGAAATGCCAGCCAGCCTTCCCCATAGTCATCCGGCGCTTCGGGATTCAGCAGATGAATAATCGACTGCGCTCCCTGTCCAAAGGGATAAATCACCTCCCTGTACACCCGTCCCATAGGCGCAATGACACTGCCCCGAAAGGTCTGCAGACACAGTTCCCGCACCAGACGATCCGTCAGAGCCCTCGCCCTGCGGGAAATCTCAGGTTCCGCAAAATCTACCACATTCAACAGTGCCGCGAAGGTTACGCACATATACACGGTGCTCAGGAACTCCTCAAAACCCCCGTTTTCCACATCCTCCAGCCATTCCAGCACTTTCTGCCTCCCAAAAAGAGCGAGCTCCCGCCCCTTCATGCCAGCCCGTGGGAAATACGCCTCCGGATAAAAGCTGCCCGCATCCATAGCCGAGGAATAAAACATCAGCGCGTGATTCTCACTCCAAAAGCACATGGCATCCGCCCCTTCCATATCCATCCAGTAGCGGTAATCCAACAGAACCTCCCGCACCCGCTCTGCCAGGTTCTGGTCCAGCTCATAGTAGTGCATATAGCGAAGCAGGCCGCAGAGCAGGAAATCCGAACAGTCCACCCGCCTGTGAATCAGCTCCAGGTCTCCCAAAAGCCTCTCCCTGTCCTCGGGACACTCCCTGCCAAGATATTTTCTTGCCAGAATATTCGATATGGCAAATCCAAATTTTCCGCGGTTCAGACTTCCCACAGAAGCAATCTCCTCCATGACCGCCCTGAAATTGTCTTCCCAGGACAGCGTCTGGTTCCTGTATTCGGGCCTGCGCCGTTCCGCAAATTCGAGCGTCCTTGACAGTTCATATCCGTCTCCCTGAATGCGCATCGTCACACACGATATCTCAGACGAAATCTCCAACGATGTCCCATCTCCTGGCTGAATCCACGCAGGCGCCTGGCACATCACTTCATAGTCCGGGCTTGCCTTGTGGCTGCAGTAGGCAAGACCTTTGGGCACCTGTCCGGGGAAAATTACTTTTCCGTCTTTCAGATGCAGCTTTGAGAGAAATTCCGCTTCCTCATAAACACGATCCTGAAATTCTTCATCGGGCAGAGCTGCTTCAACTGCTGCACTGTCTTCCCTGACCTGAACTGCCAGCATGTTTCTGGTATCCCGCACTCCCAGGTTTTCACAGTCAAAATATAAAAGATTGTTTCCTGCCTTTAAGGACAGCTTCACATCCAGATACTGAACGGGCTTATAAACCGGCCGTTCCACCTCGCCCACAAGCGCTCCGTTTAAGTACACGCCCACCGCCATATAAGTCCATATCCTGACAGCTGTCTCCCTCTCTTTTGGGACATACAAAACGGTGGCTGCCGCCAGATGAACTTTCTGCAGGGTAGCGTAAAAGGAAGACACATCGATAAAGCAGTTCCCATAAGCGGCATAAACGGTCCATGGTGCGCCATGCTCTTCTCTGTCCCCCATCTTTATCCGGGGATTTACGTCTTTTGCCCTGGGTGAAACAATCTCTGCCCGCAGTGCCGCCTCCAGCGCAAGCTGTTCCGAAGCTCTTGTATCAGAAGAATAATCCTCAGTCACCGGTCCTGCAATCATATACTGCATCACATACCCGTCAATTCCCAGTTTCCATCTCTGCATCGTATTCCTCATTTCCGCACATTGAACTGTGCAATCATTTTCCATATTGAGACAAAAGCCACTTTGACAAAGTGGCTTTCTCTATCTCTATCAACATCTGTTATCCTTTCACAGCTCCCGCTGTCATACCGCTCATAAAGTTTCTGCTAAAAATGCAATAAATCACAAGCATTGGGATAATCGCAATGCTGGCGCCCGCAAACATGATATCCCATGCCGCCGCACCGTCACCGGCATTTTTCAGCATGTTAACGCCCACGGTAAGGGGTCTCAGGTTTTCGTTTGTCATCGTGAATACCAATGGAAGAATATATTCATTCCAGCCCTGTCGGAAAGAAAGAAGGGCGATTGTTGCCATTACCGGCTTTAGCAACGGCAGAATAACCAATCGGTAAATCTGGAAGAACGTACATCCGTCAATCTTGGCTGCCTCGTCCAGCTCCATCGGAAGTGCATTCACAAAACCACGGCTCAAGAACAGATATGTCGCCTGACCGCCGCCTGCTGAAATCAAAATAACACTGATAAGACTTTTATTCATATGTAATTTTACAGACAACTCAAACAGCGGCCTCAATGATACAGAACCTACATTGATAAACATGAACATAACGAAAATGCCATATAATATCTCTTTTCCTTTAAATTTTCTTCTGGAAAACACATATCCCGCCATGGTAGAGTTGACCAGGGATACGATCATTACTCCCAAAGCCAGAAAAATACTGTTGACTGTATATCTGGCAAAATTTGCCTGCTGCCACGCATTGGAATAGTTTGAAAACACCCATTTCTTTGGAAAAATATTCGTTCCGCCTACCAGAAGCTCAGAATTTCCCTTGAAAGATCCAAAAACAATATAGATTACCGGAAAGATCATCAGTACTGCCATAAACAGCATAAATACCCATACCAGGCCTCTCAGTATTTTAGTCTGTGTCGAATATACCGCATGCCCTTTTTCCATCTATGTCACCTCCTACACAACATCATCCAGTTTTTTCGCTACAATATTGTAAATAATGGTCACCGTACCTACGATAAGAGCCGCCATAATACTCAGCAAAGCACCATAACCGATCTGTGCCTGACTTGTTGAGTCCGTAGAGCCGAATATCAAATTATATATGTAAAGGAACATTACCATTGAACGGTTGCCCGGACCACCCTTGGACAATACCATAATCGCCTCATAATCTTTGAATGCACTGGTGATTGCAAGCATCAGCACAACCTTCAACACTGGCGCAAGCATAGGCAGTGTAATTCGGAAAAAGGTCTGCACACCGTTTGCCCCGTCAATCTTTGCCGACTCATACACATCCTCGGATAAACCATTCATTCCAGTGGTAAAATACAACATATAATTACCTAAGCCGCCCCATATCGCCATGATGGTTACCGTCACCATAACCCAGTCCCGGCTCATAAGCCATTTGATCGGAGAGTCAATAATCCCCATGCTTTGTAAGACACTGTTCGCAATGCCGTTCTGCGTCGCAAATATGAACGCAAATATCATACCGGAAATAGAGGTACTGATAATGGTAGGCATAAAATACATTCCCCGGAAAAGATTCGCACCTCTCATACGCATATTCAACAGTACCGCCATCAGAAGCGATAACGGAATAATAAAGATCAATTTGTATGCGGCATACTCAAAGGTGTGCCCCACGCTGTTCCAGAACGTCTTATCGCCCAGCATTCTGGTAATATTGCGCGTTCCCGTAAAAGTAGCCGTAAATCCGTTATAATCATAACAGACATACCGAAAAATCCAGATAAACGGATAGATAGAACACACAATCAGAAACACAATGGCAGGTGTCAGCATCAGCCCTGCCACCAGATCATCTCTACTAAATTTCTTTTTCCCTTTGTTTGTTTTTTGCATGAAATCCTCCTTATCCCCCACTCATTCATGAGAAACGGCTGCCGCGCGCCACGGCCATCCTGATACCGCCATGCCAGTCTATGCACTCTACTGCAAACAGGAAGGGGAACCATCCTACGGTCCCCCCATTTCCCGTTCCTTATTCCCGTAAATTACTCTTCAAGATAAGTCATTGTTCCATCGTTGGGATGAAGCGGATCGTAATCAGAAATCACCAGCCTCTTGGTCGCTCCAGAAGCAACGTCTGCATCCAGCGCCTCATTGTAGCGGGTATTCAAATCTTCAATTGCATCATCGATGTCCACATAATCCATCACTGCATTCCAGAGCACAACGCGGTAATCGTCACCGGTCAGGTTGATCACTGGCGGCTGCGGATATACCGATTCATACTCCAGCATGGAGAAATCAGCCAGACGGCCGATCTTGGACTTGTCAATCACGCCATCCATATAGGTGCTAATCGGCAGACAGTAACCATTTTCCAGATAACCCTTTACAAATTCCTCAGACTGGAAATACTGAATTACCTTCCATGCCTGTTCCTTGTTCTCTGAAGAGGATACAATTCCCCAGGACTTGGACGGTGTCGTCTGCAGCGCACCTTTGATTTCGCCTGTGATAGACGGCACAGGTGCCACGCCCCACTCAAAGCCGTTCACAGGAATCTGGTCTGTAAATACAGAAGCTTCCTGGGATGCATTGCTCCAAAGTGCAAACTGTCCCTCCGCAAACAGCGCTCTCATATTATCCACAGCCTGCTGGTCAGGATATGCAATGTCCTCGCTGATGAATCTCTGGCCGAGCTCAAGGATTTCCTTGTATCCGCTAAAATCATATCTGCCATTTACATAGTCGTAATAGAAAATGCCGGAAACCTGAGCAGACATCTCCAGGAGACGCTCAAACGGCGAAGATGAAGTAAATCCAATACCATAGCAGCTGCCGCCGTTTTGCTCTGTAATGGTCTTTGCCATATCAATGTAATCTTCTAATTTCGCGGGGATTTCCGTATAGCCTGCCGCTTCTACCACGTCCTTGTTATACTCCACACGCACACCGGAACGCATTCCGGTATATACACCGTAAATATTCCCGTTTCTCAGATTCAGGCCTTCATAAGCATGCTCATAAGGTTCATTGACTTTCTGGAATGTCTCATCCGCATCAATATACTCATTTAAAGGAACCAGAATGCCTGTATCCGCAAACGTATTTAAGGGCAGTGAATTCGCAGTCACTACATCCGGCGCTGTACCGCCATTGTAAGCCAGAGCCAGCATGTTCTGGTAATCTTCGGTAATGACAGTCAGATTAATAAAAATTCCGTCGGAGTTACTCTGATTGTACTGGTCAATCATGGACTCCACATACTCCAGGTCGTGGCGGTCATTGGTCCATACTTCAATGGTGGTTGCACCCTCAGGCGCCTGAGCTTCCTGCCCGCTTGCCGACTGTGCCTCGCTGTCTGCAGCAGACGGGTCACCACTCGTGTTTTGCCCATTATCTGCATCGGGTGTCCCGCCACATGCACACAGGCTGGCAACCATCGCTGCCGTCAACATCATGCTAATTAATTTCTTTTTCATGGTATCCTCCTTTTGATGTAAAATTTTGCACACGTACATTACATTTATTATTTTATTCTTTTTCCCATCGAAACCAAAGGACACTTTTCACTTACCATGTAACAAATTCCATGTTTTTTTGTGCCGAATGTATAGTGATGAGGCGCTGCACTTTGCCCAAAAAGGTCAATACAGACAATTCACCCTTTCAAAAAGCAGACTTATTATTCTATTTGCACAAAGCCCTTCTCTTTTTCCAAAAAAACACTCTTGTTTTATGATGCACCGTGTGATACACTTTTATTATTTATACTGACGGGCAGTAAAATTTGCCAGCAACACCGACTCACGAGCGTTAATACCTAAAGCCACCTTGCAAACTTTATCGCTCGTGAGTATATTTGGAGGACAAACATGGAAACCCAAACCACTTATTTTACCGCCATTTTGGCAGACGATGAAATCAGCATATTAAGAGAACTCGAAAATGCCGTTGACTGGGCAGAGCTGGGTATTCAGCTCGTACGTCTTGCCACCAACGGTCAGGATGCCCTCAGCGCCATTTTGGAATTCCGCCCGGACTTTGCCATTATTGACATCAAAATGCCAGATTTGGATGGTATTGAGGTCATCCAGAAAACCAGAAAGCTTGGAATCCTGACCGATTTTATTATTCTGAGCGGCTACGACAGCTTTTCCTATGCCAAGGATGCCATCCGCTACGGTGCAAAAGCCTATCTTTTAAAGCCGTTGGACAGCTCTGAGCTGTATGATGCCATATACAGAACCTGTCTGGACCGCAGCCAGCAGAACAAGGGCAACCACAGCAGATTATATCAGGAAAAGCTAAACTTAAATTTTCTCAACCGGCTGCTGGACAGCAAGATTTTAGAGCAAAACATGATTGGTCAGCTTCTGCAGAATACAGGAATTGCCATCAGTGACAGTTCCTGCTATGTCTGCGTCCTGCTCTATGAGCAAAAGGACCAGCAGCTTCCCTGCCAGCAGTTGATTTCCTGTCTGGACGAGGAATTTTCCCAGGAAAAACATATTTTCTGGAAACACGGCGAAAATCAGATTGTAGGTATCTTTAATACCTCTGACAGCCTTCCTTTCCAAAATGCCATCAAGTGCCAGACTGCCATCCGGAAAAAGAATCTTCCGATGCCTCTGATCGGCATCGGAGACATGGTTTCCGGTCTGATGGAGTGCTCCTACTCCTACAACAGGGCACTGGCCTCCATCACCTATCGGCTGTATGATGACACGTCGGGAATCTTCACCTATGAGATCCTCTGTTCTGTTCAGCCAACCTTGAAGCTGACCGATATTGACTGTCTTCCTCTGGTACAATTTATTGTCAAGAAGGATTTAGAGGGCATCCGCACCTTTTGCAATGATTTTATTGACCGTCTTCTATATGTGCCCATGCCCCCTCCAAACTATGTTTTTAGCATGTGCTACTCCCTGTTTCACATGATAGAACAAGAGCTCTCTTCCTTCTCTCACCAGGAAATCCTGTCGGAAGTGAACGCTCAGGATTTGTACCGCCTCACAAAGCTTTCCCAGATTCGGGAATGGATGAGCAGCTCCTTCTGCCATCTCTCCGAATTTATTGATGCAGTGTACGGATACGGCGGGAATAAATACGCGAAAGCTCCCCAAAACTGTGCCGAATCAGAAGATGCTATCATACGAAAAGCCAAGGAGTTCATTCACCAGAATGTTACCAACCACATTAAAATTGAGGACATTGCCCAGCAGGTGCATCTGAGCCCTTCCTATTTTGCTATTTACTTTAAGAATAAGACCAATGTAAACCTGAGGGATTATCTGTTGACAGAAAAAATGGAATATGCCCGGCGGGCCCTGATGAATCCCAACACTTCCATCAATGAGGTGAGTTATCGTGTAGGGTATGGGGATTATCGTTCCTTTTCACGGGCATTTAAAAATGTCCACGGTATTACCCCTTCCGATTTTCAGGCAAAATATACAGATCGAACCCAAAAGGAGTAAAGCCATGCGCAAAAAGTTCAGGAACCTTTCTCTTTTTTCAAAAATCAGCTTTGTCATGTGCGGTCTTGCACTTGCTCTTAGCACGATTATTACTTTGACCGCAGTGATCTATTACCGCTATATTTTTTCAGAACGGCTGCTCGGCGGTATACGGACGGCCACTGTCAGTGCCGCAAACACATTCTATATGAATTATACCGATATCATTGAACGTTTTGTACTCACCTGCGGCACCGAGGACTTTAAATCCGATGTTGAATACCTGTGTCTGAGCGAGCCCTCCTACCTCACTGCCAAAAGTAAGATACAGGATGAGCTCTCCACACTGTCCAACTGCAATTACCTGGTCCACGGCGCGATGCTTCTCTCTGGGGATGGCAGGACCGCCTACACGCTTTTCAATAATCCCCTTTATGAGACGGCAGAGGAAATGTTCTCGCCAGAGGAACTTTCACGCGTAAAGGGCATCTCTTTTTTAAAGGAGCGCAAGAGCCCTTTCCGCAGCCGGGTGTCTGTCATTCCGATCGTATTTCCGGTGAGCGTTATCACGCAGTATGTAGAGCTGGACCTTTCTGATTCTGCGCCGGATGCCTATGTAATCATCTTTATTGATTCCTCCAAGCTCCAGACCTGCCTGAATCTGACCAATGTGAGTGAGACAGAAAATGTTTACTACCTGTTGACCGCCGACGGCGATCTGTTGAACAGTCCTTCCACCGAGGACACGGAGGATGTCACAGCAATTCTCGAAGATGAGCGGACCAAAGAATTGCTTGACGCTGCCACCTGGAATACTTCCGACTGCAGTACCTTTGTCAGCTCTGACTGCTATCTGGCCGCTTACGGACTGCGCTATGGAGATATGATTCTGCTCAACTATGCCCCCCGGGAAACATTTCCAGATATCTTTGGAAAGACGGGTTATACCCTGCTGCTGTTACTTGTACTATTGGTATTCTTTCTGCTGACCATCGCATTCCTGATGGCACACTACATTACCCGCCCCGTCAACAGGCTGGTAGAGGTGGTCCATCAAATCGAGGAAAACCGTTATACCGATAAATTAATATTTTCGGCCAATGATGAAATTGGGCAGCTTGGCTCCGCCATCAACAATATGCATGACACCATCCGCCAGCAGATGATACGCATCAAGCAGGAAGAGGCAGAGAAGTACAAAACACAAGTTCAGCTTCTGACGGAGCAGATTAACCCGCATTTTCTCTACAATACGCTGGAGTGTATCCAGTCGGAGGTGCTGCGCGGAAATTCCAACACCGCCACAAACATGATTCAGTATCTGGCAGAGTACCTGCGCATCGGACTTTCCTACGGTGCGGATCTGATTACCATTTCCAATGAGCTGCGCCACGCCGATGTGTACATCAAGCTGATGAATCAGCGGTTTCAGCAATCCATCATCTTCCTGTACAAGCCTTCCTCAGACTTAACCCAGCTGCTGATTCCCAAAACCCTCCTGCAGCCTCTGGTGGAAAATTCCATCCGCCACGGTTTTGGTATCGACGCATCGGGAATACCAATATCCGTTCCCACGATTGAAATCAGTTTTCACGCTGTGGAGAATCGCCTGTCCATCGGGGTGATTGACAATGGCAGCGGATTTGACGTAAAGAAAATAGAAGACATCACGTTAGGCAATCATACCGATGACGGCAAAGGTCATGTAGGACTGCACAACATTTACCACCGGCTTATTACCTATTACGGGAAGGAAAATGTACAGATCTCTTTCAGCTCTATTCCTTACTACCGCAACGAGATCATCATCAGCATTCCATTGCCAGAGGAATAAGACATCCTGTGACGATTATTTCAAAAATATACGAGGAGATACGATATGGCAGGAGAAAAATTCAAAAAATCTTTTCTGGAAGAGAAAGAAAAGTTAAAAAAGATGACGCCGCCAGACCGGCGCTGGTACATCTGGAACTATTACAGAGTCCCGATTCTGATTGGGCTTGTGGTTCTGTTCATTTTGTATCAGGCTGGAGGAGCATTTTTGAGGAGCAGACAGGACTGTATGCTTTACTGCGCTTTCATCAATCAGACTCCCGCCGGGGAATCACAGCTTGCCCGCTTAAAAGACGACTTCTATGCCAGGGAAAATTTCAGCGGTCTACAAGTCATTACCTTTGATACTTCTATCAATCTGACAGACGACCTGTACAGCGATGCTTCCTCGATTGTTTTTCAGTCCCTGACAGGCACTGACACCGTCGACATTGTCATCACAAAGCAGAGCATTATGGAACAGTATCATAACCAGAATGTATTTTTAAATTTGCAGGACTTATTGCCGCCCCAGGATCTTGAACTGCTGGAAACTGCACTTTTTTGCGACCCGGAAACATCCAATCCGATTGGTATTTACCTAAAGAACAGCATTCTCCCCTCCGCATACGGACTCGACGAGGACTCTATTCTCGGAGTCTGCACTTTAAATAACCATCCTGATGTGATACAGGATTTCCTATCATTTATTTTTCATAACAGTTCCGGGACTTCATAGCGACCGGCACCTGCAAATTTTCCCTGATTTGAGGTGCTTTTCCTGTACACAGGCCGAACATTTTTCTGATTTTGTCATATTTTAAAGATAAGTCGATTAAATATAAGGAGGTGCGATATGCCTCCAAGAAATATGGCAAAATATGATATTGCAATCTTAGGCGGCGACAGGCGGACAGCATGTATGGCTCCTGTATTTGCTGAAAAAGGCTACCGGGTCCTCTGTTTCCGCACTGTCCAGATTTCCTGCAGTCCATCCATAAAATCCAAATTAGCTTTCACAGATTCCCTGCGCGAAGCCCTCGACTCCGCGCAGGTGATCATAGGCGGCATCCCGTTCACAAAGTCCGATTCCCTCTACTGCGAGGAAAGCTCCGATACCGCAATCAGCATCTCAGAACTGCAGCGGAGTATTCACAAACACCAGAAAATTTTCGCAGGCATCATACCGGAAGATTTCCGCAGAACCTGTGAGGAGCGGGAAATCAGCTGCCATGACTTTATGCTCGATGAGCCCATGACACTGTACAACGCCGTCTCCACCGCGGAAGGCGCGATCCTGGAAGCGCTGCTGCACAAGGACACAAATCTCCATATGAGCAATACCCTCGTACTGGGCTATGGCCGGTGCGGCAAGATCATCGCAGACCGCCTGAAAGGGCTTCACGCCTGTGTCACGGTATGCTCCAACGACGCCAACGAGCTTGCCCTCGCGTGTGCCCTTGGGTTTGAGACCCTGCATCTGTCAAAACTGTGGAACAACATCTGCTGTTTTGAGTACATTTTTAACACAATTCCCGCCCGGGTCCTGAACCGCAGATGTCTCGAGAAAATATCGCCAAACGCCATTGTCATTGACATCGCCTCCAACAGAACAGGCGCCGATTATGAGACCGCCCTGAAGTTAAACGTCAACATTCACTTCTGCCCGGGACTTCCCGGAAAATACGCCGGAGAAAGCTGCGCAAAGTATTTAACAGATTTCGTCATCAACAGACTATAGGAGGCCTGATACACATGGACATCAAAGGAAAAAAAATCGGAATCGCACTGACCGGATCTTTTTGCACCTTCGAAAAAACCTTCGCAGAGCTGCAAAAGCTGTCTGATGCCGGCGCTGACATTTATCCGATTCTGTCAGAGGCGTCCCAGACGCTCGAGAGCCGCTTTGGAAAACCTGACACATATGTCACAAAAATAAAAGAAATCACCGGAAAAGACCCGATCGTATCCATTCCGGGAGCAGAGCCAATCGGTCCGAAAGCATACCTTGACGCGCTGGCAATCCTTCCCTGCACCGGAAACACCGCCGCAAAGCTGGCAAACGGCATCACCGACACGCCTGTCCTCATGGCGGCAAAAGCCCACATGCGCAACAACAAGCCCCTCGTCATCTCCATCTCGACCAACGATGGGCTTGGCATGAACCTGAAAAATATCGGTCTTTTGTGCAACAGTAAGAATATCTACTTTGTCCCGTTCGGACAGGATAACTATCAGACAAAACCAAACTCTCTGGTGGCACACGTTGAACTGCTGATACCGACACTGGAAATGGCACTGGAGCACAGGCAGTATCAGCCAATCCTCAAGGACTATATATAAATATCGGGAAAGGATATCAAAAATGTGTGGAATCGCAGGCTTTGCAAGCTTTCATGTAAACTATAAGGAGGAATCCGCAAGATGGTTCTCCATCCTGCAGAAGATGAATACCCGCCAGCACCACCGCGGACCTGATGAAAACGGAGTCTGGCTGTCAAGAAACTGCGGGCTTTCCCACACCCGTCTGTCCATCCTGGACCTCGAATGCGGAAAGCAGCCCATGACAAGACAGCTTGGAAACCACCGCGCCGTCATCTGCTACAACGGTGAGATCTACAACATGCCCAGCCTCCGCCGCGCGCTGGAGAAGGAAGGCATCGTCTTTGAAACGACCTGCGATACAGAAGTGATCCTGATGGGATATCTCCTGCACGGCACTTCCTACATCACACAGCTAAACGGCATTTTTTCCTTTGCCATATACGATGAAACACTGCAGAGATTATATCTGTTTCGCGACAGACTCGGGGTAAAGCCTTTGTTCTATACCCTCTTTCGCAACACCCTCATCTTTTCCTCCGAGCTGAAGGGAATCCTGTGCTTTCCAGACTTTAAGGCGCAGGCCGACCGCGACGGGCTCTGTGAGATCTTCGGTCTTGGCCCTGCGAAGACCTATGGAAAGGGTGTTTTTAAAAATATAGATGAGCTGCTGCCGGGACATTATCTCGAATGTAACGGCTCCGACTTTTCCCAGCACCTATCCACAAAATGTTACTGGAAGCTGGAGAGTTATCCACATAAAGAGGACTGGCAAAACACAGTCGAGAAAACCCGGTATCTGGTCACGGACGCCATCAGGATGCAGATGCTTTCCGATGTGCCTGTCTGTACCTTCTTATCGGGCGGTGTGGACAGTAGTCTTGTCACAGCGGTATGCAGCAGCGAGCTTCAAAGGCAGGGTAAGAGGCTCGATACATACTCCTTTGACTTTAAGGACAATGACAAAAATTTCAGGGCAAACGCCTTTCAGCCCTCACAGGACAGACCGTGGGTGGATCTGATGATCGCCCACTGCCATACCAACCACCAGTACCTTGAATGTGCAAACGCAGATTTGTATCAATATTTATTTGAGGCCGTCGATGCCAGGGACCTGCCATGTATGGCGGACGTCGAGGCATCCATGCTCTACTTCTGCAAGAGAGTCGCCGCCAGCCACAAAGTAACCCTCACCGGAGAGTGCGCCGATGAAATCTTTGGCGGTTATCCGTGGTTCCACAGAAAAGAGTGCTTTGACGCAGACTGCTTCCCGTGGTCGATGGATTTCTCCCCGCGCACCATGCTCCTGAAAGACAGCGTACTGTCCCTTCTTCCCTTAGAAGAATACGCCCATGCCGCATATGCAAAGACAATTTCGGAAGTCCCTGTTCTGGAGGGGGAAAGCAGCGAAGAAAAGCGCAGGCGGGAAATCTCTTATCTCAATCTCAAGTGGTTTATGCAGACGCTGCTTGACCGCATGGACCGCACAAGCATGCACGCGGGACTCGAGGCGCGCGTTCCTTTTGCCGACCACCGCATTGTGGAATATCTGTGGAACGTACCATGGTCCATGAAATGCAAGGACGGCGTGGTAAAGGGACTGCTGCGCGCCGCCGCGGACGGACTGCTCCCCGGCGAGGTGTTATACCGCAGAAAGAGTCCTTATCCCAAAACGTATGACCCCGCCTACGAAAACCTGCTGCGCACCGCGATCGTGGAAACACTGTCTGACACGCGCGCGCCCCTGCGGGAACTGATTGACCTGAACAAAGTGCTCGACTACATCAGCCAGCCCTCCGACTACGGCAGACCGTTCTACGGACAGCTCATGGCCGGACCGCAGCTGCTTGCGTATCTTTTGCAGGTGAATTACTGGCTGCAGAAATATGAAATAGAACTGCTGATTTAATGTTGTAACTGAAAAAAGACCATTTTCTATCCGATTGTCCCATTCCCTGAATGAATGACTGGATAGATAAATGGTCTTTCTTGTCATAAGCTCTTTGCCACAATGTCGGGATCATTAATGGCATTATCCAAAAGCCGGCTCAGGAACCCTGTGTAACCCTTTCCAGTTGCACGCGCTTTTTCAAGTGTCGCAGGTGATACTCTCAGTGAAATGACAGGTTTCTTCATTTCTTCGCGTCTCAATGCAGCTATGGCTGCCATTTCTGCATACTGTTCTGGAGTCAATTCTGGTGCATCTTCGTCAAAAAAATAGGTCTTTTTGAAGCTTCCTCAATTTCTTTGATCTGTGCCTCTGTTGGCTTCTGTCCATTCGCTATTGTCGTTCTAACAATCGCCATAGTAAATCCTCCTCTCTGCAGCAGTCGCAACCTTGCTGAAATCAGTCTTGACGCATCTTCGCGCTCTGTGTACACTACAAACAGAATATCATTTACCCTGCCAAGCACTACATATCTGTCCTCCTCAACACTATGAAGTCTGTCAAAATACTCAATCCGATTTTCATCAGCAAATACCAACGCTGCAGTTTCAAAACTGATTCCATGTTTGTTTTTATTGATCTCGTTTTTTTGGTCATCCCACTCTACAGGATGCCCACCTATAATTGTTTTCATACCAAAAGTATAACTTCAAGTATTACTTTTGTCAATCAATATGCAACAATACATACTGAGCGGTCAGTCTTTTCGACCGCCAGTATAACACTGCAGTTCCACGACACTAACCACATCGCGGAAACACCACACTAAACCGTGTTCCCAGCCCTTCGCGGCTCACGATGTCATAATAACCCTGATGCTTATCAACAATCCACTTCGCAATCGAAAGCCCCAGTCCCGTGCCGCCTGTCTTGCTGTTGCGCACCGTGTCAGCGCGGTAAAAACGGTCAAAAGCGTGCGCCACATCCTCCTGCGACATGCCGATCCCATTGTCCTGTATGCCGTAAAACGGTGAACCGTCCTTCCAGACACCCACACGAATCAAAATCTCCTCGCCCTGCTTCGTGTACTTTGCCGCATTATCGATCAAAATGCGCGCCGACTGCTTGAGCATGTCACAGTCCCCATACACCTGAACAGTTCCTGCTTCCCCAAAACGGTAACTATGATTTTCGTCGATCATCAGCGACTCCTCATAGACTTCCCGCATGATACTGTTCAGATTATGCATCTGCATGTCAAGATTCTGCCGGTTTGAATCCCCCCTCGCAAGGAACAACAACTGTTCCACAAGCTTCTGCATGTGGTTTGCCTCATTTTTGATCGCCTCGATGGACTCCTCGAGAATCGCCGCGTCTTCCTTCCCCCACCGGTCAAGCATATTGACATACCCCTGTATGACCGCAATCGGTGTGCGCAGCTCGTGAGAGGCATCTGACACAAACTGCGACTGCTGCTTATAGGAAGCCCTGATGCGCCCGAGCAGTCCGTTTAATGCCGTCTCAATGCCCTGTAAATCCTTGTCGTGCATATGGATTCCGTTTTCCATGGCATCCACTTTGAGGTTAGAAATTGCGTCCTCCAGATTGTGGTACTTCGTCTCATCAAACGCCATCTCGCTGAGCTGCTGCGCCCTCGCGGCGATCTGATTCAAGGGACGAAGCTGCCTGCGCACCTGCGCCGTGCCTGAGACCGCCAGGGTAGCCAGATCAATGATCTGAATTGCAAGAAGGACAAGTCCTCCACGGCGAAACAGACTGAGCCACACACCGACCGGCACCTGATATAACGTCTGTCCGCTGCTGTCCAACACTGTGTACACCGCACTCCACAGATCCGTCTGAAACGAAATCTTCCTAATATAAGAAAACGCAAATGTCCCCGCCATCTGCAGATCCATGCCGACCACAAAAATCGCCACAAGCAGAACCAAAACAACGATGTCCATGCCCGCATACGCAAAAAATACGCGTGCTATATTGTTCAGATTGATCTTTCGCGCGATGGAAGTGACCCGCACGGTGTCAAATGGTCTGCTTTTTCTTTCCATCCGTTTTTTCTGCCCGCTATTTCCTTTGTCTGACTTTTTTTCTTTCTTATTATCAGCTTTCATCTTTGATACAATACCCCACTCCGCGCACGGTCTGAATAATCTTTACCTGATACACGTCATCCAGCTTGCTCCGAAGATACCGGACATACACATCGATGATGTTCGTCTCGCCCATATAATCATAGCCGCAGACTTTTTCCAATAATGTGTCCCTCGATATCACGATGTTTTTGTTTTCCAGCAATACCTTCAGAAGTTCAAATTCCCTGTGTGTGAGCACCACCTGCTTCCCGTCATAGGAAACCTCATAGCGCTGCACATCCATGCAAAGCTTCCCGACTTTGAGCTGGTTTTTGTCCCGGCCGTCCGCGCCGGCCATACCGACACCGCCGCGCTTCTTGAGCACCAGTCTGATGCGCGCAAGCAGCTCCTCGATGGCAAACGGTTTTGTCATGTAGTCATCGGCCCCGCCGTCCAGTCCGGCAACCTTATCCATCACCTCGTCGCGCGCTGTCAGCATTATGACAGGAATGTCAGAATTTTTCCTAAGTCTCCGCAGCACTTCAAAGCCGTTTAACTCCGGAAGCATCACATCGAGCACCACGAGATCTGCCCTGCCGCTCTGCGCCTTTTCCAGTCCCTCCCTGCCGTTTACTGCCTTTAGAACCTCATACCCCTCGTGCAGGAGCTCAAGCTCCAGAAAACGTCCTATCTTTTCCTCATCCTCCACAATCAAAACCGTTACTGCCATCACTGCCTCCTTATCTGTTCCATACGCGAATCCCCATGGCTCCGCTTTACAAAATTTTAAATCTATGCGCAGAACGTTCCGCACTCAAATCAAGATGAACCACGCAAGGAAGCAGGGGCCTGCTTCTCCCCTGCTCATTGCTTATTCGTTATCCTCTTCCTTCGCTGCATTGCCAAACTCATTCTTGATGTTTTCAGCCGCCTCTGCCGCACTGTCCATCGCCTTGTTGAGGTCAATGTCAACGCTTCTCACATCAGGCCCTGCAAACTGGTATCTCATATTAAAGAACAGTCCGACCACCAGCAGCGGAACCACCACCCAGAATGCGAAGAGCAAAAATACCACCAGCAGCGTAATTGGTATCCGGAAAATCTCATTGTTGTCCCGCTCTACGCAGAAGCTGTTGTTGTTGCCCTTCTCAAGCACTCTCTGACACCAGCGCCCGAAGCGTTTGAGATTGTCGGAAAAGCTGGAATTGCATTCCTTGTCGTCCAGCTCAATCTTCACCTTCTCTGTCTGCGTCGTGTAGCTGGACTGCTCCGGCCCATGTACCTTGCCGCTCTGCTCTAAGTAAATCATGGCATCCAGGATATCCCAGTTGCTGTTTTCCAATGCCTGCTTTGCCTCCTCATAAGTCACGTTTGCATGTTCTCTTAATTTTTCTACCTTTTCAAAATTATCCATTTCTCTTCTCTCCTTTTTGATTGTTCATAATACTTCGAATTAACTACATGAAAGAACACGGTCTCTGCATTCTTGATTCGTCTGGTGCGAAACTTCGCTTCACACCTCTCAGCTGATGATCCTATCATAAACAATCAAAATTAATCAAAAATGTTGATAAGATTAAAAATAGATTAATATTCGCAAAAGATGGCGTAACTGTTCCTACGTTTTCCTATCTTCATTCTTTTTGCTGCCTCTTCCTGTGTCAAATTAGCATTAACACGCGCAGCGGCCAAACTTATCTGTAACACATCTGACATTGTATCACCTCCCTGTTTCTTAACTTACCATCAGCATACCATCACTTTAAGTATGCGTCAATACTTAAAGTGAAATGTTTTCGCTTTTTCTATTGCATCTTTTTCACTTTTAGTGTATTATCATTATAAAGCTGTGCATGTAACATATTAAAGCAAAAGGGAGTGAATAAAATGCCAGAGCAAGAATTTAATGTTGTATTCTCAAAACGTCTTAGGTATTATTTGCAAAAATACGAAATGACACAAGTTGAGCTTGCTAGAAAATTAGGTGTCGGTACTACTTCGGTATATAACTGGTGCAATGGATTAAAAACTCCCAGAATGGATAAAGTCGATATCATGTGCGACTTGTTTCATTGTAAACGTTCCGATTTAATAGAAGAAAAAAATGATGATTCTTCTACTACACTTTCTCCAAAAGATGAACGTGACATCACAAAAGACCTTGATAGAATTATGGGAGAAATACAAAAGGGGGATGATGGGCCTTTATATTACAACGGCGTCGAAATAGACAACGCTTCCATAAATTTACTCCAGAATGCGATAGAGTTTGCCCTCCGGGAAACCAAAAAAGAGAATAAGGTTAAATACAACCCTAACAAGAACAAAAGCAGGTGATGGCATTTGGAAAATATCGAACGAGAAGCAAATCTATTTGCCGCCCATTTACTTATTACAGATGATATGCTCTATGATTACACAGGCTTTACCAAAGAGCAGTTCTGTCAATGCATTGGATATCCCATTGAATTAGTACAATTGAGATTACATCTGCATCCGTTTTTCAAGAGGGTGAGGAGCACACATTGTATTATCTGGAAGATAAAGAGACTGAGGCTTATAAAGGCATCGATTATACTATTGTTGTATGGGTTAACAATTCAGACAAAACTATCGAATCAATCTACTTCCACGACCAGGGTATTTATCTAAATGGTGATATGATAACCCCAGTTACCAACTACTATGTCAATTCAGCAGACCGAGACAAGTATCGAGTGAACGTACAGCTTGCAATTAAAGAAATATTGAATTATTCAGATACTGCCAAATTTCCTGCAATCAGTGAGTGGGCATTTGAAATTGAAAATGGTACAGTAATTGTCCAGTCAACAGTAACTGCAAGATATTTATAAATAGCATTTCCAGATTAGGAGGTCTTATTATGAGCGAAACTGTCAAACAAACTATAAGCATGCTAGAGATGCTTCCCGATCAAGAACAAAGTCTTGCACTGGAGATTGTAAAACGCCTTGTTCTTGCGTGGGACCCAGATTTTACGAAACTTACACCAGAAGAACACAAACGTCTGGAAGCTGCTGAAAATGGCGAATACTTTGACTTGGATAATATTGATTGGGATAATATTGATTCAAATTGAAGAACTTGACACGATTTTTAGGATATTGCGACGTCGCAACAAGGAAAAAGGGCATCTGTGATTGGAACACAAATGCCCAAGATGATCCTGTACACCGGCCCAGCCGGAATGTGGGCATTCTGTCTCAGATAAGGCAATTTCCTGTCCTGCGTGTAGATATCCTATTAATACTCCAACAACTATTATTGCCGAACCTGTCCATTAATCTGATCGGGAAACCAACAAGCTTTTCTTCTATCTCTTTCTGATGATCAATTTTTTCGGTATCCGCCAAAATAGCATTCCCATTTTCCTCCAATACATAACAGTTGGCATTCCCACATTTGATACGGTGTATCTGGATCATTCTTCCTCTCCTAACCTTTTCTTATCTTTCCCCTATTCCCAGCATAACTCCTTGTATTTCTCAATACGGTTCTCTATATCGATACCATCCTCGTTCTGTTTAATGTCAATTCGTTCCTCCACAATCTCCACTGTCTGATTCGATTTTTCATCGTACCAGTATGTGACAAAAGCGTTATTTTCACAAACTGTCCAGGAACCGTCATCCCAGTACAAACTCATTCCCTGATCTTCCGGATCTAAATTACCATCCTGATCTACCTCTTTCAAGAATGGCTGATAAGTCTTTGCAGACGGATACCGTTCCGACCACATAACCGCCATTTCATATGGATTTTTTTCAAAATCCAACCAGCGGTATTTTCCGTACCTGCTGGGGCGAAACGTATCATATTTTACATAATAATACCGCCAGTCGTAAAGATTTTTGCACTCACATTCCGCAATATAATCTTCTACAACCTGCCGAAGGATTTCATCTGTAAAATGATCATATTCTGATAACAATTTTACAAGATATTTCTTTGTGTTTTCAAACCCTTCCGCATTCCTGCTCCTGTGAAACAGATTTCTCCAGGCCATACCTCTACCCATTGCAGAACCAAGCTGATACCTCCAGTCATTATCTTTTTGAAGATAATTTCCTGTAACAAGCAGGGCACAATCAATCGCATCATAGTCACACGCAAACAATTCCTCAAATTTTGAAAAACAGTTTGTGTTTTCCAGGCCTATGACTCCAATCTGCCCATATAGAAGAATATGATCTTCCAATGCAAACAAAAGCTCTGCCATGTGCGGATTGTCAGAAGTCCATTTCAGTTTTTCTGCTTCCTCACCAAGCTGAATCACATTGAAATTTCTTTCAAGTTTTGCATCTATCTCTCCCAGCAGAATAATCGTATCTACCTGCTTCAAAATCATAGGCATACGATTACCACCCACACGATTCTCGCTATCGCTAATCTCATAGTCAGAATTCTGTACCAGATTATTTACAATACGAATTCTGCGGACGAAATCTGTGTACGAAACTTCATCTGCGTGAAGCAAATATGTGACAACAGCATACAAAAGCACCACTCTGCCGAGTGCAAAAGCACGATTGCCATTTCCTCCGATCTCTCCATAACTACGCAGACAGTCTTCAAAAATATCGATATCGTACCGATTATCCCATCGGATTTTCCCTGGTTCATGTTCATGTGAAATAAAAGATTCAAAAAAGTCATACGGCGAACCATAATCTTTCCTATCACACCAACAGTCGAAATAATCTTTTAAAATTTCCACATGATTTTCTAACTTTATGTTATCGTGTGAAAAATATCGGCTTAGCAGATTAAACACATCATTTTCTTTTCCTTGCGGCGTATCTCCTTCTTTATAGCAGATAATATCACACACAAACTGAAAATACCGTAGAAATTCGTCATCTGTGGTATGATTCTCTCCCCGGTATTCCCACAGCATATCTGTCCAATCCCTGTCAATCCTTCCGATCACATCCTCTGCCATCCTATGGTTCTTTTGTCGAAGTTCATTTTCTAATTCAGCCTTGAAATTCTCAAATGTAGTCAAAGGCTTTCCGCGTGAGTTCATTTTAATATACAAATCATCCGTTAGTCCCATATCCTTAATCGGAAGAAAGTAAAATGTAATTGCACGGTTTTTCAGGCTCTCCCATATATGACCGATATCTGCAAACTTTTCATCGATGGCGTCCAGCATAACAAGCATGGCGTGAATGGTTGGATCATTCAGCCAGTCAAGCGGAAACCATGACTGATCTGCGATTTCCTCCGATAATGTTTTGTCAAATACTGGATCAAACTCTATCAGACGATGACAAAAATCCCTCGCACTATATCTGGTAGCATACGAAAAGTTATTCAAAAAGTCATAATCTTTTTCTGCAATCCCCTCTTTTTTCGCAGCATACCAATGAAGCAGGAAAAGCGTGGTCAGTCTTTGCTGCCCATCCAACGGCGTCATTGTCCCCTTTGCATCGATATCTCCATAAATCAAATCAAGTGTAATCGGACTGTCTGATACAGCCTGTCTCAACGCATCCAAAAAACGGTTCCTTACTTTTTCTACTTCGGCACTTTCTCTGCCTTGTGCATAATCTCTCTGTATCATAGGAATAATGATTTTTTCTAAAGTAATGCCATCACCATTGTCTTTTTGACGATCTTCTCCTTCTGAATTAAAATCAGAACCAAAAATATCCATCAGCGTATGTAAGTTTTTCGATCACTCTTTTCTGAACCTTTTCAAATTCATGTTTTTTGATTTCCTTTTTATGCAAAAGTTCTTCTATCTCCACTACCAGTTCTGTCTGTTTTCCCCCAATTGCCCTGAGAGACCGAAGATGGTCGGAGAGCCACATTCTCCATTCCTCCTGCTTGTTCATGCCCTCTGACTGCTGTGCATGGATATGTTCCAGTGTCCATGATGCATTTGCCTTAAACCGGTCAAAAGGAAACCATTGTGACTGTTCTTCTATCTTTCTTACGGATTCAATGTTAAATAAAAGAAGAAGTCTTCTGATTTTCGCAGCATCCCCACTTTCTTCATAACTAAGTTCTGCATAATTATTATCAATCCGGATACTTTCACGGATATAATCGTCAAAATTTCACGAAATTCGCTCTTTTTCTTCTCTCTGGATGCCATGTAAATCTCACTCAGACTCTTTGCACCCGAAGCAATCAGAAAACCAACCTTGTGATAAAATTCATGATCGGAAAACCAATCTTTCAAGACAAGAAATGTTCCCATAATCTCCTGCCACAAATCATCCAGATTCTTTTCTTTTCTCATTTCTTCAAAGGCAAAGAATGTGCCGTACTTATCAACATTCTTTACATCCATCTCCTTTTTCCCGCACATCAGATCGAGAATGAGGTCAATCCTTGTAGAATCTGACTCCCTTCCCCTCGTATTTGTCAAAAAGAACCACAAAGAATCATTTCGCAGTTCTTTCTCTATGGTGTCCCATTGCAGGGCAATTTCCTCCTGTTTTTTGTCATCCAGCAAGATATGTTCGTTTTTTCCATAACTCCCACGACTTAAAAACATTGCTTTCACAAGCTCTGCACTCGTAAGGGCGATCTTTCCGATATTAAGCCGCTCAAACAGTTTCACGGGATTTTCGTTTTCATCCGCCTCATACCAGATTATTTTTACATTATCTGTAAAATATTTGTTCATGCTAAAAATTGCTGTTGTGGGATCCTCTTTGGCTTCTGTCCACTCGCTGATTGTTTCTAACGCATTACACATATACCAAAAATCAATATTATCCTCTTTCATTGTCAGATCCATGTCTTCAAGAAAATCCTCTTTTTCCGGCCTTGTCCTATACTTTAAAGAAAACTTCGGTTTCTTTATCAGACTGGACACCTGTGTGTGCATATAGTGGTAAATGATATAGAGCGTGGTCAGCCTCTGCTGCCCATCGATTAACTCATAATAATCTCCATGGTTTTTAACGACAATCGGCTGTAAACAATATCCTTTTACTTCATTTCCATGCAGATTATAAATATCATCGAGCAATCGCACCACCTCATCCGTTCCCCAGCGATACCCCCGCTGGTAAGATGGTACTACAAATACGCCCTCAATCTCGCTCACTTTTTTGGTCGTCGGCCTTATCTCTGCCATATTCTTCCCTCCCTAGTATTTTTCCCAGTTTATTACCGAGTACTTGCAGCCATTTTGCCAGATGTCTAGGTCATACTGCTGCGCTTTTTCTTTCTGTCTTCATTTTAAATGCTATTTCTCAATATTAAAAGAAACTGTATGTTGTCCTGCGGCCATTGCAAATCACACTATCATCTTCATTCACATAAACAGTATATCATGCCGTTTTATATAATTCCACATCTTCCCGAAACAAACCTATGAGTATTTCGTTATGCAGTTACTGTTCACTCCGTTCCAGTAACAGGTAAAAATCCATGCAGAATTTGCTTCGCAAATGGATTTTTACTTTGTGGCGAAATCAAATGGCGGTGTGAACAGTAATAACTACGTTACCAGAAAAATCAATGTTGATTTACCCTCATTTTCGGGATATAATAAATGAGATCAAAAACACCTAGAGAAATGGCTGCGGATTATTCCAGGAACGGCGAGTTGACTGAACTGAATTTATCCACGGATTTGCTATCTGAAAGAGGAATTTTTATGAATCTATACCTTTCCCCGATGGAGGGAATCACTACTTACATCTACAGAAATGCCTACAACCACTATTTCGGCGGTATCGACAAATACTTTACACCGTTTCTCGCCAGCAAAAAACTGAACCGGCGCGAGCTGAATGAGATTCTGCCTGAGCACAACAAGAATATCGAGGTCGTACCGCAGATTCTGACGAACCGCGCGGACGAGTTTCTGCAGATTGCCAAAAAAATAGCTGAGTACGGCTATCATACCGTAAACCTCAATCTCGGCTGCCCCTCCGGCACGGTCACTGCCAGAAAGCGCGGCGCAGGATTTCTGAGTGTTCCCGACGAGCTGGACAACTTCTTGTACGAAATCTATGACAAGTCACCACTCAGGATTTCCATTAAGACAAGAATCGGCGTGGAATCTGTCGATGAATGGGAACACATACTTGCAATCTACAAAAAATACCCGATTGCCGAGCTGATCATACACCCGCGCCTGCAGAAAGAATTGTACAAGTTTACACCTCACAAAGAGGCATTTTCAGCTGCCATTGCCGCCCTGCCGGATACGCCGCTCTGCTACAACGGAGATATCACTTCCCCCAAAAGCTGCGAGGCGCTCTTAAATGCTGTGCCTGCGGCAGACTGCATTATGATCGGACGCGGCATTCTCAGGAATCCTTTCCTGACCGCACAGCTAAAAAAGCAAGACGCCGCAGAGCTGTTTACCAAGGAACATCTCAAAGCCTTTCACGATGAGATCTTTGCCGGATACGCCGCCCAAGTGGCAGGTGAGACTCCGACTCTGTTCAAGATGAAAGACTTGTGGACTTACCTGAGTGAAAGCTTTGCGGCGTCAGAACGGTATCTCAGGAAAATACGCAAGGCCTCCGACTATACAGCGTACAAAATCGCTGTCAGCAATCTGTTCCGGGAATGTGAGCTCACGAAATAAACTGTGTCATTCCAAAATTGGTAAAACAGTCCACGGCGGACGGCATATTTTTTCTTTATTATTTTTATCAATCTGTCGCCCGCAGCCTTTCCACTATACTCTGTTTCTCCAAATTCTTGAAACAGATATACGGAATCAAGACTGCAAAGGCAATCAGGATTGGCGTGCAGATTACCAGCGGCATAAGTGTAAAATGGAACGTTGCTGTCCAGTTACCAGCGACCACCATCCTCACTCCAGCAAGTACGCCTAACGTACTTAGGATATAAGATACCACAAGCGTACTGACCGCATAATACAAGCCCTCGTCAATCAGCATACTGCGAAGCTGACGCTTTGTCATACCTATGCTCTGTATCATGGCAAATTCTTTCTGGCGGGAAACAATCGCCGTTACCATAGAATTGATAAAATTCAAAATGCCTACAAAAGCAATAATAAGGCTGATTGAAAATCCCATCACCGTATTCGCCCGTGTCTGTTCCTTGTAATGCTCAATAAGAGTAGATTTTGAAGTGAAATTCAAGCTCTTATCCACATTGTTCCGATATTCAATCAGCATTGTTTCTGCCTGCGGCTGGTATTCCTCGGAAACATCAAAGAACAGCTTTCGCAGGGTATTATCCGGGTACATCGTTTGGAAAGCGTCTGCCGGAAGATAAAACGAAAGAAAATCCTGTGTGCTGTTGTTTACACCCTCGGTAATCGTGTGTATATCCGCCACAATCGCCATGACCTCATATTGCTGTCCGTTCAGTTCTACCATGTCCCCAACGGAATAAGTCGGCTGTGTTTCTTTCTCTGCATCTTCCGCGCCAGCAGCCGCTTCCATAACTACATAGCCCCCGGATAAAAATTTCTCCTTATCAAAGGTGCCATCCAATATCCGGCCATCCTGTGCAAAGGTGTCCAATATCAGGCCGTCAACGCCGTACAGAATGGAAACACACTCGCCGCTCTCAATCATATCATGGTAGGCTTCAGCAAGCCCTGTGTCCGTTGCTTCGATGTAGGCCAGCCTATCATCCGCATTGTAATAGGTCTGAATATTTGCAAGGGCAGAGGCTCCAATCTGGTGGGTAAATACCTGCGAATACAAGCGTCCTGTTGCTTCCAACCCGGAAAGATCCTCAATATTCTGTACCAGTGACCGAGAAATAGTTGTGCCGTAGGGGTTATAGGTTCCAAAGGTGGAAGAAATCGAGCTGTCCTCAACCTCAAAATCACTGATTACCGTCTGGCTCATATACTTATCAATATCGAAGCTGGCGTTCTTTGCATAAATGCAGGAAAGCAGCACCAGCCCCAGCGTCAGGGAGCAGATTACCATAACGGTACGCTTCTTGTTCCTCCCCAAGTTTGCCAGCGCCATTTTCGAGATGCTTGCGCCGCCAGTGCTTTTCTTGATTTTCCGTTTGCTGGCGGTTCCTGCATCGGTGTAGCGAAGCGCCTCCATCGGAGAAACCTTGCCAGCGATTTTAGCGGGCTTCATGCAGGATATCAGGATGGTCAAATAGGCAAACATCGCAGAGCCGATGAAGATATAAGAATTGACCGCCGCCTTTGCTTCTCCCGTTGTCCCGGTTATCATTACCGGCACTAACACAGCTCCCAGCAGATACCCAATCACAAGCCCAATAGGAATACCGATCAGCGACAGACGGTTGGCCTGTCCGTAAATCATCTTCTTTAGCTGCTTTTTGGTAGTTCCCAAAGTTTTCAGTCTGCCATAAAAGCGGATGTCGCTGGCAACGGAAATCTGGAAAATGTTATAGATAATCAGATACCCGCTGGCAAAGACCAATACCATGCAGACTGCCATAGGAATAATTTCACGGATGATGTTTTGGTTTATGGCAGCGTCATAAGCCATATTGGGGGAAAGAGAACCATCGGACAGGCCGGTATCCATTAAAATCTGCTCCGCCGCCTGTTCCAGATTTTTGTCGCTGTAAAGGTTCAGGTGAAGCATCCCCGTACCAAAAACCTGCCCATTTTCCAACTGTGCCGCCTGATCGACACCTGCACATTCCCTCTGAACAAAGGCTTCTGATACCCAGGCCATACTTGCCATAGCCGCGGAATTTCCATCCCAATAGCCAGACAAGATAAAGCTGCTTATGGTATATTCTCCGCTGTTTAAGTCCGTTCGCCATTTCAGGGTGATTTCCTGTCCTAATTCATGGGGCAGCCCCAATTTATCAAGGGTGATCGTGTCCAGCGCAATTTCATTTTCACCAACCGGCAATGTTCCCGCTGTTGGCATAGAGAAAGCAGAAACGGCATAATTTTTATCCGCATAGCGGATTTCAACCTGTCTGCCAGTCAATTCTTCGTTTTCAGCAATGCCGATAACAATGCTTTTTCCAAAATCCCGAACCGCCTCATGGGTAGCAAGCTTCTCCATTTCTTCATCGGTCAGAGTGCCAGAGCTTAAATGGCTGTTATATCCAGACTGCTGGAAATTCATGTTCTGCATATTTTCAACCATGCTCTGCGACAGGACAAACAGGGATGTAAACATGACCGTTGTTAAGATGATGGCAAAGACGGCAATCAAATTGCGCATTTTATTCGCCTTGAAACTGCGGTTTGTCAATGTGCGTATGATAGATTTCTGTCCTTTCATGGTATCACCGCCTTACTGCACAATCCGGCCATCTTCAATGCGGATGGTGCGGTCTGCCTGCTCTGCAATTTCTGGGTTATGGGTTATCATAACGATTGTCTGATGAAATTTTTTGCTGGTGACTTTCAGCAGATCAATCACTTCATCGCTGGTCTTGCTGTCCAGATTGCCGGTCGGCTCATCGGCAAGGATGATCGCCGGTTTACTGGCTAACGCCCTGGCAATGGCTACTCGCTGCTGTTGGCCGCCGGAAAGGGTGTTGGGCATATTGTAGAGCTTCCTTTCCAGTCCCAACAGGACTACCACTTCCTGAATAAACTTCTGGTCAGGTTTCTTTCCGTCAAGCTGAATGGGCATGACGATATTTTCATGCACATTCAGAACAGGAACTAGGTTGTAATTCTGAAAGATAAAGCCGATCCGCTGGCGGCGGAACACAGTCAAATCCTCGTCGTTCAGTTTTCCCAGTTCAAATTTGTCCACGTTCACACTGCCGGACGTAGGGCGGTCTAATCCCCCCAGCATATTAAGCAGCGTAGATTTTCCGCTGCCAGATGTGCCGATGATAGCAACAAATTCCCCCTGTTCAATGGAAATGCTCACATCATCCAGTGCCTTTACCATGTTTGGCTCGCTGCCGTACACTTTCGTTAAATGAACAGTACTTAAAATATCCATCCTGTTTTCCTCCGTTTCTTTGCTTCTCGTTTTTGCTGAAGCTAAGTTCATTATATCGATTCTAAAAAGGGCTGCAACAGAGGACGCAAAAACTAATATCCACAATGTAAAATCTAATAAAGGGCAGAAAAAGGCGCTGCCTATGCATAGCAGCGCCTCCTGATCTGACCAGAGCTATCAAGGGATCGGAATAACAATTTTGAGTGCAAACATCCCATTTTCTAATTTTGTGCTACATTGTCCGTCATACTTTTCAACCGCATTTTTAAGATTGGGAAGTCCAAACCCATGAGCGAACGCATCCTTTTTTGTCGTGCCTTTTGTTTCAGGCAAAGCAGGCGTGGTATTGTTTTCTATGATGATTACCAGCATATTCCGAACACGATTTGCTCTTACTGTTATCAGCCGCATATCTTCTGACAGCTTTTCGCTGGCTTCAATCGCATTGTCAAGCGCATTTCCAAAGATTGTACTGATATCCAGCGGTTCTATAAAGGAACCCGCTTCAAAAGTTATAACCGCACTGAAATCTATCTTTTTTTCCTGCGCAGCTTTTGCCTTATCCCGGATAATAATATCCAGAAATTCATTTCCCGTATGGTGGTAATTTTCATATTCCTGAATTTGATCTTTTAACTCCTGAATAGATTTTTGAACCTCCTGACCGTTTTCTGTCTGTGCCTGCAGCAATAACAGATGGTTTTTCATATCATGGTAGACGCTGCGTACCCGTTCTTCATCCCGTATTCGATCTTTATAATAGTTACGCTGCATTTCCAATTCCTGCACATGATAAGCGGTCTGCATTGCTTCACAAATATAAGATGCCAGATACATACATCCAAAGCTGGAAAAAATAGATGCTCCGCAAATTGGATATACGATGGCAGTATCTTCCGGCATAAAATAGATAATCGTGAAGATTGCCACAAAGGAGGCCAGCATCAGCATATCGACAATCAGCCACATCTGCGTATTCAAACGTGACGTAATCTTTGATAAAAATTTTCGTAAGACAAACCAAGCGCCTGTCCAAAACAATAGCCGTAACAGCAGGGAAACGGCATGAATTGATGTACTGATTAACATTAGCTCCGAAGATTGAACCATTTCTTCATAGGTTGCCTGTGTTGTAGTAAAAAACAGCCGTCCACCAATATCCTGCATCAGATAGTTAATTGCAATCAAAGCGGGGTAAAACACCAGCAACACAGATACTTTTTCCATCAACGCTCCTTGATAAAAGATAAGAACATACACAAAAAACAGTGCCATCGTGCCCAAAAGACTGCCTAAATCATTAGAATAAATGATAGAATCAGCCAGATAGCCGCACACAAGGAACGCCGCTATTTTGACAAACCAACTTCTCCTAAGCGGGAGAAACGTTTTGATAATCCAGAAAAAGACAAATGTATATCCCCATGCCAGCAAAAAAGAAAGAAGCTCTAAAAACCGTATCAAATAAAATCCCCCCAATATTCCGCAAGATTCTCCATGAACAATCTTCTTTTAGGCTGGCTGATGGGGATGATCTCGCCAGTAATCAATTCAATTTCCAGCTTATTCACGCCTTTTACATAAAACAAATTTACAATATAGCTTGTGTGGCAGCGAATAAAACCTTTGCCTTGCAGCTCTTGTTCCATCTCTTTCATGCTCTTGTAGCAGATAATATTTTCCTGCTCTGTATGTAGGAGCAAATTGCGGTTAAAGGTTTCTACATAGCGGAGAGATTTCAGAAACACCTTATATCTCCCTGTATCGTTAGTAATCACCATAGCGGGGCTGTCGTCTTTCCGATGCTTTTTCAACCACTGATCCATTTCCGCTTTTAGCCGGACATACTTCATCGGCTTAATGATGTAATTGGCGGCCTGATATTTATATCCCTCTAAACCGTATTGTGTGAGGGTAGTCAAAAAGATAATACCGACCTTTTCATCCATCTGACGGATGCGCTCGGCGGCTCGCAGACCATTCACCAACCGCATTTGAATGTCAAGGAAAATTAAATCAATCGTCGTATCGTATTTTTCAATCAGCTCTATGCCATCGTAATAAGCAGTTACCTTGATTTCCTGGCCGGTTTCTGCGGCATATTGATTTAGTAACTCATTCAAATACGCAACAAAGTCTTTTTCATCATCGCAAATCGCAATGTGTATCATTACATTCCCCCCCCTTTTTTCTTATAATGCTGGTCAATCAATTTCACGGTATTTTTATGGGTCATTTATGTTATTCTTCATCATTTTGAAAAAGGATAATTTCTTCCTCCTCTTGTGCCAATGATAGGTTGCACAATGCACAGATAAATTGGAATTTAATGTTCTTATTAGAACCATTTACAAGGGATTGTTAAAAAATAATCTGCATTTTCTTTAAACCCAATTTTCTCATAAAAGCCCTTTGCCCTATCCGTTTGTACGAGCCACTCTGAACTTTCACATGCATTTATACATCTTTGTACAAGTTCTTTCCCTATACCTTTATTTTGAAACTTTGGTAAAACGGCTAAATCATAAATTATTGAACGAAAATGTTTATCACTTAAAACTCTTACACATCCCACTAAATGTTCATCCACCCATGCAGAAAAAACAAATGTTGAATTTATAAAACCAATATTAAAATTATCAAGCATTGCTTGTGTTGTTTCATCTTCTTTTGCCCAGCCTACAGCAAGAAATAATTGGTATAACTCATTACATGGCAAATCTTTTTTAGTTTTATATTCTACACACATTTTACAAACCTTTCTAAGTTTACTTTACAATTATCTCATAGTTAATTCTCATACCTGCATATGCCGCATTGTTTGGTTCTTCACATTTATTTATAAATTTAAAGCCTGCGCTTTCATATGTGCGTTGTGCAGAAATAAGAATTTCATTTGTTGTAACAATAATTTTCTTCGCTCCTTGTGCAGTAATACGTCCCGAATTCCAAAATCTTTGTCTTTTCCTCTGCAAGTCCCAGTCCATACTTTTGAGGAGATGACAGGACCTCAGCTGTTCCGATAACATACTTCTCATCAACCTCGCCAAGCTCTCAGACTGGGGAGATGCCGTCACAACCTCGCCCTTTCGGTTATAACAGTATTGTCTGCTGTGAATAT
>CAMWXE010000004.1 GCA_947178145.1 uncultured Lachnospiraceae bacterium | reverse complement strand
TTTTTCAGATATAAATATTAGTACAGGCTGTCGCAGATTCCACAAATCTGCGAAACAAAAACAGCCGTATAATGCCATAAAAAAGCCTTAAACTGTTTCTACTTTAACACACTTCATAAGGTTTGGCAACCATTTTTGCGCAAATTGTAGAAAATGGAAAAATGATTAAATAAATTTTAAGAAAAGGCATACCAAATATTCAGATTTTATCGTAAAAAAAAGAAGAAAAAAACATTTCATGGTCACTTTTGGGGTCACAGACATTATGGCTATAGAAAGGAAAGAGGATTTATGGCAAGGCACGGTGAAAACATAAGAAAAAGAAAAGATGGACGCTGGGAGGGACGTTATCCAGTATACAGTGTGGAAAAAAGAAAACAGGTTTACTGTTCTGTCTATGGAAAAACGTATGAAGAGGTGCGGGAAAAATTGACCACTAAAAAAAATCTTTTGAAAAACCGGTCTAGGGATGATGAAAAAAGAACTGAACACAGGATTTATATTTCAGAAGAAGTTGTTTTTACGGATGCTGCACAATGCTGGCTTGCACAGGTCAGGGAAAAAAGAAAGCATTCGACTTACATAAAATATAACTTAGTTTATCAAAAACACATTGCGAAAATATTTGATAATGTTCCTTTGTCTGAAATGACAGATTTTTTTGTGAAGGAAAAACTCTCTAACACTTTATCAGACAGTGTGCTTAAAAGTGTTTACTGTGTATTAAACCAGATTCTCAAGTATGCATCCGCTCAGTATTCCCTTACGATCACTCTTTTGAAAAAACCTGCTTCCGAAAGACACAGCAAGCCTGTAAAAGTGCTTTCAAAAGGGGAACAGAAACAGTTGATTGCTGTTCTCTATCAGGAGATGGACCTGTTCAAAATGGCAGTACTGTTAGTATTGTTTACAGGACTGCGGCTGGGGGAACTGTGTGCGCTGAAATGGACAGACATTGATTTTGAAAATAAAATCCTGACAGTAAATCGAACGGTACAGCGCCTTTATGCCGAAGGGCACAAGACAAAGACAATCCTGATGGAAACAAACCCCAAAAGTGAACATTCCAGACGGGAAATACCACTGTCTGCGGTATTGTTGGAACTGCTCATAAAATACCGCAATGGCAAGGAATATATATTTGGCGGTGACAAGCCGATGGAGCCAAGGACAATGCAGTATCATTTTAAGAAGATTTTGAAAGAAGCGAATCTGGCTGATACAAATTTCCATATCCTGCGTCATACATTTTCCACGAACTGTGTCGAGGACGGCATGGATGTAAAGAGCCTGAGTGAGATGCTGGGACATTCAGATGTACAGATTACACTGAACCGCTATGTGCATCCTTCCATGGACACAAAACGAAGATACATGGACAGCCTGACCGCATTTTATGGTCAGATTTATGGTCAGGCTGGATAAGGAGAACCTTTAAATATCAGGTAAACGATGCCTTTTTCGCAGATTTGTGGAATCTGCGACAGCCTGTACTAATATTTATATCTGAAAAACAGCGATTATGCCATAGGTTTTGATGATAAAAAGGTTTTTCAAAGAGGTGGAACTATGGCCGCAGAGAATACCATTACCAAAACGGTCTGGCAGTACAGCGAGCCGCTGCCGGAAGAAACGATGGCGTTTTTGAGGGGCATCGCGCTGGATTACAGTAAGATTAAAAAATATGTATACAACAGATATTCTGGCATTGGCAGCCTGAACCGGCTGACACCCGCATTTGACATCATGAGTGAAGTGCGCGCCAGCGGAATCAGAACGCAGTTAAATCTGCCATCAGCATATTTTTCACCTGCTGTGGTCGATGCCGTTTCTGATATAAAAACAATGTGGGGAATGTTGAAAAATAAGCTTAGGACACTCATTACAGCAAATGAAAACTTGAGTGGCGATGACCGCATTTATCTGCGGACAGTCCTGAAACTTGACAATATTTATGCCGCAATTTTAAACCATGAAGAATATGAAGTGCCCAATAAAGCAAAGGAACTTGATATTGACGTGGAACATCTGAACCGCCTCCTGTGCAGACTGACAAGGAAATATCTGACGAAACTGGAGTCGGTCAGTACAGATTATTTCAGCATAGCATCATGTGGTTATGCATACAGGGACGGTGCAATCTATATTGCGTCGAGAACGTCAGGACGCAGAATGGAGATTCCGCTGAAGGACAATAACATTTGCAGGCGCCAGATTCGGCTTTGCATCAGAAAAGATTATGCTGCGCTCGCACTTCCTGTGGAAACGAAAATTAAAAAGCATGCAGATTACAATAATACGGTCTATGTCCATATTGGTTATCAGGATATGTTTACATTATCAAATGGCAATGTTTACGGGCAGGCGTTGGGCAGTATGACGTCTATGGAAACGCAGCGGCTGGATGACAAGAACAGAAGGCGGGCAAAAATGCGCTCGGAATATCAGCACAGTATGGAATCAGGAGATAAGGAAAAGGCAGGTAATATAGAAGAGAATAACCTCGGCACAGAAAAGTATCAAAAGCGCAAGGATAAGGAACGGGCAAAGACAGAAATATTTATTAATACAGAAATCAACAGGATGCTCGAGTCTGAGAAACCATGCAGGATTGTCATTACCAGACCTTTGACGGTGGGCAGGACAAAACTTCCGTCAAAGGCCGCAAACAGGAAAATGGCAAGAAGCTTTAACGGATATATCAGGGAGCGGCTGTCTTATAAATGCCGGATCCATTCCATTGATTTGATCGAGATTAACTCCAAAGGGACAGGCAGTCTGTGTTCTTGCTGCGGTGCGGAGGGAAAAAGAATGCAGAATGGGTTTCTGTGTCCAAAGTGTGGTTACAATGTTTCGATTTCCCTGAATGGTGCAAAAAACATTGAAAGCAAATACAATGCAGCAAAAGAATAGTAAATGATGGTTAAAACATACAGAACTGAGAATAAATTACTTGTGGCGGCATCCGTACATGGATATTGGCATGAGCGATTTGACCCGTCAGGGATCACAGGGAAAGTATGATGACATATTATGGGCGGTGTCATGTTTTGTATGAAATCGCCATAGAGGCAAAAAGCGGCATTATCTAAGTCATTAAATGGCTTTCTGGTATGCCAGGACCGCGGCCTTATGCGGAGCGAAGCAAAATCCGGCTTTGCCGGATTTGCAGGCCAAAAAGCGCCCAGCTAATGCTTATGATAAAACGAAAAGAGTTTAGGCACTAAGTTTCGTTTAGAAGAGTGCTAAAAAGCAGCATTCTTTCAGATAATTCAAGTTGTAGAAGATGCATTTTGGGACAGTGTGCATTTGCGCACTGCCATGGTATGCAAAGGGAGAGAAAATGAGAAAAACGCAGAAGCAGCAGATCGAGTCTCTGCTCAGCCAGATGGAAGAGGCGCAGGAACAAATCAAAAAGGATATTGGACAGGGCAGTGTCCAGCCAGCAATGGAGCTTCTGGAGGACTGTCAGACAGGCGCGGTTACCATAGGCACTCTGATTGAGAACACAGAGGGGGAAGGGCATCCGTCTGTGCTGCTGCTGGAAGAATATTGTGAACTCGTTTATCAGATTCATCAAAATCTGGAAGGGAATCCGAAAGGAGTCAATCAGAATAAAATTTATAAATTGCTGAGACAGAAATTAATCAAAGCTGCAAACAGTGTTAAAAATGACATTCCAATCAGAAAAGAAGCGGTTTTTCTGCCTTATAAGGCAAGTATGTGGGATAGCTTGGAAAGCGTGTGGAAGGCGGCGGATGCGGATCCAAATTGTGATGCTTATGTAATTCCGATACCATACTTTGACAAGAATCCGGACGGTAGTTTTCGGGAGATGCACTATGAAGGAAACCAGTATCCAGAGTATGTGCCAATCACTAAGTACGAGGATTATGATTTTGAAAACAGAAAACCGGATATGATATATATCCATAATCCGTATGATGACATGAATTTAGTTACAAGTGTTCATCCTTTTTTCTTTTCGGATCATTTGAAGAAATTTACGGATAAGCTTATTTATATACCATATTTTGTTTTGGGGGAAGTCAGACCAGATGAGGATGAAAGAATAGAAGGAATGAAACATTTCTGTACTGTACCGGGAGTGTATAATGCGGACAAAGTTATCGTGCAATCAGAAGACATGCGGCAGGTATATATCAAAGTGCTGATGAATGCTTCAAACGACCACAGTGCGGCAGCCAGAAAATATTTGGAGGATAAGATACTGGGCTTAGGTTCACCAAAGTTTGACAAGGTGGCAAATGCCAAAAGAGCAGATATTGAAATACCGGATGAATGGATGAAGATTATTCGAAAACCGGATGGGAGCTGGAAAAAGGTAATTTTTTATAATACAAGTATTGCAGGCCTATTACAGTACAATGAAAAAATGATTTCAAAGATGGAGCATGTGTTCCATATATTCAAAGGAAACCAGAATGAGGTTGCCCTCCTGTGGAGACCGCATCCATTGATTAAAGCAACAGTAGAAAGTATGCGGCCACAGTTATGGATGGAATATGAAAGGATAATCAAAAAATACATACAGGAGGACTGGGGAATCTATGATGATACTGCGGATTTGGACAGGGCGATTAAGATTAGTGATGCTTACTATGGCGATGGCAGTAGTGTTGTTCAGTTGTACCTGCAGACGGGGAAAATGGTTATGATACAGAATGTGGAGATGGTGACATAATATTATATTCATGGATTAAAACAGAACCTTGACAATTTCATACTTTATATCTATATATAAGCAGTAGTTCAATATTACTGAATAAACAGTTACACATCAGACCTAAATGCACCCCGGAGGACTGTTATACAGAATTATATTAAATATGTAACAAATTACGCAGAGAAGGAAAAATATGCGTGGCAGACGGAAGCTATAATAACAGAGGTGCAAAATATACATGTTGTCATTGTGGGATAGTTAAAGAAAATTTAGAAGAAAGAATGTTAAGAGATAAAGAAAACAGGTATATTTAAGGATTTGCCAAAGGAATATCAGTCAAATTTGATCGATATACCTTAAAGCAACTTACCATTAGAAACATAAATACGGAGGAACAGGATATCTGGATTACTTTCGATAATAGAGTGACAGATATTATACTGGGAATGGATATTCTCGGACAGATTGTGATGATAACAGATCCACATGAACGAAAGAACTGTTTTTGTAAACTTACCGAAGATTATAATCAGAACTTTCAATTGAGTAAAGGTTAAAACATGAATTAAATATTGGGCGGATAAGCAGATGTAAAGTATGAAATTGTCAATGCGATGGATACTTTGCATCTTTATTATTTGGGTACAGTTACAAAGACCAGAGAATGGGCCAGATGAAATGAAAGTATTTGCAACAGGCTCAGATGGAATAAATATTTTATTTAAGAAAGGTTCATTAACATGAAAAATGAGATCCGGGCTTTGATTTTTGATATAGATGGCGTTATTACGGATGGAAAAAAATATACAGACGGATTATCACAGGAAATGAAAACCATAACATATAAGGATTTGGATGCAATCAGTGATTTTCAAAAAGAAGGTATAATTGTCGGCTGTATTTCAGGAGAAGACACCCTGTTTTCAAGGAAAGTAGCTGAGAAACTAGATTATTGTTGTCTGGGAACAAAGAATAAACGTAAAATGCTTGAAGAATTCAGTGATAAATACAGTATTGATAGCAGGCATATCTGTTACATAGGTGATGGAAAATATGATATAGAAGCATTGGAATATGTGGGACTGGCTGTATGCCCGCAGGATGCCATATACAAAGTGAAAGAAGTATCTGATATTATACTGGATTCATCTGGCGGACAGGGATGTATTGCAGAATTATATGCAAAAATTTCTCCGCAGGAAGATGCAGATTCAGGGGCGGCGATTAGGAATACTGGTATTTTGGAAACTGTCAGGAAAAGGATTCATACACATTATGAAATGATAGGACAGATCTTAAGTGACCAAAAGTTAATCAGTGTGACAGAGGAAGTATGTCAAAAGATTATAAATTCTTATCGGAATAACGGTCAGCTTTTTTTATGTGGAAATGGTGGAAGCGCGGCGGATGCGCAGCATCTTGCAGCAGAGTTAGTTGGCAGGTTTTATCTGGAGAGGCAGGCCTATTCAGCAGAGGCATTATCAACAAACACTTCCATTATCACAGCGCTGGCAAACGATTATGACTATAACATGATATTTGCCAGGCAGATAGAAGCAAAAGGAAGGGAAGGAGATGTGCTGATCGGAATCACGACAAGCGGAAAGTCTCAAAATGTTCTACAGGCTTTTCAATGTGCGAAAAAGCAGAAATTAGTAACAGTACTGATGAGCGGAAAAGTAAATGAATATCTGCCAGTATTGGACTATGCTGATCATGTTATAGAAATGCCTTCTGGCGATACACCAAGAATACAGGAAGCACATATACTTATCGGGCACATAATATGCGAGATTATAGAATCAAAATTAACAGAGGAGAATGAAAAAAATGAGTAACAGACATGTATTCGTAACAGCAGAAATCGGAATTAACCATAACGGGAACCTGGATATTGCAAAACAGCTGATCGACTGGTCCTATTTATCAGGATGTGACGCAGTTAAGTTTCAAAAAAGAACCATCGATAAGGTGTATACAAAAGAGTACCTTGACAGTTACAGGGAATCACCGTGGGGAACAACACAGAGAGAGCAGAAAGAAGGACTGGAGTTTGGAAAAGAGGAGTATGACATTATCGATGCATATTGTAAAGAAAAAAGGATTGAATGGTATGCCTCTGCATGGGATGTGGAAGCCCAGCTGTTCCTGCGTCAGTACCATCTGAAATACAATAAAATTGCATCTGCAATGCTTACAAATATGGAACTGCTCCAGACTGTTGCCGAGGAAAAAAAGTATACATTTATTGCAACCGGAATGAGTACCTATGATGAGATTGATGCGGCGGTGGAAGTGTTCAAAAAGAATGGCTGCCCATATGAGCTGCTGCATTGCAACAGTACCTATCCTATGAAAAACGAGGACGCAAATCTGCTGATGATACCTGCGTTAAGAGAACGATACGGAGTAAAAATTGGGTACAGCGGACATGAAACAGGGCGCATTGTATCAACATCAGCAGTGGCATTAGGTGCGACATCAATAGAGCGCCATATTACACTGGACAAGACAATGTACGGCTCGGATCAGGCAGCATCTTTGGAAGCAGACGATTTTCAGAGGCTGGTAAAAGACATACGGGTGATCGAGAAGGCGTTAGGAAACGGAGAAAAAGTGTTGTCGGAGGCTGAGGCGGCGGTAAGGAAGAAGCTGAGAGGCTAAGTTTTTACGGGAGAGAAATGTGGAAAAGAAAGTAACAGCAGTTATTCCAGCAAGGGCAGGTTCAAAGGGAATACATAATAAGAATATTATTGATTTTTGCGGAAAACCATTAATTGCGTGGTCTATAGAGCAGGCAATGCAATCAAAATATATAGAAGATGTATATGTTTCTACAGACGGGGAAGAGATTGCAGAAATCTCAGAAATATATGGCGCAGAAATTATTTGGAGACCAGCAGATTTAGCATCAGATACAGCAAGCTCAGAAAGTGCATTGATACATGCGCTTTCTGTGATGAAGAAAAAAAGCGAAATCAGTGCAGTAGTGTTTCTTCAGGCAACCTCACCGATACGTCTTAGTGAAGATATAGACAATGCGATTGACATGTTCTTTGATAATTCATATGATTCATTGTTTTCAATGAGTGTTTTGGAGGATTATTGTATCTGGGAAAAAACAGAAAATGAGCTGTATAGTCTTACATATGATTATTTGAAACGTGGTAGAAGGCAGGAACGAGAGCCTCTTTTTCTTGAAAACGGATCAATATACATTTTTAGACCTGAAATTTTAATTACATGTAAAAATCGTCTGGGTGGAAAAATCGGCATGTACGAGATGCCTTTCGACAGGTCATATGAGATAGACAGTGTGGATGATATTGAGATGTGCTCATATTTTATGAAAAAGTATTATACGAGTGAGGAAAGTAATGGACAGATATCAGGATTATGTGATTAAAGATGGAAAAATTATCGGGAAATTCGAAGAGATGTATCAGAAATTTGATGATCCGTGGCATCAGAAAGAAAATTTGGAAACATTTTATTCCAAAGTATGTACGCCTGTAACATTAAAACAATATGAGGTAAAAAAAGTCTTGGAGATAGGATGCGGACTTGGTGCGTTTTCGAATTATTTGCGGACAGCAGTAGCTGACTGTTCAATAACCGGAATGGACATTTCTGAAACTGCTATAGCAAGGGCAAAGGCTTCTTACCCAGAAATAGAATTTTACGGGGGGGGGTACTTGGATTTACCCAAAAGCCGGACTTGAGATTTGAAGCAATCATTTTTTCGGAAATTATGTGGTATATTTTGGAAGATTTGGATAGTGTTATTAAAAACTTATCAGAGAAATATCAAAACAAGTTGCTTATTGTTAATCAAGTATTTTACAAAGGAGAACAGAGGTACGGAAATGGGTTTTTTACATGCATGGATGAGATGATTGCGTATCTCCCTTGGGAATGCTTAAAGAAAATTTCTATTGACAGAATGGATGATGGATTTTATGAATCACATTCCGTTTTTCGAATCTGAAATTTTTTTAATCAGAGTTTTTCATGGAGGCAGAAATGAGGCAGGTATATTTTAATGGAGAATTTGTAGACGAAGGTGAGGCTAAAATCAGTATATATGATTCAGCAATGATGTTTGGAGATACCATATTTGAAATGACAAGATCCTTTCATAAAGAACAATTTAAGCTGCGGGAGCACTTGGAAAGACTGTATGCATCTGCAAAATATCTGCATATTGACTTAGAAGAAATTATGACAATGGATGAGATGGAACAGGCTGTATACAAAACTATTGAAATGAATGAACCTTATTTTGAAAAAGATGATGAGCACAGAATAATGATTGATGTGACGCGTGGGCTATTATCCATATACCAGGATGTTGTAGGTACTCATACAGGGCTTAATATTATAATCGCAGATTTTCCGCTGCGGTGGACTGTGGAAGGAATGGGAAAACTTTTTGATACAGGGATTAATGCCGTTATTCCCTCACAAAGGGCTATTCCAGCATCCCTGATTGACCCAAAAGTAAAAAATAGAAGCCGGGTTCATTACCTGATGGCAAACATTGAAGTTTCTAACTATGAAGGAGATAACAATTGGGCACTGCTGCTAGATACAGATAACTTTATCGCAGAGGGAACAGGCGATAATTTCTTCATTGTAAAAGATGGAAAGTTATATACACCTGAACCGAGAAATATTCTAAGAGGAATATCAAGAGGATATATCATGGAATTGTGTGGGGAAATGCAGATTGAATGCATTGAAAAGAATTTAGATGTATATGACGTAGTGAATGCAGATGAAGCTTTTATGAGCGGCACACCATTTTGTATGCTTCCGGTGACGTCCATCAACGGGCAGAAGATTGGAACCGGTAAAATGGGACATATAACTGAAAAACTGCTTAATGTATGGGGAGAAAATGTAGGCGTTGACATCATTGGTCAGATCAAGGAATGGAACAGGACTTCAAAAAAGCAAATGACGGATGCTCCCAGCCCGTATTTTTTTAAAAAGAAATTGTAAGAAAACATTTGTAACTATGTCAGGGGGAAAATCATTGAAACATAATATAGGGATTATGCAGGGAAGGCTGACACAGCCTAAAGGCAGGGGAATTCAATTTTTCCCATTTGATAACTGGAGAGAAGAATTTTATAGTGCACAGAAATTGGGATTGGATGAAATAGAATTTATTTTTGATTATGACCATTATCAGGAAAACCCATTGTGGACAGATGAAGGAATTGTGCAGATTAAAAACCATATGGATAAGACGGGAATAAAGGTTCAGTCTGTCTGCTTTGACTATTTTATGCGAAGACCTTTTTACAAAGCTGAAGCAGAGGAACGAGATTTTATTAAGGAAGAAAACACACAGATCATTAAAAAGGTTTTATCCGGAATGAAAAAATTAGGTATTACACTATTGGAAATACCTTTAGTAGATGCATCCTCCCTTCAAAACGGGCATGAGAAAGAGAGTTTTCGGGAATGGCTTGCATATATTATCAATCATACTGATGAAAAGATTTATTTTGCATTGGAAACAGATTTGAATCCAGAAGATTTTCTGGAATATTTGGAAAGCTTTCATCATTCAAGAGTGGGTGCCAATTATGACAGTGGAAACAGTTCCGGCATAGGGTATAACGCATATGTGGAAGTTACTACTTTAAAAAATTACATATTTAACATTCATATAAAGGATCGTATTTATCACGGAACGACAGTGTCATTGGGTACTGGGAGTGCAGATTTTGACATGCTGTTTACTGGATTAAAAGAAATACATTACAACCATAGCTTTATCCTTCAGGCAGCACGCGGTATGGACGGTAAAGAAGAAGAAAATATTGCCAGACAAAAAAAGTTTTTAACAGGATACATAGAAAAGTACGGTATTTAGACAGGGGTGCAAAAATATTGTCCAATAGCAATTAGGAGGAAGTTATGCACACAGGCTTAGAAGGAAAACATATTGTCATTACAGCTTCAACAAATGGGATTGGCTATGCAGCCGCAAAAATGTTTATTGAAGAAGGTGCGTATGTAGTAATTAACGGTAGAAACGCAGATATACTAAAAGAGCGGTGCAGGATTTTGGAAAAAGAGTACGGAGATGGATGCGTACTGGGATTTTGTGGGGATGCTGCGAAGGAGAGCGATATTGCTGCATTAAAGAAATATGTGAACGAAAAATTTGGAAAAATAGACTGCCTTGTGGCAAATGCCGGAAGTGGCCGTCCAATTGCAGAAAGCCGGTTAATGATAACTGAATGGGAGGCTGGATTTGATATCAATTTGTTTAGTACAGTGAGACTGATACATGAATTTGAAGATATGTGGAATAGCGGAAAAAAAGGAAATATTGTTCTTTTATCTTCTTTGGCAGCATGTGACCGCATTGGCGCACCATATGCGTATGCTGCAGCAAAAGAAGGAATCAGGGTTTTGACAAAGTATCTTTCAGATGATTATGCTTTGCACGGCATCCGCGTGAATTGTGTTATACCCGGAAATGTGCTTTTTTCGGGCGGACGTTGGGAAGAACTGATGGAAAGCAACAAAGAGGAAACAGAAAGATACATCCAGGAGAATGTTCCGCTGAAACGCTTTGCAGAGCCTGAAGAAATAGCAGCAGCAATTATTTTTCTTGCTTCTGATTTGGCTTCTTTCATTACTGGTACGTCGCTGGTAGTTGATGGAGGACAAAAGAGAGGAATTGCATAAAAGCGTTTTAAAATTAGGGGATAGGAAGAAGTAGATATGAATGCAATCGAAAATTTTTACATAGAGAGTAAAATCATCGTCATAACAGGCGGGGCGGGTTTGCTGGGAAGAAAACACGCGGAAGCAGTGATTGAGGGAAAAGGAATTCCTGTTCTAATCGATATATCTGAATCGGCGATTAATAATGCAAAAGATAAAATGGCAGACATTTATGGCAGAAACAGCAGAATTGAAGGTTATACTGCGGATATTACAAAACGGACAGAAATAGAGCAGATTGCAGATGATTTACTGAAAAAGTATGGGCATATTGATGTTCTAATTAATAATGCGGCAAACAATCCTAAGGTAGAGGGAAGCGCTGTCAACATGAAAGCAATACAGTTTGAAAACTTTCCGCTACAGATGTGGATGGATGATATGGCTGTGGGATTGACAGGCGCATTCATTTGTGCACAGGTGTTTGGTAAAATTATGGCAGAGCAGAGAAGCGGAGTGATATTGAATATTTCATCGGATTTGGGAATTATCGCACCGGATCAGAGGATTTATCAGAAAGAGGGGCTGGCAGATGATGAGCAGACGGTAAAGCCTGTGACATATTCCGTTATAAAACATGGATTAATTGGTTTGACGAAGTATCTGGCTACATATTATGCGGAAAAAGGGGTACGTGCCAACACATTGTGCCCGGCAGGAGTATTTAATGGGCAGAATGAAGAATTTTTGAGCAAGCTCACGAACCTGATTCCAATGGGAAGAATGGCAGATGCGGAGGAATACAAAAGTACGATATTGTATCTGATTTCGGATGCAGGCAGTTATATGACTGGCAGTACAGTGGTTGTTGATGGAGGTAGGACATGCTGGTAGTTGGGACATGAAAATTTAAGAGTGTAGCTGGAAAATGTGTTTTATATTTTATTAATGAGCTGATACGTTTTGTAATGTCTAAATAAATCTAACAGAACCTTGAAAATTTCATACTTTACATTAGAACTTTTTATCACGGAATTTTTTGTTTACTTATTCAAAATACAATGCTAAAATTGTTTTTGTAAGGATTGCGTATTGGAGGTAAAATGAAAATGATTCGCTATTTTAATACGGAAGGCTCCTGCAAGCCCAAAGAACATTATATGGTAAATCTGGATAATCGGCTGGGGTATATGAAAAGAACATTGGTTGACAGAAAAAAATACTTTGTCATTAATAGAGGACGGCAGTATGGAAAAACTACGACACTGAGAGCCTTAGAAGACTATTTGAAGGATGATTATATTGTCTTGTCACTTGACTTTCAAGAAATCGGAACGGAGGATTTTGCGGATACAGCAGCATTTGTCAGGGCCTTTGCCGGAATCGTTCTTGAAACATTTGGCATAATGGGAATAAGCTGTAAAGAAGTATTTTTGCAGCCGCTAACTGAGTTTGCAGAGAAGGCGGAAGACAAGGGCTTGATGGAGTTATTTATCTGTTTAAGCAGAATGTGCTCGAAAGCGTCGAAACCGATTGTCCTGATGATAGATGAAGTTGACAGTGCAAGCAATAACCAGGTGTTTGTCGATTTTTTAGCACAGCTTAGAGGGTATTATTTAAAGAGAGATAAAACACCAACCTTCCATTCTGTAATTCTTGCCGGAGTATATGATATCAAAAATCTGAAGTTAAAACTGCGCTCAGAATCAGAGCACCAATATAACAGTCCTTGGAATATTGCTGCGGATTTTGACATTGTGATGAGTTTTTCGGCAGATCAGATTGCAGGTATGCTTGCAGAATACGAAACGGATCATCATACAGGAATGAACATACAAGCAGTGGCAGAGGAAATTTATGACTATACATCAGGCTATCCAGTTTTGGTATCGTTAATCTGCAAACGCATTGATGAAAAAATTCTTGGTGATGCTGGTTTTAATAATCCTGATAAGGCATGGTCGCATGAAGGTATAGAAAAAGCAGTAAAAACGATTCTGACAGACAGTGCACCGCTCTTTGAAAGCATGATAAGGCATCTCAATGAATATTCTGAAATGAAGAAAATGTTTCAGGCAATTCTTTTTCAGGGAAGTGCGTTTTCGTACAGCCCTGATACAAAAGAAATAAGCCTTGCCTGCATGTTTGGATATGCTATAAATGGTGAAGGCAGGGTGCGGATAGCAAACCGAATATTTGAAATGCGTCTGTATAACTATTTTCTTTCGGAGGAAGAGCTGTCAAGTACGATGGGAAAGATGGCACAGCGTGACAAGAGTTATTTCGTACATGATGGACATCTTGACATGGACATGACATTAAAAAAATTTGTTGATTACTTCACGGAAATTTATGGAGACAACGATGAGAAATTTATTGAAGATTATGGACGCAAATTTTTTCTATTGTATCTAAAACCGATTATCAATGGCGTAGGAAATTATTATATCGAGGCGCAGACAAGGGATGCAAGGCGCACGGATGTCATTGTGGATTATCTCGGCGAGCAATTTATTGTTGAATTGAAAATATGGCATGGGAATGAATATAACGAAAGAGGCGAGGAGCAGCTTAGGGGCTATTTAGATTATTACCATCAAGAGAAAGGATATATGTTAAGCTTTAATTTTAACAAGAATAAGAGAATCGGCGTAAATGAGATTCGACTTGGAGAAAAGGTGATTGTGGAGGCTGTTGTATAAGGCTTACAGGAAAAACGATATTGTAGTATAAAAGGTCTGATGTAAAGCAAGGGATTGTTTTCTGTCAGGCTTTTTTGATTGATTAGTAAAAAACAGGGTTAACAGCAGGTGACGGAGGAAGGATATGTTGGTAGATAAGGATATGAAATGTTTGATTTGCAATAGTGGAGAGTTTGTATGTATTCATAAAGGGACACGTGATGTACCACACATTAATGTGATGAAATGCCAAAACTGTGGAATGGTTCAGTTGGACTGCCGCAAGTATAATACAGAAGAAAACTATACGGGGGGGGGTATGTTAAAGAACACTTATGCGGCGGTTATGGATATCACATCAGATATGTCTTGGGAATTATGGGTACAGGAAACGGAACGAGATGATGACAGAAGGTACAGTGCCTTAAAAGAATTATGTTCAGGAAAAAAGATTTTAGAGTTTGGATGTGGAAACGGTGGCTTTCTTAAGAGAATAAAAAGCGTTGCTGCAAGTGTAACAGGGATTGAATTGATGCATGAGGCCAGAGAAAAAATCAGGAATGAAGGCATCAAAGTATTTAAGGATTTAAGTGAAACAGATGAAAAATTTGATGTGGTGTGTATGTTTATGGTAATTGAGCATTTAAATAGTCCGTGTACGATATTAGAGAAAATATATAATGCTTTGAATCCTGGAGGTACCTTAGTGTGTGAAACAGCAAATGCGGATGATGCATTGATTGTAAAGTACAATTGTGCAGCTTTTGAAGACTTTACATATTGGAGTGAGCATGTTTTTTTGTATACTTCAGAAACTTTAGCAAGATTGCTAACTGAAAATGGATTTCAAACAAAACAGAATACACAGATTCAAAGATATTCTCTGGCGAACCATTTATATTGGCTGTCAGAAGGCAAGCCGGGAGGACATATGAAATGGGTGGAATTTAATGAAACGAATATGAATAAAGTTTACGAATCAGAGCTTGTGAAACTTGGAAATGCTGATACCTTGTGGTACGTAGGGATGAAAGATCTCAGCTAAGAGGGATACTTTAGCAAGGCTGTAAACTGGAAAAGAATTTCATACAAAAGATAATCTGCAATCTGAGGCGATGTTCGATAGCAGATTGTTTGAAAAGGACAGATGAGAGATCCTATAAGGTGGATGGAATTTATTAAAAAATAGTGGCTGGGTAGGATATTGCAGACGTAGTACAATATATAGAAATAAATATAATACAGAAAACAAAGGTTATTAGTCAATATGAAAGAGGGAAATTTACATGGATAAGGCAATTGTATTTGGTGCATCAGAAGGTTCAGAACGATTATACAGTCTGATCAAAGAAAGATATGAAATAGTTGCATTTACTGATAATGATAAGAATAAAAATGGGGGGTATATTAATGATTTGCCTATCATTCCGCCAAATGAAATTGTATCGAAACAATGGGATAAAATTGTTATTGCTTCAATAACCGGTATGTATATTATTCAACAACAGTTAATCGATATGGGAATAGAAAAATCTAATATTGATATAAGCTATATGGAGCTGCAGGTTAAGGCAAGAGAGCAATTTCTATCTGATTTTGCCCAAATTGTGTATAAAAATGAAATCAAAGGTGCGGTAGCTGAAGCAGGTGTTTTTCAAGGAGAATTTGCAAAAGTCATTAATGAGAAGTTTGCTGATAGAAAGTTATATTTATTTGATACTTTTGAAGGTTTTGACAGTAGAGATATTACATACGAACAGAACAATGACTTTTCAAATGAAAAAACGGGGCATTTGAATATGACATCAAAAGATATGGTTCTAGGGAAAATGAAGCATGTCCAAAATTGTATCATCAAAGAGGGGTATTTTCCAGAAACTGCAGAGGGAATTAATGACACATTTTGTTTTGTCAATTTGGATATGGATTTATATAAGCCTACCTTAGAGGGGTTAAAATTTTTTTGGAGCAGAATGGAAAAAGGTGGTGTAATTTTAGTACATGATTATTTTTCAGAGGCATATAAAGGCGTCGGAAGAGCTGTAAGTGAATTTATAAAGGAAGAGAATGTATATTTGTTTCCGATAGGAGATTCAATCAGTGTAGGAATAATTAAAGTATAGATCATGAATTAAGACAAAAATGTACATCGTTGTAATAATTCAAACCATAGAAAGTATAAATGTATGAAAAAAATAATATTTATATATCCTTATTCTTTTATGAGGCGAGATTATCATCGTTTTGGATTGGAATATTTAGAAAGAAAAGGATATGATGTAGAAATTTGGATTGTAAGAAATGGTATGGTACGCAAGCATAGGCTGCAAATGAGTGCAGGTATGTATAAAGGAAAGAATATGTTTGAATTGTTCTTATTGGAGTTTGAACAAAAAGTCAGGAAAAATAAGAACGGGGTTTATGTATTTGCTGGTTGCTCAAATGCAATATATGTGAAGGCAATGGAAAAATATAAGTGCAAATATATTATTTATGAAGGAACAGGGAATATAATAATAGATTACTCAAAGACGAAAGTTTCAAAAAATAAGGTAAAAGTAATTCATCTTTTTACTAGCTGGTTACACCAGGAATATAAAAAAAGAGTATTGCAAAGTGCTTTGAAAAATTTTCGAAAGAACTTGCCTCAATATGTTTTTTTAGGTAGGGAAATAAAAAATAGGTGGCTTAGTTACGTTCCAAGTGACAGGAAAATCTATATACATTCATTTGATTATGACAGATATATGGAAACAAGGGAAAAAAATGAAATAAATGAAAAATACATTGTATACATTGATTCGGGATGGGGCAATTTGGATCAGGATAAGGTTCTAACTAATTATTATGATCCGTGGGATAAAAACGCTAATATATGGGATAAGTTGGAGTCTGTCTTTGATAAGCTGGAAAGGTATTATCATCTGCCTGTAATTGTGGCAGGCCATCCACATACCAAATATACAAGCAGGTCATTGTGTAACAGAAAAATAATTTTTAACAAAACATCAGAACTTGTTGCAAATGCTAGGTTTGTGATTATGCAGTGGTCAACATCCGTTTCGTTTGCATTACTGTTTAAAAAAGATATTTTGGCTTTAATAGATAATGATTTTAAGAAGACAGACTATTGGAGGCAATGTTGCATTCCCAATTACAAATATTTTGGAATTACACCATGTAACATGGACATACCAAAAATGGCAGAGTCACCATGGGAATATGTTCATAAAATTGATGAACAGACAGCACAAAAATATATAAGCGAATATATAAAAAAACCGGGGACGCCGGAAAAACTTTTTGCTGAGGTTGTTGAGGAAAAGATAAGGGAGATAGGCTTAAATGGTCGATGAAGTGAAATTCTGGTGTTTAAAAAGAGTTGAACAGCAGTATGGATTTGCTAAATATAAAAAAGCATTTACTAAAATTAATAAAGATTTATCGCAGCAATACACGCAAAGAGTGAGAGTAACCAAGCTGTATGAATTAAAGCTTAGAAACCAGCACTGTTTTCAGGCATTGTTTAGTGCTAAGGCAATACGAAAATTTTTAAATACGGGGGGTATAAAGGAATGTAAAGTAGTTGATATAGGCGATTCTGCTGGAAATCATTTAAAGTATTTGAATTATCTTATGGGAAAAGATATAAAGATAGATGGTTTGAGTATAAACCTTGACGAAGATGCTGTTAATAAAATCAATGCGGCAGGTGGCAGAGCAATATTGTGCCGGGCAGAAGAGTATACTCCGGAATATGATATTGATTTTTATTTAAGCTATGAGATGATGGAGCACTTACATAATCCGGCATTATTTTTGCATAAACTTGCAAAAGCGAATAAAGGAAAGTATATGATTGTAACAGTACCTTATCTGGCACAAAGCCGAGTGGGACTGCATCGTAGTAGCGATAAAAGCCGGCTGCCAATTACAGCAGAACAGGAGCATATTTTTGAACTATCGCCGGAGGACTGGAAAAAGCTTTGCATGCATTCAGGCTGGAAAGTATTGTGGTCTGAAATATATTTTCAGTATCCAACCAATATACCAGTCGTATCACATGTATGCAGAAAGATATGGAAGAAGCATGACTTTGAAGGATTCCTGGGGATGGTTATGAAACGTGATATGTCAGTATCCAACCGGTATAAGGATTGGGAAGAATAATTATATAAGGAGAAGTGTTATGATAGCAGCATTATTAATTGGCCGGCAGGGAAGTGTCGGATTTCCGGGGAAAAATACATATCCAGTGATGGGACGGGCATTTATGGAGTATCCATTACTGGCTGCAATACATGCAGCAGAAGTAAATGAGGTATATATATCAACTGATTCGCCGGATATTATGAAAATAGGGGAAAAACATGGTGTAAATATTATTAAGCGTCCGGATTATCTATGTACAAAGGAAGCGCATGGCGAGGATGCTTTTGTGCATGGATATCAGCATATTAAGAATGAACTTGGAAAAGATATTGAATTTATGGTACTGCTGCATTGCAATGCCCCATGTGTTTTGCCGGAACAGATAGATGAAGGGATTCACATATTGAGGGAAAATCCGGAATATGATTCTGCCGTCACTGTATCAAAGTATAATATGTACTCCACAGTACGTGCAAGAAAAATAGGAAATGACGGACTGCTGCACCCATTTATTCCGTTTGAATGTTACCCGGAAGACATGAAGATTAGCTGTGACAGGGATGATCAGGGCGATACATATTTTGCTGATGTTTGTTTGTCGGTGGTTAGGCCAAGGTGTTTGGATGATTTAAGCTATGGGATTCTGCCGCAGCGTTGGATGGGACAGAAGATTTATCCGATTAGGCAGTGGGGCGGGGTCGATGTCGATTATGAATGGCAGATGCCTCTGGCGGAAACATGGTTAAAGATGCATGGCTTTACAGAAGACAGCCTGCCGTATGCAAAATAGGGGAAAACGATGGAACAAATAACAGTTAAACCGAATTCAAATTTTGAGTCCTTGAGGGGAAGCAACCAGCCGGAGAATGCCTCAAAGGAGTATTTGGAATATCGTGAAGCATGGTTACAGTATCCCAGACGGTTTCATTTACGTGAAGTACCGCTTCATTTGGATATAGAAGCATCAAGCTTGTGCAATTTGCGCTGCACTTTTTGTGATAAACTGCCTCTTTTGCAAAAGCATCAGCTTGGAAATCTCACATTTGATACTTTTAAAAAGGTTATGGATCAGTTTTCGCCGGAATCCAACAGACGGCTGTGGGGGTTGAAGCTAAGCTATAGAGGCGAGCCTCTTATTAATAAGGATTTGCCCCAAATGGTGAAATATGCAAAAGAACGCGGGGTGCTTGATGTTTACTTTAATACGAATGGAATGCTGCTTACAGAAGATATCAGCAGGGAATTAATATTGGCACATCTTGACAGAATATCGGTATCAATTGATGGAACAAATGCAGAAGAATATGAGGCAGTAAGAATTGGTGCAAAGCTGGATACAGTTATAAATAATATAAAAATATTGCGGAGATTAAGAGAAGAATATAAAACAACATATCCAAAAATCCGGATTCAAACAGTAAAACTGGAAGGTACAGATTTAGAAAAGTATGTCGAGCAATGGAGCAGTCTGGCTGATGAAGTAGCAGCAATTGATTTTAAAGATGAATCTATTCGAAATACAGAACTTCGGGGAAATTGGGCATGTCCGCAGCTTTGGCAAAGGATGACGATTGAATGGGACGGAACAATATTTGGCTGTAACAATGATGACTTGCGGGGATTATGTCTTGGAAATATTAATGAGCGGTCTATATATGACTGCTGGCATGATGAAAAAATGATGAGGATACGGGAACAGCACAGGAAGGGAAGGTCTCATGAAATCAGTGATTGTAATGGCTGTCCATGGCGAACAGCGCAGATGGAAAAGGAATTTGTTTAGGAGGAAATTACATGGACAAAGTGCTGGTTGTCGGGGCAAGTAGTGAGCTTGCGTCGGAAGTATTACCAATCCTTGTTGAAAGCGGATGCAGAGTCGGGATACATTATTCTTCTAATAAAAAAGCAGTAGAGCAGTATGAAGATAAAAAAAATGTGAAACTGATACAAAACACAATTACCAGTGAAGCTGACTGCAAAAGTATTTTGGAAGAGTATGTGGAATGGGCAGATGGTATTAATGGGATAGTGATTTTTATAGGTAATATATCATGTACGTGTCACTGGTCAGAGATAACCTCAGAACAGTTGGTAAATGAATATTTGTCTAATGCTGTTTATCCATTCATGTTGGCGAAATATGCATATCATTTTATGAAAGGAACAAATGCCGGGAGGATACTGTTTATTAGTACCGCATCCGTTAAAAGAGGCGGCGGAAGTACAACGATAGGTTATGGTATGGCAAAGGCAGCACTTGAATGTGCAGTAAAAAGGCTTGCGAGGGATTCAGCGTTGGACGGAATATTGGTAAATGCAATAGCACCAGGTTTCTTTGATACGAAGTTTAACCGGGAACGAAAGAAGCTTTCAGAAGAGGATGTAGCGCAGAGAATAGCAATGATTCCTTTAAAACGGGGAGGAAATAAGAAAGAAATAGCAAGCTGTGTTATGTATATGCTTTCCGAAGGGGCCGGATTTATTACAGGACAGGTTATAACTGTGGACGGAGGAGATTTTTTATAGGCAGCTGATAACATTTGAATTTGGGGGGAGTTAAATGAGAGTATTAATAACGACTAGTTCCTTTGGAAAAGCAGACAAAAGACCATTAGAGCTTTGCAGGGAAAAGTGTGAGGTCACTTTAAATCCTTATGGAAGAAAGCTGACAACGGAAGAATTTATTGATTTGACGGCTGATGCTGATGCAGTCATAGCAGGCGTGGAGAATATAACAAGAGAAGCTTTAGTGCAACGACCAAACATCAAAGTTATTTCAAGATGTGGTGTTGGCATGGACAACATAGATCAGCAGGCATGCAGAGAATCAGGTATTAAGTTATATAACACACCAAACGCATCGGTAGCTTCTGTAGCGGAACTGACCGTTACAATTATGCTGGATTTACTAAAAAATGTATCCAATATGAATCGTGATTTAAAAGCAGGAACCTGGAATAAAATGACAGGACTTATGCTGGAGGGGAAACATATTGGTATTATTGGACTGGGCAGAATAGGACGCAGGGTCGCAGAACTTCTCCGTGTATTTGGGGTTGAAATAGCTTACACGGATATACAGGATATGAAGAATGATTTCACATATATGGAGAAGCAGGAACTTCTTTCCTGGGCGGATATTATAACAATACATGCTTCCGATTGTGAGGAAGGGACTTATCTTATTGGGGCAGAGGATATTCAGAAAATGAAAGATACATCATTCCTTGTAAATACATCCAGAGGCAGATTTATTGATGAAGATGCATTATATGATGCATTGAATACAAAGCGGATACAGGGAGCGGCACTTGATGTATACAATGAAGAACCCTATCAGGGAAAATTATGTGAACTGGACAATGTTATTTTGACGCCGCATATTTCTTCCAGTGCAAAGGAAGGACGGGCAGTTATGGAGATGGAAGCGGTTCAGAATCTTTTTGAAGGGTTGGGGATAAAGTATGATTAAAGCTATTGTATTTGATTTTGATGGTGTTATTTTGGAATCGGCCCAGATTAAGACGGAAACATTCGCAGATGTGGTGAAAGACTATCCCAAACCGCAGGCAGATGCCTTTGTTGCGTACCATATGACACATATGGGGATTTCAAGGCATGTTAAATTCCGGTATTTTATAGAAGAGATTTTAAAACAGTCGTATTCGCAGGAAACAGAACAGGAACTGGCGGATAAATTTTCGGAGATTGCCTTTTCCCGCATTATGGAATGTCCATTTGTGCCTGGTGCAAAGGAATTTTTGGAAAGAAATTATAAGACATATGAATTGTATGTGGCATCGGGGACGCCGGAGGAAGAACTCAGGCAGATAGTGGAAGGAAGAAAACTGTTTCCATATTTTAAGCAGATTTATGGTACGCCGATGAAGAAAGAAGAGATTGTAGAAGAGATTTGCCGTACATATGGATACCAAAAAGAACAAATGGTCTTTGTAGGCGATGCGTCAACAGATAGGAATGCGGCAAGGAATACAGGGCTTCGGTTTATCGGAAGGAATACAAAAGATAACACAGAATCGTTTAAAGATGTTAAATATAAAGTAGATAATCTGCTGCAGATCGAAAAAATAATAGAGGGAATGTAAATGAAGGCAGTTGTGTTTGGCGGTTCTGGCTTTTTGGGCAGCCATGTGGCCGATGAACTGGTAAAGCAGGGATACGAGGTTATTATTTTTGATAAGCTCCAGTCTAAGTATCTGCAAAATGGGCAGTTTATGATGACTGGGGATATTCTGGACAGGCAGCAGGTTTTTAGTGTGATAGAAGGCTGCGATTATGTTTATAACTATGCAGGAATAGCAGATTTAGACAGCGCGTCCACAAAACCTGTAGATACAGTTCTGCTCAACGTGGCAGGTACATGCAATATTTTAGATGCCTGTGTGGAGCATCAGGTAAGACGATTTATCTATGCAAGTTCGTTCTATGCAAACAGCGAGAAGGGCGGTTTTTACCGTTGCAGTAAACAGTCGGCGGAACTTTATATAGAAGAGTATGAAAGAAAGTATGGGTTGGAATACACCATTCTGCGGTATGGATCGCTGTATGGACCAAGGGCAGATAAAGGGAACGGCATGAAAAGAATGATAGAAAAGGCCATGAGTGGAGAAAAAATTCATTGTTTTGGAACAGAGGAAGACACAAGAGAGTATATACATGTGTTAGATGCGGCGAAATTAAGTGTTGAAATATTAGACACAAAATATATAAACCAGCATTTACAGTTAACAGGCCAGGAAACATATACCAGAAAACAGGTTATGGCGTTACTCAGTGAAATCCTGAATAAAAAGCTTGAAGTAATTTACGATGGAGAGACATCAGAACTGCATTATAGTGTTACACCATACACATATAAGCCTCATGCGAATTACAAGCTGGTAAGCAACTGTTATCATGATTTAGGGCAGGGAATTATTGAGTGTATACAGGAGATGGAAAAAAATGTTGATAGATGTTAGTTATCCATACACTGACTTTATGGCAGTCTATCCGAATAATCCTAAGTTTTCCATTCAACGGGTTCAGGACCTGGAAAAGGGAGATTCTGTTAACGTGTCATTAATTACCATTGGTTCTCATACAGGCACACATATTGATGCTCCCAGCCATTTTATATCCGGTGGAAAGACAATTGATCAAATTCCATTAGAGGATATGAGTGGCACTGCCAAGGTATTGGACCTTCAGGGGAATGAAGAAATAACTGAAAAACTGTTATCCCGTTATGATATTGATTCAGGTGATATTATCATATTGAAAACAGATAATTCAAAAACATTTCATGGGGATGTGATATTAAAAGATTATGTTACATTAAATTATGAAGCAGCAGAATATCTGGCATCAAAGGAAGCCAGGATGGTATGTATAGATTATATGACGATTGAAAGGCCCCGGGCAAAACGTATTGCAGGAAAAAGTATACATAATATTTTGTTGTCTAAAGAAATTCCGATTGTGGAAATGCTGGATTTGACACATGTGGAGGAAGGAATTTATCAACTGTATTGCTTTCCTGTTAACATTGCAGGCGCGGATGGTGCTCCGGCAAGAGTTGTATTGTTTAAAGATATTTGAAGTGACAGGAATCCGGGAAGATGGAGAGAGCAAAATGGCCAGAGAGAATATTTTAGATTTATGCAGCATGTCAGAAGAAAATACAAAACGCCTAAATATACTGTATGTGAAATATAGGAATGAATATGTAGAGATGCTTGATGAATTAAGCAAAGGGAAAAATACAATATACTGGTGGGCTACACCGTTAGCCAGCAAATACTGGTTTTTGTCTGATTCTCTTAAAAATATTTGTATAGCAATATTAGGTATTGAGCGGATTAAAGCAGACTGTAAAATTCGGGTAGTGTATTGTCCGTCAAAGGAAATTGCAGAGACAATAAAGAATTATTTCAAGCCATCTGTTAGAAATATTTTTGTAAAATATAAGAATAATAGCGGAAACTCAGCAATAATGGAACAGTTTGTAACATATATACAATACGTTAATAAGAAAATGGAGCAGCATAGAGAGTTTCACAAAGTTTTGGATAGAAATGAAATAAATACTATAAGCGAGAATGAGAGTATTATTTTAATTGACACATATATAAAGGCTTCGGAGGTTGGCTCTGAGGGGTATGAGGAGCAGTATTTTAAAAACATAATTGATTATACAGACAGGAAGTTGTATTTTATGCCGCAGATTTTCGTGAACAAGAGAACTTCAACAGAGGCATTAATAAAAAAGATAGTCAGGGGCAGCAGATACAGATACATATTTAAAGAGCAGTTTATCAAAATACAGGATTATTATAAGCTGTTTCTTTATCCTTTTTTTTGCATTGCTTTCTGCATGCCTAAAAAGTATATTGATAACATTAATGTAACGCCAATAATAAACAAGGATTTGCTCAATGGTAGTGTTTCAAGCAATGCAGTTGAAGGCATGTTGAAATTTTGGACAGTTAAACGCATGAAAAATCAAGGCATAAAGATAGAGAAACTTATTGGCTGGTATGAAGGACAGCCTAGTTCAAACGGATTGTTTCTAGGGTATCGTAGAGCATATCCAAAAGGAAAAAGCATAGGATATGTAGGATATCCGATTGACTCTAAAAATATAAATGTGGCGCCTAACAGGATGCAGATGAATCATAAAGCAGCTCCCCAGGAAATGACTGTGATGGCAGAATGTTTCAAACAGATTCCAAAACAATTCATTTCAGATACAAAAGTTGCGATAGTTCCTGCATTGCGAATGCAGGGGGATTATCAATGCGTAAATAGAGAGAAAAACGATGGAAAAAATGTACTAATTGCACTTGCATATGACAAAACGGCATCAGCAAATATTTTAAAGTGGATAAAGAAGATGGAACACTATTTTAATGAGAGTTCTCTGTCGGTCATTATTAAAAACCATCCATGCAACGCTGGGATGACATTAAAACAATATGGCGTTCAGGAGTTAAAATGCAGATATAAATATATAGGTGGGAGCTTCAATGAGGCTGTGACCGAATCTGATTTTGTTATTTCTACACAGTCAACAGCCGGATATGAAACGGCACTATATGGAAAGCCTATTATTTTTCTCAATTTTCCAGGTGAATTAAGCATAAATTATATGCCGAAGGAATGGGAGGGAGTAAGGTATGATGTCGTGTATAGTATAGAGGAATTAAAGAGCGCGATACATAAGTATTTAAATTGCAACATAGAGAAATTAAATCTTGACAACGACAGATATCATGTTTTGGCATCAAAGGACACAGTGGAACGGCTATTCAAATAGGTACGTAATGGGAGTGTTACATATGGGTAAAAGAATACTGAATATATACGGATTTGATGCAGGGGGTAATTCACTATATTTTAATAACCAATTGATAAATGCAATCTTTCATATGGATATTATCACGGGAGAAGTTGAGTGCATTAAGATACCAGATAAATATTGTTTGGTTCAAGGCTCATTGCATAAAGATTTGCACATAGATAATGATAAAATTTGGTTTGCTCCATATGCTGCGAATGACATATTGATATATGATTTGAAGTTAAATGCCTGTGAATATGTTGATATTCCAAGATTAGAGGGGCATGGAAGAAAATTTGTTAAATTCTGTGGGATACAAGATTATGGCAACTGGTTTATTCTGGTTCCAGCGGAATATCCTGCAATATTAAAAATAAATAAGATAACATATGAAATAATCGTGACGAAATGGGAAGAAGAATTGCTTAAAAGATATCCAGATTTTATAAAAACGAATCAATACGTGGGAATTTCATCATGGAACTACGAGGTTTATAACAATATTTTGTATTTATTCGCAGCAAATGTATCAATTCAATATAATATGGAAAGCGATGAACTGAATTTTTGCGAGGTAAGCCATAAAACAAAATCGTATGCAGGAATTGCCCGATATAGAGATAAATTTGCTGTGGCTGACAGGGCTGATTCTGAATTAGTAATATGGGATGAAGCAGAGAATAAAATTTTAAAAACTTATGATTTAGGATTCAAAGGACATAAAGCAGGAGATGACGGCGGACCACTATGGGTGTTCAAAATTAGCGGTGGAATAGTTGTTGTACAAGGAAAGGATAATTTCCTGAGGTTTTTTGATGATGCAGGTGAAGTTCGTAAAATCAATTTAGATATTGAGAATAGAGGGGCAGGCGGGTATTTTGTTGAGCGAATAAAACAGATAAAAAATGATATGATTATTCCTCTTGAAGGACAAAATGCTGTATTAATAGTAAATACAACGGACTGGTCAATCAAAAAAATTGATATGAAATTTCATGGGCTTGAGCTTCTCACAGCAAAAGCGAAAGGTGAAAATTATATAGTGGAAAACAACTTATTTTATGAATTAAACGATCTATTTGACAGATTAAAAAAGAATGAAAATGTAGAAAGCGAGACTATGTGTGCAGGTAATATAGGGTTCCAGATATATCAGAGTTTATAGCAGAAAAGAAAGGGCATGATTGAAATGAACAGAGTGTTAGTAACAGGAGGAGCCGGATTTATTGGATCGCACTTGTGTGACCGGCTTATACGGGAGGGAAACGATGTCATATGTGTCGATAATTTATTTACAGGAAGGAAGAACAATATTCGGCATCTGATTAATAATCCGTATTTTGAATTTATCCGCCATGACATTACAGAACCATTGTACGTTGAAGTTGACCAGATATATAATCTGGCATGTCCGGCAAGTCCGGTTCAATATCAATATAATCCGATTAAAACTGCAAAAACCAGCATTATAGGTACATTGAATATGCTGGGGCTGTCAAAGAGAGTGGGTGCAAGAATTTTACAGGCTTCGACATCGGAAGTATATGGGGATCCGGAAATGCATCCACAGCCTGAAACATATAGAGGATGCGTCAATCCAATAGGTGTAAGGGCCTGCTATGACGAAGGGAAGAGAATGGCAGAGACTTTGATGTTTGATTACCACCGCATGCACAATGTGGAGATAAAGGTAATAAGAATATTTAATACATATGGACCCAAAATGAGTGTAAATGATGGACGTGTGGTTAGCAACTTTATTGTACAGGCATTAAAGGGTGAAGATATAACAATTTACGGAAATGGCATGCAGACGAGGAGTTTCTGCTTTGTAGATGATTTAATTGAAGGCATGGTTAGAATGATGAATTCGAGAAATGAATTTACGGGACCATGCAATATGGGAAATCCTATAGAGCTTACAATGATAGATTTGGCAAATTGTATTATTAAGTTAACGGATAGTAAATCTAAGTTAGTATTTGCACCATTACCACAAGATGACCCGACTCAAAGAAAACCGGTTATTGAGCTTGCAGAAAAAGAATTGGGATGGAAACCATCTGTATCTTTGGAACAAGGGATAAAGAGAACTATTAATTATTTTAAGGGAATAGTGTAAAACGAAAATTTCACACACAATTCTGTGCTTATGATGTTTGTTTTATTATGAACAAAAATAAGGAGCTAATATGAGAGGGGAGGAATAGGGAATGAACCAACCAACTGTAACAGTATTCATTCCTTGTTATAACGCAGAAAGATTTATTTCAGAAACGATTGATAGCATATTGGGTCAAACTTATCAGGATTTTGAAATATTGATTATAGATGATGGGTCTACAGATAGCAGTAGGGATATATTGGAATGTTATGCAAAAAAAGACAATAGAATACGCATTATGTATAATAAAGTCAATAGGGGTGTTGCATATACTCGGAATAGAGGAATAAAGGAAGCAAGAGGAAAATATTTAGCCACAATGGATTCTGATGATATGGCTACACCTATTCGGTTAGAAAAAGAAGTTCAGTATTTAGACAAACATAAATCAATAGGCGCTATTAGCGGATGCCTGTATATGATTGATGAAAAAGGTAGAAAACTTAGTAAGCAAAAAAAGGTAGCATATAATGCAAATGAAGTAAAAGCCCACATGTTCTTTACAAATGTTATTGTAAATAGTGCTTCGATGTATCGATTAGATATCGTGAGAAAATACAATATTAAATATAAAAATGATTATCATGGGGTAGAAGATTATATGTTTTGGTGTATGTTGCTGACATATACAAATATTGTCGTTATGGATGAATACTTTGTGTATTATAGAATTGTACAAAGTGGATTGACATGCACAAACCGTAGAGAATGCAATTCAGAAAGAATAAGGTGCAATGATGAAGTACATAAATATATGTTAACAAGCAATAATATTCATGTAAATAAAAGGCTTTTGAATTATTGTTTATCTCAGTATTCTGTGTCAGCTTTTCAGGGTGGGTTGGTGGACACGGTTATTATGGTTATTTACTTTATACAAATATTGACTCAAGCAAGATTAATGAAAAAAATTTATTTTTCAGAATTACGTTCATGCATAATTTGCATGTTAAAAAATCAAAAGTTGTAAAAATACTCTTAAATGCAGAAACATTTTAGTTTTGAAAGGGGTAATATAAGATGAAAAAAGGAATCGTTAGTGTATTATCAGGAATTGTGGGAATAACTGCTGGAGCTGGCGCAGTAGGGATGGTGTTGAGAAAACAGATAAGCAAACAATCAGAGCTTTCAAATAAGCATTTGGCACTTTATAAGTTAATGAATCAATGGGTACAGGTTAAGCAGGATGGAAAAGCACTGGCAGGTTATTTTGAGGAAAACGGATACAAAAATATTGCTGTATATGGAATGAATTTTGTTGGACAGACTTTATGCAAAGAACTGGCAAATAGTTCAGTTGAAATCAAATATGCGATTGACAAAAATGCTGAAAGTATATATGCGGATTGTGAAGTTATAACAATGGAGGATAATTTGGAAGAAGTAGATGCCATTATTGTTACGCCAGTTTATTATTTTGATGAAATAGAAGAAAAATTAGCAGAAAAGGTTAATTGCCCAATTATATCTATTGAGGATATTGTATACGAAATATAACAATAAAGTGTACAACAAAAATTAAGCTTCTGCTATATTGGCACAGAATGATTGCTTAATATGCAAGGCGGAGGAAGAAGGTGTAGCGGTGGATGTGATGACTGACAACAATGCTGCAGATGTTGCACTAGGAGAGTATAGAATTGTAGGAAATAAAATATATGTGTGGAATTTTGGGTGGGAACAATAGAAAATGGGATTACGAAAAAGGAATAGAATGTATGCATCACAGGGGACCAGATGGTACAGGAATTGAGCATCTAAGTGATTTCACTTTAGCTTTTTCCCGGCTGGCAGTTATGGATTTATCCCAGAATGCAATGCAGCCTATGTTTTCTTATGATTATCAGGTGGGAATTGTTTTCAATGGTGAGATATATGGCTATCAGAAACTAAGGGAACAGTTAATAAAAAAAGGATATAAATTTCGTTCAACATCTGATACTGAAGTAATATTAAATGCCTATTTACAATGGGGTGAAAAGTTTATTACAAAGGTAGATGGTATGTTTGGAATGGCAATATATGACAGGAGAGAAGGAGCAGTAAAGCTATTTCGTGACAGAGTTGGTATTAAACCGTTATATTACTATTATGATGGTATAAATTTTGGCTTTGCATCTGAACTGAAAGGTATTGTCAATATGTGTAATACAGTATCTTTTGAAATTGATAATACTGCAGTTTATGATTATCTGAACTACTTGTATATACCAGATCCAAAGACATATTATAAAAATGTTTATAAGCTGTTACCTGGTCACCGTATGATATTTGATATAAAATCCAGGCGTATTGTCAAGGATGCATCCTACTGGAAATTGAATATCAATACGAATCAGGCTTCGCAGCGAAGACAGGAAGATTTAATTGAAGAGTTAAGATACTTGATTAAAGAATCTGTACGAAGCCAGATGATTGCGGATGTACCAGTGGGAACTTTCCTAAGCGGCGGAGTAGACTCCAGTATTATAACTTATGAAGGGCATCAAATGAATCCACAATTGGAATCTTTTTCGATGGGGTTTGACCAGACTAATTATAATGAACTCAAATATGCGCATGAATTATCAGAACAGTATTCGATTAATATGAATTCCAAAATATTTAATCATGGTATTTTTCGAAACTGCTATGAAAAAATAAAAGTCTGGTATGATGAGCCGTTTGCGGATACTTCGGCATATCCGACGTATCTTGTATCAGATATGGCCAGGCATAAGGTGACAGTAGTTCTCACGGGTGATGGTGGGGACGAGGTCTTTGGCGGATATCCAAGGCAAAAGGCGATATGGCAGAAGGAAAAAGAGAGAACACCTGATAATCTGCTGATATCTTGGATATATAGTAAATGGATGAAAAATAAGGTTGATTATCATTGGCTTGATGATTTAACATTTTTGCTTCGTTCAAACTGTTGGCTGCCTAAATTGAATGACAAAGAACTAAGAAGGCGATTAGGAATTGACAAAGATTATGATATGTTTTGGGCGTTGAGAAAGCACTATATTAAAGATTTGCCACCCATGACAAGAGTACAGTATTTGGACATAAAAACATATTTGCCGGGAGACATTTTAACAAAAGTAGACAGAGTAAGCATGGCAGTTTCATTGGAAACCAGAGTGCCATTTCTATCTAAAGAGTTGATTGAATTTTCCTTTTCAATATCAGAGGAGGACAGATTACCAAAGGGAGAACAAAAAGGGTTGCTGAAAAAAGCATACGAAAGAGAAATCGGATCAAAGATATTGTATCGGAAAAAAATGGGATTTAGTATGCCGCTTAATTTTTTTGCGGTAGATAAATCTCCTCAAGAGCAATTGCTAGAAGATTTATGGAAGGGAGAAAAATAAAATGAAAAAGGGAACAATTGGGGTACTATCAGCACTGGCAGGAGCAGTAGTGGGAACTATAGGAGGAAGTATTATCATTGAAAAAGGACTGGGAAAAACCGATTACCAGCAATTAGCAAACAAACATTTGGCTATTATGGAATTATATGACCAGTGGGTTAAAACAAAGCAGGAGAAAAAGTCTGTCATTGAGTATTTTCATAATCATAACATAAAATCTGTAGCTATTTATGGAATGAGTTTTGTGGGACAGCGTTTATATGAGGAATTAAAGGAATCAGATATTGAAGTAAGTTATGCCATTGACAAAAATGCTGCAAGTATTTATGCAGATATAGACATTTTAGATCCGAATGATGTTTTGCCACAAACAGACGCAATTGTGGTAACAGCAGTGTACTTCTACAATGAAATAGAAGAAATGTTAGAGGGAAAAACAGATGCAAGGATATTGTCGTTTGAAGATATTTTATATGAACTGTAATATAACGGAGTATATGAAAGGCACTGGATTTTTATGAATATTTTATTTGCAGCAAATGGTTATGTTGACAGAGGGATTCCGAAGGATGGTTTTCCTATATATTTATATAGAGTTTCCCATGCTTTAAAGAGTATGGGACATACTCCTGTTATTGTTTATTGTAGTGACAGGGATTCTTTTAGAGTAGAAGACGGAATAAAAATATATGGTATTAAATCTAATGTTATTCGTTTTGACAGGGCATGGATAAATGCATTTTTCGCATCGGTATGCCGCAGCTATTATTTGAATAAAAGGCTGTATAAGCTGGTAAAATCAGAGAATATAGATTTGATACAGTTTACCTCCTTGAATGCAATATCATTGCTTTATCACGGCAGGACTCCGGCAGTGATGAGGCTGTCCTCATACACAAAGAAAGCAAATCCAACATTTGACACAATGGATCGGCATACGATTTTCATGGCTTCTTTACTGGAATTGTTGGCAGGCAGAAAATGTAATGCGGTATTTGCCCCAAGTAATGTAACAGCTGAAGCGTTTCAAAAAGATTTTGGGAAACGTACATATGTGATAGAAACGCCCTTTTTACGTGATGTACAAACGTATGATGATTCCTTTTATGAAGATAACTTAAAAGGGAAAAAGTATGTGCTGTTTTTTGGGAGAATGTATTATGTGAAAGGAATAACTGTTATTGCGGAGATTCTTGAGAAGTTTTTGGACAAACATCTGGATTACAATTTTGTGTTTGTAGGAGACGCTTTGCCCATAAACGGTAAATCTGCTGTAGATATTATAAAGAAGGGTGCAGGAAGACACAGGGACAGAGCTATTGTTATGAAATCCTTAGGGCATGAGAAACTGTACCCTATCATTGAAAATTCAGAATTTGTGGTGTTGCCATCTATTATTGATAATTTTCCGAATACTTGTATAGAAGCAATGTCGTTATCAAAAATAGTAATTGGCACGAGAGGAGCGAGTTTTGAGCAGCTGATTGAGGACCAAAAAAGTGGATTCTTATGTAAAATCGGTGATTCGGGAGAATTGCTTTGTAAGATGGAAGCAGCAGTGAATATGAGCACATATGAAAAAAATGAGATGGGCAGCAGGGCAAGGGAACGGATTATGAGGCTTGATCCAGAGGTGACAGTAAAAAAACTGGTAAAATTTTATGAGGCAGTTATTCAAAAACATCAGTCTTAAAGAATTATGATGGATGGGAATTTTAGATAAAGGAACAAAATTATGAATGTTATTGTATATGGAATTGGTAAGAGATATTATAGCCTGTTTGGATACTGTGAATATTTTGACATGGGTATTATTGCAAACGAGATAGAGATAGTGGGATTCTCGGATAGCAATTCTGATATTTACGGAAGAAAGATAATATACAATAGTAAGCAGTTTGAGATTAGAAGCATATGGGAATTTGCTCCAAACGACTTTGATAAGATAATGGTTACAACAAAAGATTATTTTGAAGAAATCAAAAATAACCTGATTGAGGGAGGATGTAAGCCAGAACAGATTTTTTTAATTGATGATATTTTTGAGCCATATCTTGAATTGATAAACTGTACATACTACCCTTTATTGAATGAGAAATGGCTATGGCTGTGTGAAGAAAAGGAGAAAATAGCTTTATTTTTGGACGAAATGAAGTATAAGAATATAGCAGTTTTGGGAACAGGATTATTTTTAGCACAACTGCTTCATGTATTTGAGGAAGCCAATACCAAGGTTCAATATTTGATTGATTCCGAAAAAAATCATCAGTATGAAGGGATACCAGTGTTTGAAATAAAATCGGAGCTTCCTGTGGTAGATATCATTGTTGTGATGACAATGGAAAATTATATGGAAATCGAACGGGAACTTTGTGAAAGCAATTCTATGGAGGTAATTTCGATACAGGAATTGACTTATAAAATAGTCAAATATTTACATATATCTAAATTTTGAGAGGAATTACTTAATGTTAATAAAGGGAGTTTGGAACAATGAAATATGCTGTAGTCACTGGAAGTACAAAGGGCATAGGCAAAGCTATTGCTGAGAGGCTATTAAGGAAAGGCTATTATGTAATTATAAATTACAGCAAGGATGACAATTCTGCCATTTTGTTTAAAGACGAGATGAAAGCGTATGAAAATCAATATTGTATTATTAAGCAAACACTCTCAAATTATGAGAATGCAATGGCATTTGCGGCAGATGTTGAGAAAATAACAAATCAAGTTGATTGCATTGTATTAAACTGTGCAATGACAGATCGGTCGTCATTCCAGGATATATCAAAAGATTCATGGGAGCAGGTAATCAATACAAATCTTAATGTCCCTTTTTATATGATACAGAAGTTGGATGCTCTAGTGGCATGCGGAGGGAACATTATTTTCATAGGTTCGGTATTGGGAATTTATCCTCATGCGAGTTCATTAGCGTACGCAGTCTCAAAAGCAGCAATCCATCAAATGGCAAAGGAGCTGGTAAAAGTATTTGCAGAAAGAAGTGTTACCGTAAATGCGATTGCACCGGGATTTGTTAATACCTCATGGCAAAAGGATAAGCCAAAAGATCAGAGAAAACGTATTGAAAGTAAGATTGCGCTAGGCCGGTTTGGTTATCCTGAAGAAATTGCAAATTTGTGCATGACTATAATAGATACGCCATATATTAACGGGTCTGTAATGGAAATAAATGGTGGGTATTCCTATAAATAACGGAAAAACGACCTGCTTTTGGGAGATAGAAATATGGATGAATTATTACACTATGTGCAGAAAACATTTCCGTTAATTGAAGGGAAAAAAATATCTGCCGACAGATTGGTCTTTGAAGAACGAGTAAAAATGAACTGCTTTTATTGTGGAAAATATAATACCAGTTGGAGATGTCCCCCCAAAATTCCTCCAATTGATTGTAAAAAAATGTTTTCCGAGTATGACAATGCCGCATTTATTTATGTCCGTATGTTATTAGAAGGAGCAGATTACAACACAGTAAGAAAAGATTCTTCTATATATTTACATAGAGCACTACTGTTGTGTGAAAAGTGGTTATATCAACAAAATAATGCAACTGCGCTATCGTTTATCGGAGGCTCTTGCAAACTGTGCAAAAATGGGTGTGCAGCAGAAAAATGCGCGAATCCTTACCAGTCCAGAAGTCCGGTGGAGGCATTAGGGATAAATGTGGTAAAAAGTGCGGAACAGTACGGCATTCAAATACCGTTTCCTGCAACAGACTATATGATGCGTATTGGATTATTATTGTGGTAGACAAAGGAGACAGCTATGACGTATATATTTTTAGTAGCCGGAAAAGGCTCAAGACTACATCCACTTACTTTAAAATATCCAAAGTCTCTATATAAATTGGATAAGAATACGACTGTTTTGACGAGAATGGTGAATTTAATCAAGAAGTATGACAAAAGGGCAAATATAGTGGTCGTAATCGGATTTATGAGTCAAACAATCAGATCGGAATTACAGGATGTAACATTCATTCAAAATCCATTTTATGAGGTTACCAATTCAATTGCATCGTTATGGTTTGCGAGGGATTATCTTGATGCGGAGAATGTTATTCTTATTAATGGGGATATTGTGATGGAGGAAGATTTGGTTAAGACCGTCGTATGTGCAAGAACTGACATTCCTAAAGTGTGTGTTGACAGTAGTATTAAAAGCGAAGGAGACTATAATGTTCAGGTAAATGGAGAAAAAGTGTTAGTTATGAGTAAGGATTTAGAGCAGTATTTTGGAGAGTATGCAGGAGTAACAAAATTGGATAGAAAATCTGCACTAAAGTTACAAAAATGTATATGTAATATGGTGGAAACAGGGATGTATGATCAGTGGTACGAGAATGCATTAGTACAAATGATTTTCAATGAAGACTTTCAACTGTATTATGAAGATATTAGGGATTACAAGTGGACGGAGGTAGACTGTGTCAGTGATATGCTATTGGCAAAACAGATACATATGGGATGATGAGTAGAGGAGTGTAAAAGGTGCGCAATTTTGTTTTAATCCATTTGGAAAGTTTGAATTACATGAATTATCGGTTGAATCAGGAGCTTTTTCCTTATTTATCAGATATGGAGAAAAAATCGCTATCATTCAAAAACTATTTTTCTACAGCGACGTCTACTTGGATGGTAATAGGTGATTTAATGTACGGCGGAATGTTGCAGTATGAAGTTTGCAATAGCATGGATTGTATGCCTGAGAAATATTGTCGTACGGAATCCTTGTTTGATCAATTGAAAGCTCAGGGATATAAAACAAATATATTATCTTATGAAATTGGTGGGGGAGATTTTGAAAGCGCAAACCGACGGAAAATTTTAGGGTTTCAAAATGAAATGAAAATAGTGCAGGGGTATAAAAATTATATTGACGAAGTAAATCAAGCAATGGAAACAGAACCATTTGCTTTGATGGTTTGTAATTTTACCAGTAATGTTTCGTTTAATCATTGTATTCCGCATGGCAGATTTGAGAGTGGATTGGAGAGATGGAAAAACGGGTACAAATTTATGGATGTGCATGTTGGAGATATTTTGAAATTGCTTGAAAAGAACAACTTGATGGAAAATACAACAATTATTTTTTACGGTGATCATGGAGACGATTATCTTGAACATGGCAATCATGAGGGACTGTTTCACGCAATTGAACCATATGCAAACTTAGTGCATACGCCGCTTTTTATTTACGACAGCCGTTTGGTGGAAACAGAAGAATGTGCTGCTTTGATAAATACAACTGATATAAGAACTATTTCGGAAGCACTTTTAAAAAATTCATGCGAAAGAGTTTCCTGGAAGGATTTAAGCATTCCGGTTAGAAAATATACGATAGCAAGAAATGCATACGCCGCGCAGCCTGTGCGGATAGGAACTTTCAATAAAGGATATTGCATTACAGAAGGAAAATTTTTGATTATGGTAAGTAATCATGGATTGGAAATGTATGATATTGAGATGGATATGCAATGTCAAAACAACTTGCTAAAGTTTTTTACATATAAAAATGGGATATTACAATTAGATAAAGAATTAAATGATTCATTAAAATATCATTATAAGGACTTTATTGACATGAGTGCAATTAGACAGTTACGGCAAGCTTTCTATTTTTTCAGGAAGAAACTTTTGGATGAAATAATGGAAATATATCAATATGCAGAATGTGAGGATAAACTAAAGGATTTGAATTTTGAGGAGATAAATTATAGTTAACAAAAGTAAATTATAAAAGGAGACAGTATGTCAGTAATCAAAGATGGATTTGAAAACAGGATAAAGGCATTTATATGGGGAACTGGAAAATATGGCAGGAAGGTTTTGCAGGTGATAAATGATGAAAACTGCAAGGTGGAAGGTTTTATTGACAATGACCCGGCAAAGCATGGAAAAACATTGGAAGGCATCGAAATTTTGCCTTTCAAAAAGGTTGAGGATAATTATGATATTCTTATTATTTCTATTGTAAAATATGATGAGATTTTGTATCAACTGAAATTAAATAATTATACTGATTTTGATAAAATCATAGTATTTTTTGATGAAACTTATTGTGAAAATTCGGAATACTTCCACATTTTGGATCCACAAAAATGGAAGATTATTTTATTGGAACATAAAGTAGAAGAGCTTGAAAGAATTGTAAATGCAAAGTTTAATAATATTGGGTATGAAATAATAGATAAGTATCATAAAAATCTGTATCAATTTCCGAAGATGGGTTCTACGGAAGAAGCGATAGATAAGATTGTAAACGAAGGATGTTCACTTGTGCGGTATGGCGATGGTGAATTTGATATCATGGCTGGAAAAGCGAGTCCGGTATTCCAAAATCATGATCCGGAGCTTGCAATAAGGTTGTCAGAAGTAATTTCAGCAAGAGATGAGAAACTATTGATAGGTATTGCGAATAACTATGGAAATCTTGATTTGTATACAGACGATAATGCCAATGGCATTCGCAGTTATATGAATGAGGAAATAAGGAAATTTCATATGTCGGTGTTGGAGAAAGACAGGGTATACTATGATGCCTATATGTTCAAATCATATTTTCCGTATAAGAACCGCGAAGACACTTGGAAGCGAGTTGCGTTAATTAAAAAGGTCTGGAAAAATCGGGATGTAGTAATTGTGGAAGGTGATAAGACGAGAGCAGGATACGGAAATGATTTATTTGATAATGTAAAGTCGTTGAGAAGGATATTAGCACCAACTAAAAATGCATTCAAAATATACGACAAAATTTTAAACGCAGTGTTAAAAGTAAAAAAAGAGTGCTTAATATTGGTTATTTTAGGGCCGACAGCAGAGCTGCTGGTATATGATTTAATGAAGAAAGGCTATCAGGCAGTTGATATAGGACAGATAGATATGGATTATGAGTGGTATCGGGTAGGCGCCCAAAAAAAGGTACCAATTCCTGACAGATATGTTTCACAATTGCCGCCTGCTGAAATTGAGGAAGTAAATGATGCAGAATACTTAAATCAAATTATAGAGCGCATATAGAACTATTTTAAGCGGGAAGTTTGAATTTAGCGTATGCATGTGGAGAAAAGGGATGGCTATGATGAAAAAGGAACGAATCGATCTTGTCCTTCCATGGGTTGATGGCAGTGACCTGATATGGCAGGCAGAAAAAAATAAATATGATAAAACAAAGACTGTGTCCGATGTCCGTTATGAATCATGGGATAATCTTCAATATTTATTTCGTGCGATTGAAAAGAACATACCCTGGATAGATAATATCTTTTTCATTACTTGGGGACATGTACCAGAGTGGCTGAACACTTCGCATAAGAAGATCAGGGTTGTAAAACACAGTGACTATATTCCGCCACAGTACTTACCAACTTTTAACTCAAATGTCATAGAAATGAATTATTTCAGAATAGAAGAATTAAGTGAAAACTTCATCCTTTTCAATGATGACCTTTTTCCGGTACAGCCAATATCTCAGGAATATTATTTTCAGGATGGTATGCCATGTGAAGAGGCTGTAGAAACACATTTTATTCTCAAAGCTGACAAAGGAATGGACTTGCAGATGAACTATGCGTGTGTCAATAATATGGTTCTTTTAAACCGTAATTTTGATAAGAGGGTGGTTATAGAAGAAAATCGTGAAAAATGGTTTTCACCAGTCTACGGAAAGCGCCTGCAACAGAATGTCAATCTGGAGTTCTGGAACAATTTTGAATCCTTTGTATATCCCCATGAGGCTATGCCCATGAAGAAATCTGTTTTAAAGGAGATATGGGAAAAGGAGCCAGAGTCTTTGGACAGGGCATCACGCAATAAGTTCCGCGCGTATTCCGATGTGACACAGAGGCTGATAACGATGTGGCAGATTTGTTCAGGGAAATTTGTGCCACACAAATATCAGGGAAAGATGTTTCTGGTAGATGAGGAGAATTATCTGGAAGCGGCAGATGCCATACGGAACAGGAAGTATCCTGTCATAAGTTTAAACGAGACAGGCAGTGGCAATTTCGAAAGGATCAAGGTGGAAATCAACAGGGCACTGTATGAACTTTTTCCGAAAAAGTCAGATTTTGAGATTTGAGTAAGGAGACAAAAGCAAAATGGATACTTTATTTTTGAAATGTATATTTAGAGAAGGTGCAGTAATCAATAACTTTGTGGGTGGCGCCAACCTTTGGCTCAGAAAGCAGCAGGGATGTTGAAATGCAGATACTGACAATCAAAAATCAGGACAAGCTGCTGATTGTCGCACCGCATCCGGATGACGAATGTATTGGCACAGGAGGAATTCTTGCACGTTATCCAGAGCTGTGTACAGTGCTGGTTTTGACAGACGGAAGGCAGGGACAGGGAGATGTGCCGCCGGAAAAGGAAAAAGAAATAAGAAAACGTGAGTTTCTTGCAGAGATGGACGAGCTTGGGATAGGTTGTTATCGGATGCTGGACTATGAAGACGGCACATTGATGCAGCATACAGACTGTCTGGTTAACATCCCGCTTTCGGGTTATACCAAAATTTTTGTAACGGGGATTTATGATAATCATTCTGACCATACTGCGGCATGCCTGAGCGTATATAATGCGTTGCGGCATCAGAAAATACATCATACAGAGATCTATTTGTATGAGGTGCATTCGCTGATACAGCAGCCTTCGCACATGCTGGATATCTCTGACGTCATAGATAAAAAGATGAAGCTGATTAGGTTTCATGAATCACAGCTTACAAGTCTGCCATATGATCTGCTGTCAAGGAATATGGCAGAGTATAGGGCAATCCAAAACAGGCAGCCGGGGAAATATCTGGAGGTTTATCTTTTCAGAAAGCCGGATGAGCGGCCAGAGGATAGAACCATCGAGCTGGAAGAAAGACTGCAGAAACAGATTTTATTTTATTGGATTCTGACAAAATGGATGGATCGCAAAATCAAAGGCCAAAATATCGTAGAAGTGCTGGGGACGCGCGGCTATACGAAAATCGCTGTATATGGATATGCGGAGCTGGGACAGCTCCTGTGCAAAGAAATCCTGCAGGGCGGTATGTGTGTTGAATATGTTCTGGATAAAACAGTTGAGAAGACAGGAATTAGGAAACTGCCAATCTATAGGCCTGACGAGATCAAAAATTCAAAACAGGAACTTTTGCAGGTTGATGTGGTCATTGTGACAGCAGTTTATTATTTTGAAGAAATTAAACGGGAATTGACAGAAACAGGATATCGAAATGTTATTTCCATGAGGGCACTGCTGGAGTGAAGGAGAAGATTATGCAGGAAATTATCGTATTTGGCACAGGGAAATATTTCACATATAAGGAAGAGAAGCTTTTGCAGAAATACCATATCGTAGCTTTTCTGGACAATAAGGCAGAGAGGGATACACAGCAATTCTATGGAAATACTGGTATCAGAATTTTACATCCTGCGCAAGTCAGTTTATTGGATGAAAAACCAATTTTTTTGATGTCTGTCCATTTTATCGGGATGTGGAGACAATTGATGGAATTGGGAGTCTGTCCGGACAGGATTGTTTTCCCCTTTTTCATAGAACCCTATTTTGAAAATGAAGAAGTTCTGAACCGCCTTTTGGCGGAGATTAGATTTTCAAGACATTATTTTACATGTACAGCTCATGATACAACACAACTGCAAATAAACGGAACGGAAGAATGGAGGGAATTTCTGAGAGTTTCTTATAGAAGGGCATATCCGTTGATCAATGCAGTTGCACAGATGGGTACGAAACCGCTCAGCAGACAGTTTGGCACAGAGAGAGGTACACCTGTTGACAGATATTATATTGAGAAATTTTTAGAAGAATATAAGCACTTGGTAAAAGGAGAAGTTCTTGAGATAGAGGACAACACATATTCACTCAGATACGGAGGGGAACAATTGACACACTCCATTGTTATGGATGTAGGGAATCATGGCGAAGGCGTCACATTTAATGGAAACCTGGAAACAGGGGAAGGTATACAGAATGAACTGGCTGACTGCTTTATCCTGACACAGACTCTGATGTATCTGTTTGATTTGAAGAGTGCCGCACACAATATCGGCCGATTGTTAAAAAGAGGCGGGACTGCACTTGTCACATGCTCAGGGATCTCACAAAATTCAAGGCGGTGTATGGATGATTATGGATGCTGTTTTAATTTTAATGTGGACGCGCTGAGAAAAATGTTTTCATCAGAACCAGACTTGAAAGTTATAGAGGCTGGGAGTTATGGAAATGTGAAGACAGTCATGGCACATATCAGTGGACTTTGCAGAGAAGACCTGGATATCAGCGATTTCCAGGAAAATGATAAGTATTATCCTTTGATTGTGTATGCGGTGGTGAAAAAGGGGTAGGGGTATAATAATGAATGAAAATTTAATGCCTAAATTGCTTGCAGTCTATCTGCCGCAATTTTATGAAACGGAGGATAATAACCTCTGGTGGGGGAAAGGTTTTACAGACTGGGATTCGGTAAGGACAGCAGAAAAATATTTTGAAGGACATAATGAGCCAAGGGTTCCGCTGGGGGGCAGATATTATGATTTAAATACTAAGCAGGCAATGCAAAGGCAGGCGGAGCTGGCAAAAAAGTATGGGATTGATGGTTTCTGTTTTTATCATTATTACTTCAAAGATGGAAAAAAGGAGCTGGAACTTCCAGCAGAGAATCTTTTACAATGGAAAGATATAGATATGCCTTTTTGTTTCAACTGGGCAAGCGAGCCGTGGATTAGGTCATGGAGCAGAATATGTGGGAATGTATGGGCGGAAAAATATGAGAAATCCGGTATGGAAGTACAAAGTGGTGTGCTTATGGAGCAGGATTACGGCGGATATAAACAATGGGAGGCGCACTTCGAATACTTACTGCCGTTTTTCCGGGATGAACGGTACATAAAACTGGACGGAAAACCGGTATTTGTATTTTACAGTCCTAATGATATACAGCCGATCCATGAAATGACTGCGTGCTGGCGTCGGATGGCAGCGGAGGCGGGGTTACCGGGATTGCACCTGATAGGTGCACATATCAATGCGCCAAACGATAGTCTGGATGCGGCGATGATCTATGAACCGAGAAATAGTATGAACCATTTAAATGATTATGGAAGGGCAGAAATTCGAAATGGAGTCAGGTGTTTTGCGTATAAGGATGTGTGGAGGGAGGTGCTAAATTCGGAACCGATTATGGGATACAGAACGTATTTTTGTGGCGTTTCCGGATATGATGATACGCCTAGAAGGGGGAAAAGAGGAGAATGCATGATCGATCAGTCACCAGAGATTTTTCAGGAGAATTTCAGGAAACTGATTGAAAAAAGCGCTGCATATGGAAATGAGTATCTTTTTATTAATGCATGGAACGAGTGGGGGGAGGGTATGTATCTGGAGCCGGATGAACTGTATGGATATGCCTATCTTGATGCAGTAAAAAATGCAACAAATCATGCAGTAATAACCTCAAAAAGAATCGATGCAACTGAGTATACACAAGCCTGTAAAAGAGAGATAGAACGACTGGATTATGATGCCAGAAAATTTAAACGGTTATTTCAGATAATGGATAAATGGTTGTATTTAGAAGAAGAAAATAGAGTTCATTTTGCTGAGTTTTTTGAAATGAAGCAGGTTAGGACGGTTGCAATATATGGGATGTCTGCATTGGGAAAGCATTTGCTTGCAGAGCTGAGAAGAGAGAACGTGAAGGTCTGTTTTGGGATTGACAGATATGTCGGACAATTTGGGAATGATTATAAGGTTTATCATCCAGAAGAAATATTTCCTGATACAGATGCGATTATCATAACAGCATACGATACAGATGCAATTACCAATATATTGCAAATGAAATATCATGGTAAAATTTTTAGTCTGGAAGAAATTATTGATGCCATGATGCAGGATTAAATTTTATTGCAGGATTTGAATGAGCCAGTCAGTGCACAACTGTATGGTTTGTTTATAAGGTAGCAAAGAATATTATTGAAAAGAAATGATTGAGGAGAAGGGAAAATGAAAATATTATTATTTGGCGCGGGAGAGAACGCAAGAAGATTTGTCAGGTTAAACCCTGCATCAGATATGGTGCAGATTGTGGGAATTGTAGACAATGACCAGGAGAGATGGGGGGAAAGATTTGAACAGAGGTACACAATAGAATCACCGGAAATTGTCAGGTCAAGAGAATGGGACAAAATAGCAGTTACACCAGCTGTTTTCAACATAATAGAGAGCCAGCTGGTTACGGAGTATGGGATAGAAAAAAACAGGATAATAAGAGGCAGTGATCTGATTGTTCCGGATAAGTCAAATTTAGGAAGTATCCAGCTTAAAAGTAATAGTGACGAGTGTTTTGAGGTCAACAGCCTGATATACGATAAAATAATCCCAGGAAATAAGCTGGAGGAATTTTATTTCAATAAGCCCCATAGGGTGATGAACAAATGGTGGCACTATTTTGAGGTGTATCATACGTTTTTTCAGAAATACATTGGCAGTGATGTAAGGATTCTGGAAATAGGTGTCTATAAGGGTGGTTCTTTACAAATGTGGAAGGACTATTTTGGTGAGAAGGCAACGGTTGTCGGCATGGATATTGACACAAGATGCAAGGAATATGAAGAGGAAAATATACATATCTGCATCGGATCACAGGCAGACAGGGATTTTCTTGTACAGGTATCAGAGCAGTGGGGACCATTTGATATCGTACTGGACGATGGAAGCCATGTGGTGGATCATCAAATTCTAACCTTTGAAACATTATTTCCATTGCTAAAGGAAAATGGCGTGTTTTTATGTGAAGATTGTCATTCCTCATATTCTGCAAGATATGGCGGGGAGTATGGGAAAAAAGATACCTTTATAGAATATAGCAAGGACTTTGCAGATTGTGTAAACAGTCAGTTTGTAAATCTGGATAAATTGAACGATCTGCCTTTTTATGCAGATTATATTAAAGCCTGCCACTATTATGATTCTATAGTAGTGGTGGAGAAAAAGCATAGAGGGTATTCCTTCTTTACAGAGTTTGGACGAGAGGGATAAGCTGGAAGAATGCGGTATTTAATATTTGGGACAGGCGACTACTATAACCGGTACAAGAAATGGTTTGACCGACAGGAAGTGGTGGCTTTGCTTGACAATTCAGAACAAAAACAGTATACACGCATTGATGGAATAGAAGTACTGCCGCCTGGGGAAGGTATTGGGCTGGATTATGATGTTGTGGTTATTTTAAGTTTTCACATTAAAACAATGAAACAACAACTTGTTGCTCTTGGTGTGGACGAGAATTGTATTTATCACTTTTACGACCTGCACCAATTGTTGGCAGAACATATTGTGAAAAGGCCAATACAGTATTACAACAACGCAGAGAATATTGTAAAAGATGATATTATATTAAAGACAAAAATATTGCTGATGTCAAATGATCTGACATTAGGAGGGCCGGCGATAGCTTTGTTTCATGCGGCAATCGTTTTGAAAAAGTATGGTTATGAGGTGGTATACGCCTCAATGACTGACGGACCGTTACGGGAAAAACTGTTTGAAATAAATATTCCCATAATAATAGATGAGAATCTGCAGATTGCAACAATGAATGAGACAAAATGGGTAGATTCATTTTCACTAATCATATGTAATACCCTAAATTACCATGTATTCCTGTCAGATAGGAATACAGCAGTTCCTGTCATATGGTGGCTGCATGATGCAAGATTTTTCTATGATGGTGTCAAAAGAGAAGTGATGGGGAAAATTAAACTGGATAATTTAAGCGCGGTATCTGTGGGAGTAGTTCCTGAAATGGCAATAAAGGAGTTTCTGCCCAAATTGCAGTGTGGTAAGTTACTGTACGGTGTGGCAGACTCGACAGACAATGTTACAGAATTTGAGCTTTCTGATTGTGTGTCCCGGCAGGGAAGACTGCCGGATTCTGATAAAACGCGATTTATTACGATTGGTTTTCTTGAGGAAAGAAAAGGGCAGGATATCCTGTTGCACGCGATAAAAAGACTGCCTGTCCATATTAGAAACAGGTGTGAATTTTATATTGTAGGTTATGATGAGACCATGTTTGGAGAAGAAATTCGCAGGGAAAGTGCGGATATCAGTGAAATCATTTTTACGGGAAGCGTTGACCGCGTAAAAATACATAAACTGTTAAACTGTTCAGATGTATTGATTTGTCCATCCAGACAGGACCCAATGCCGACAGTTGTGGCAGAGGCAATGATGCATTCGATTCCCTGTATTGTATCAGACGCAGCAGGCACAGCAGCCTATATTCATGAAGGTGAGGATGGTTTTATAATCCCAACAGAGAATGTGCTGTTACTTGCAGAGAAAATAGAGTGGTGCGTGACAAATAACGACAGACTGGCAGGCATGGGACAAAGAGCAAGGAAGCTGTATGAAAAGTATTTTTCCATGGAGACTTTCGAGAACGACTTTTTAAGGGTAGTGGATGAAGCATTCATCAATAAAAACTAATGGAGTGAAGTATATCAATATGAATGAGTTTTTTGCAGATTATAAAGCACAAAAAATAGCATTATATGGTCTGGGGTTAGAAACCCAGGAGGCTCTTGCTGGTTTGGAGAATGACTTTGAAATCATAGGTCTTCTTGACGGGTTTAGGGAAGATGGAAAGCTTTATGGAAAGCGGATTCTTTCATTTGATAATGCAGTAAAAAATGGTGTGAAATTGATTATAGTGGTTGCGCGTCCCGGCTCCTGCCGGGCTATCACAAAAAGAATAGGAGGCGCATGTAGTGAGCATGGCATAGCTCTGATGGATATCAGGGGAAAAAATTTGCTTGCAGAAACGAAAATAGTTTATGATTTTTCTGGTGTGTCTGGTGTGACAAAAGCTGAGCTAAGGGCAAAAATACAAAGAGCGGACATTGTCAGTTTTGACTTATTTGATACACTTGTAATGAGACAGGTACTAATTTCTGATGATGTTATTCGTCATGTGGACTGCAAACTTCAGGAAAAGGGAATTTTTCTGAAAGATTTTTGTAAGAAGAGACTGGAAAGCGAAAAGGAATTGTCAAGAAATGCTTCACCGACACTTATAGAAATATACAAAGATGTGATTAGAAAAATGGAAAGGGCAGATACAGATGGCATTACTGCCGGATATCTGGCTGAATTGGAATTTGAAACGGATCTTAGTCTTATTATTCCAAGGAAAGATGTCTGTGAGATTTTTCTGGAAACGTCTAAGAATGGGAAAAAAGTATATATCGTTTCAGATACATATTATGGCAGGGAACAATTGGTTCAGATATTGAAAAAGTGTAAAATTACTGGATATATAGATATTCTAAATTCGAGTAAATATGGGACAGGCAAGCTGCAGGATCTGTATGAAGTCTTAAAGAGCAGGGAACAAGGGAAGAGATTTATTCATATAGGTGATGATCTTACTGCAGATATAGAAAGTGCCAGAAAGCATGGACTGGAAGCAATCAGGTTGATGAGTGCTGCCGACCTGCTGGATGCAGCAGGGAATCTTGGATTTGCAGATTTTATGGATTCTATGGCAGAACACATAAAAATAGGGATGTTCATAGCGAAGGTCTTCAATAGCCCGTTTCAATTTGAACAGGATGATAGATGTATTGAGATATCAGATGTATATAATATTGGATATTTGATATGCGCACCGATAGTCAGTGATTTTGTCATTTGGTTTCATGAACAAGTGGAAAGAGAGCATATTCAAAATATATGGTTTAGTGCAAGGGATGGGTATCTAATCAAGAAAATGTATGCGCATCTGGCAAAGTCATTCGGCAAAGAAGATGAATCGGTGTATTTTCTGACTTCACGCACTGCTGCAGTCAGGGCTGGGGTGAAAAGCGTAGAAGATATCCAATATGTGGACGATATGAAATTTAGCGGCACATTGGAAGAAAGTCTGAGAGAACGGTTTGGAATTGAGGCAGATTGTGCTGTGAACGATGGCATAGCAGGAAATGAAACAGGACTTCTTCAGTACAAAAGGAGCATTTTAAGAAGAGCAGAGGCAGCGTATAAAAATTATCGAACGTATATAGACAGTTTAAACCCAAAAACTGGGGATGTGGCCTTTTTTGATTTCGTGGCAAAAGGAACAAGCCAGATGTACATACAAAGAATCGTATCCAACCATTTGCAGGGATTTTATTTTATGCAGCTTGATGCAGGAGACAGGAAGAACAATACGTCGGATATCTGTTCATTTTATGAAAATGAGAACGGGAAAACGTGTGCTATTTTTGATGATTATTACATTCTTGAAACGCTTCTTACAGCGCCGCATCCGTCGGTGACAGGATTTGATGAGACTGGGAAGCCTGTGTATGCGCCAGAGACAAGGCAGGATAAGGATATCTGGTGCTTTGAGAGAGCGCAGGAGGGCATCATGGATTATTTTATGGCTTATATCAGGCTATGTCCCATGAAAGCAAGAAATATAAGTCGGAAACTAGATGAAGTTTTTCTGGAACTGGTACACAAGGTCCGAGTGACAGATTCAGATTTCCTGAATCTGGTGGTGGAAGATCCTTTTTTTAACAGAATGACAAATATAACAGATGTACTTTAAGCAATAGGAGCAGACACTTATGAACTTTGAACTTACCGCATCACTGATGTGTGCCAACTATGGCAACTTAGAGAAAGAAATCAAAGAACTTGACGAGGGCGGCATCGACTCCTTCCATATTGATATCATGGATGGACGCTTTGTGCCAAACTTTGCCATGTCATTAAACGACATGAAATACATAGCCAGTGCGACGAAAAAGCCACTTGATGTGCATTTGATGATTGAGCATCCAAACAACAATGTACAATTGTTTTTAAAGAATCTGAGACCTGGCGACACTGTTTACATCCACCCGGAGGCAGAGTATCATCCATCCACAACCCTGCAGAAGATCATCGACGCAGGGATGGTTCCAGGTATAGCCATTAATCCGGGGACAAGCGTGGAAACAGTTTATGAAATGCTTCGCATTGTCAAAAAAGTCTTGATCATGACGGTCAATCCCGGAAACGCAGGACAGATGTACATGCCCTATGTCGGGAAAAAGATAACACGCCTGTTGAACCTAAAAGATGAGATGCGATTCAGGACTTACTGGGATGGTGCATGCAGTGCAGATAAGATTCTGAAATTTGCACCACTTGGGATGGATGGCTTCGTGCTTGGTACGACGCTTCTGTTCGGAAAAGGAAAATCTTATAAGGAAGTCATACAGGAAATCCGCCAGTACTGTGATGACAGCAATGCGGACAAATGAGAGTAATTTGCATCAGTTTTTTGGAGGGTATGTATGAATGTTGCGCTGATTTTATCAGGCGGTACAGGTACACGTCTTGGATCAGATGTTCCCAAACAGTATATTGAGGTCGATGACCGTCCGGTTATTTCTTACTGTATAGAGCAGTTTATAAAACATAACAAGATTGATGCTATCCAGATTGTGGCAGACAGGCAGTGGCACAGAGTAATTCTGAAATGCCTTGAAAAATATGGTCATCTCCCAGAAGACTGCACAAGGAAGTTCCACGGTTTTTCTGAACCAGGGGAGAACAGACAGCTTTCGATATATCATGGAATGGAGGACATTATCCGATATACATCTGATTCAGATGTTGTAATGATCCATGATGCGGCAAGACCGATGATTTCTGCACAGATGATAACAGACAGTCTGAATGCAGTAGAAGGACATGACGGTGTCCTTCCAGTGCTTTCCATGAAGGACACGGTGTACAAAAGTGAAGATGGTGCAAAGATCAGTGCATTACTTGACAGGAGCAAAATATATGCGGGACAGGCGCCGGAAACTTTCAGGATAGGCAGGTATTATGAAGCGAACAGGAGGCTTTTACCGGACAGGATATGTGCGGTGAATGGTTCGACAGAACCTGCTGTTATGGCAGGGATGGACATTATTATGATCCCGGGTGACGAGAAGAATTTTAAGATAACAACAAAGGACGACATGGAGCGTTTTTGTGAAATGATGAAACGGCAGGCCGTCTGAGCAATGGTCTGACAGGCAAGGAGTAAGAGATGAAAGCATGGGTTTTGTATGGTGCGGATGATATCCGTCTTGAGGAAGTGGAGAAACCACAGCCAAAAGGGAATGAAGTGCTTGTTTCAGTGCAGGCAGCAGGTATCTGCGGCTCTGACATTCCAAGAATCTATCAAACAGGTGCACATACGCATCCGCTGATACCCGGACACGAATTTTCTGGTGTGGTGGAAAGGACAGGAAAGTTCGCTGACAGAAAATGGGAAGGGAAGCGCGTTGGGATATTTCCATTAATTCCATGCAGGGAATGTGCCCCCTGCTGGAAGCAGCAATATGAGTTGTGCAGGCAGTACAGTTATTTAGGTTCACGCAGAAACGGGGGATTTGCGGAATATGTAGCGGTTCCGGAATGGAATCTGATAGAACTGCCTGCAAATGTGTCTTTTGCAGAGGCCGCAATGCTTGAACCTATGGCAGTAGCAGTCCACGCAATGCGCAGGGGGCAGATTTGTCAGGATGATACCGTTGTTGTTTATGGTCTTGGCACAATAGGGATGCTCCTTGTAATGTTTTTAGTGGACGCAGGGATTCGCAATATTCTGGCAGTGGGGAATAAGGCATTTCAAAAACAGATTGTCCGGAAAATAGGTCTGGACGAACGAAATTACTGTGACAGCAGGGAACAGAATGCAGCAGAGTGGATTCAAAAGCATACAGACGGTGCAGGAGCAGATGTTGTATATGAATGTGTCGGCAGGAATGAAACATTTGTTCAAGCGGTTAGATTAGCGGCGCCTGAGGGGCGGGTCTGCCTTGTAGGAAACCCAAATGCAGATATGGCACTTGACAGGGATACTTACTGGAAAGTCCTAAGAAATCAGCTTGTAATTACTGGAACATGGAATTCTTCCTTTACACATGAGCCCGGTGATGACTGGCATTTTGTCCTTGACAGGATTTCCCGCCAACAGATTTCACCGGAAAAACTGATTACACACAGACTGCCGATAGAAGAACTGGAGTATGGGCTGCAGCTCATGAAAAATAAAACGGAGGATTACATAAAAATTATGGTAATATGATCCAGCCCATCAAGGCTGGATTTTTACGTTTATGGCAGTGAATGGTGAAAAATGTTGTATGGTACCATTCAAAATCACTTATCCGCACGCTCTGCAACAAATTGTTCCACAAGGCGCTGCACATTGTCCAAACAGGAACCACATACTGTTCCTGCACCAGTCGCGGATTGAACTTCTTCTAAAGTATTGGCTCCGTTATCAATCGCATTTTTGATCATACCGCTGGTAACATTCATACAATAACAGACAACTTTGTCAAGATTCATATATTAGCACCATCCTTTCTGTGATAGTATGTGCAGATTGAAAGGAAATATGTATTTGGCAGTATTGCTTTCACGCAAGAAGTCTCTAAATCCTACTGACAAAATCCCGTTTTCAACACTTGTAAACTGATTTTTTTATTTACACATTCCAGGCATAATGCTAGAATGAATACATAATAACTGCACTGGCGATGGAGGATAACGGAATGAAACGCAGGTTTAACATAACAGGTTCATGTAGTCCGGAAAGACATTACATGGTACGACTGGACAGCAGGCTGGAGAAGATTAAGGAAAACTTTGTAGATTACGGAAGCTATTTTGTTATCAACAGAGGTCGTCAATATGGAAAGACTACGACACTTAAGGCTTTAAAACAATATTTAAAGGGAGAATATATTGTTGCATCATTGGACTTTCAGGAACTTGGAACGGAAGAATTTGCAGATGCGCTGACTTTTACGCGTGCATTTGCGGATGTTCTTGTCAGAGCGTTTAAAATGACGGAAATAAGCAGCATGAAGGAATTGCTGGAACCACTGGATCAGATTCGTGAAAGACACGATATCGGTTTAAAAGATTTGTTTGTGCGGTTAAGCAGTTTGTGTGAGAAAAGTCCGCGTCCGATCGTGCTGATGATTGACGAGGTTGACAGTGCAGGTAATAATCAGGTGTTTATTGATTTTTTGGCACTTCTTAGAAAATATTATTTAAATCGCGATGAAACGCCGATTTTCCACTCCGTAATCCTGGCAGGAGTGTATGACATAAAAAACTTGAAATTAAAACTGCGCTCTGATTCAGAACACCAGTATAACAGTCCCTGGAACATAGCTGCTGACTTTGATATTGATATGAATTTTTCTGCGTTACAGATTGCCAAAATGCTAGAAGAATACGAGTCAGACAATCAGACAGGGATGGATATAAAAGAAGTGGCGGAAACGATATACCAATATACATCAGGTTATCCTGTCCTTACCTCGTCCATATGCAAACAGCTTGACGAAAAGATTATTGGAACTGAGCACTTTGAAACAATACAGAAGACTTGGACTAAGGAAGGTGTCGAAAAAGCGGTAGCCATGATATTGAAAAAAAGTTCGCCGTTGTTTGAAAATATGACAAAGCAGCTTGATATTTATAAAGACCTGCGTGATATGATAGAAGACATTATATATCGCGGAAGGAAAGTGACATTTAGCCCTGAACAAAAATCTATTAGTCTTGGGCTTATGTTTGGCTTTTTGAAGGAAGAAGACGGCCGTGTGTCAATAGCGAACAGGATGTTTGAACTGTGTTTATTGAACCTGTTTATGGCGGAAGAATCGGGTAGTGATGTCTATGCCCAGGGCGGAAGTGACAGAATTGGATTTATAAAGGATAACATGCTTGACATGACGCTTGTTTTGAAAAAGTTTGTTGAGTACTTCAATGAAATATGCAGTCAAAAGGATGCGAAGTTTATTGAGAAATACGGACGAAAGATTTTTCTGATCTATTTAAAACCTATTATTAACGGCACAGGAAATTATTACATTGAAGCACAAACAAGGGATGAAAGACGTACAGATGTTATAGTGGATTATCTTGGCGAACAGTTTATTGTCGAACTCAAAATCTGGCATGGCAGTGAATACAATGAAAGAGGTGAGAAGCAGCTTACGGATTATTTGGATTACTACCACAAGGACATAGGATATATGCTTAGTTTTAACTTTAACAAAGATAAGAAAACAGGAGTAAAAGAAATTCAGATTGGAGACAAAACAATTGTGGAAGCGGTTGTGTAATCTTTGAAAGTTAAATAATGCACACAAAAATTATGGTAATATAATCCAGCCCTTCAAGGCTGGATTTTTACGTTTATGGCAGTAAATGGTGAAAAATCAGGTTTATAAGTTTAACCTGGGAAGTCTCTAAATCCTATTGACAAAAACAGGAGGAAGGCGTTATACTATAAAATGAGTTAGCGGCTACTAACGCAAGGGGCCGCATTTATTAAAACTGGTAGTTAGCATCTGCTAATAGGTGTTAGGGAATTAAATAAGAGATATTATGAAAAGAGAGTGGGAAAAAGAAGATTGGAGGATTGTAATGAAACTTAGGAAAATTGTATTGGTAGTCGTTGGCTGTGTCGGTGTTGTTTTCGGGGCAATCGGAGTGGTTCTTCCGATTCTTCCCACAGTTCCGTTTCTGTTACTTGCGGCCTTCTGCTTTGCGCGAAGTTCGGAGCGCCTGCATAACTGGTTTACCAGGACAAAGCTGTATAAAAACAACCTGGAAAGTTATGTGAAGGGGAAGGGGATGACACGGAAAACCAAAATCAAAATTATGGTTACAGTGACTGTGCTGATGTCGGCAGGATTTGTCATGATGGACCAGGTTCCGGTGGGGAGAGCGGTTCTCGCCTTCGTGTGGGTATTTCATATTCTCTATTTCATGCTTGGAGTCAGGACAATAAAAGCGGAAAAAGAGTGTGCTTAGAGTGAATGGAGGTCGTTTTTATGGTTAAGATAACAGCGGAAATAGAGGGGATGGCCTGTGGCATGTGCGAGGCACATATCAACGAGGCGGTAAGGAATGCATTTTCGGTTAAAAAGGTGACGAGTTCCCATACAAAGAAACAGACAGTTATCATTGCTGAGAAGGACATCTCTGAACAGGCGTTGAAAAATGTGGTCGCAGCAGCTGGTTATGATGTGGTATCGGTGAGCAGTGAACCATATGAAAAGAAAGGAATTTTTGGCATTGGCAGGAAAGGACAGGCGTAGGCATTATGATGATCAACAAAAGACTGATTGGCACTGTCAGTGAGAGCAAAAAATATGTGGCCGGAAACGTGGCACTGCAGTGGTGCTCTCTCGCGGCAAACATTGCCATGATGACGGTAATTACAAACCTGCTCGCATCGCTGGCAGCAAAGGAGGCGGATTCAAAGAGGATTGCATCAGCAGCCATGGTGGCTGCCGCCGCCGTGATTGTCCGCCTGGCGTGTACGGTCGGTTCGAGCCGTATGGGCTATTTGTCTTCCCAGGCCGTGAAGAAAACCCTGCGTGAGATGATCTATAAAAAGCTGCTCCGGCTTGGGGCTTCCTATCATGAGCAGGTGAAGACATCGGAAGTCGTACAGGTGGCGGTGGAGGGTGTGGATCAGCTTGAGACATATTTTGGCGCTTATCTGCCGCAATTTTTCTATGCGATGCTTGCGCCGCTCACGCTTTTTGTGTACCTCAGCTTTGTGAGCGTACCTGCGGCCGTGGTCCTTCTGGTCTGTGTCCCGCTGATTCCCATCGCGATAGCAGCAGTGCAGACCTGGGCAAAAAAGCTGCTGTCAAAATACTGGGGGCAGTACACGGCGCTGGGAGATACTTTTCTGGAAAACCTGCAGGGACTCACCACGCTTAAAATCTATCAGACAGATGCGTTCAAGAATGAGGAGATGAATCGGGAGTCAGAAAAATTCCGCAAGATTACCATGAAAGTGCTGACGATGCAGCTCAATTCCATCACAATCATGGACCTGATAGCATATGGCGGTGCGGCATTGGGAGTCATAATGGCAGTGACACAGTTTCGGGCGGCAAAAGTTTCGCTTGCCGGATGCCTTCTGATTATTCTGCTGGCGGCGGATTTCTTTATTCCCATGCGCCAGCTTGGCAGTTTTTTTCATATTGCCATGAATGGGATGGCAGCCAGTGACAAGATTTTTCATTTGCTGGACCTGCCAGAGCCGGACAGGAAGACAACGGAGGTTCCCAAAGAGCATTCTATGACATGTGACGGCCTGCGTTTTTCCTATGAGGACCGCGAAGTGCTGCACGGTGTCAGCATGGTGTTTCGGGAGGGCAGTTTTACCGCGATTGTCGGGGAGAGCGGCTGCGGCAAATCTACCATGGCAGCTGTTCTGATGGGAAGAAACAAAGGTTATCTGGGTTCGGTGAAAATGGGGGATGTGGAATTCAGGGACCTAGATGAAACGAGCCTGATGAAGAATATAACTTATATCAGCCATCAGAGCTATTTATTGAAAGGGACTGTGCGGGATAATCTTCTGATGGGAAAGCCCACGGCCCAAGACGAAGAGCTGTGGGAGGTGCTTGGGCGTGTGAAACTGGCGGATTTCCTGAAAAGCGAAAACGGGCTGGATACAGTTCTCATGGAAAGGGCATCGAATTTGTCCGGCGGACAGCGCCAGAGGCTGGCCCTTGCGAGGGCGCTGCTCCATGACAGTCCTGTCTATATTTTTGACGAGGCGACTTCCAATATTGATGTGGAGAGCGAGAATGACATTATGCAGGAAATCTGCGCCCTGGCAAAGGCAAAGCCGCACAGGAAGACCGTGATTCTTATTTCGCATCGCCTTGCGAATGTGACAGATTCCGACAACATCTATGTGATGGATCAGGGGCGTGTTGTGGAGAGCGGCAGGCATGAGGAGCTGCTTGCGGAGGATGGCATTTACGCAGGGCTGTGGAATGCCCAACAGAGTCTTGAAAATTACAGAAAGGATGGTGCGGCAGGATGACAAGGCGGAGTGGATTTGCGGTGATGACAAGGCTGATCGGTCTTGTGAGGCCGCTTGTGGGATTTATGGTTCTGGCGGTGGTCATGGGGCTGATTGGTCATCTCTGTGCTGCATTTATTACAATTTTGGGCGGATTCGCTGTGCTCGGACTGCTGGGGTTTGATACCGTGCTTTCCCTGCCAGCAGTGTTTGTCTGCGTCGTTGTGTTTGCGGTGGTGCGCGCGGTGCTGCGCTATGCGGAACAGGCGTGCAATCATTTTATTGCGTTCAAATTGCTGGCACTGATTCGTGACAAGGTTTTCCGCGCCCTGCGCAGACTCTGCCCGGCAAAGCTGGAGGGCAGGGATAAGGGCGATCTGATTTCAGTGATTACTTCAGATATTGAATTGTTGGAAGTATTTTATGCACACACAATCTCACCTGTGGCGATTGCCGCATTGTTTACAGTTATTCTGTGCTGGTTTATCGGTTCTTTTCATCTGGTATTGGGAATATGGGCACTTTTGGCATATATCATGGTGGGCATTGTGATTCCGCTGATTACTTCAAGACTGAGCAGCGGATATGGAATGGCTTTTCGCACAAAGTCCGGGGAACTGAGCAGTTTTGTCCTCGACAGTCTGAGGGGACTATCGGAGACAATCCAGTACGGACAGGGGGAGGCACGCCTTGCCAGTATGAACGCAAAGACGGAAGCGCTGTCTGGTGACGAGGAGCGGATGAAACGCATGACAGGAAGAAATATGGCGGCAGCAAACACGGTAATTCTGCTTTTTGATTTGGGAATGCTGTTTTTGTCCTCCAGGTTATATCAGAATGGTATTGTAGATTTTTCGGGGGTACTGATTCCAACGATTGCCCTGTTTTCCTCGTTTGGTCCGGTGACAGCTCTGGCGAATCTTGGCAGTACGCTGCAGAACACTTTTGCGGCCGGAAACAGAGTGCTTGACATTTTGGATGAGACGCCCGTGGTGGAGGAAGTGTCTGGCAGAGAAAAGACAGTGTTCGACAGGGCAGCGGCAGAGCATGTGACTTTTTCTTACGGCGGAGAAACAGTTTTGGACAAGGTATCGCTGCAGATTCCCAGGGGCGGCGTGACTGGAATTGTGGGAAAGAGCGGAAGTGGGAAGTCTACTTTGCTGAAGCTGTTTATGCGGTTTTGGAACGTGCAGGGTGGAAGTGTGAAAATTTCCGGCAGGGATGTAGCGGATATAAATACCTCTGATCTGAGGGATATGGAAAGTTTTATGACGCAGGAGACGCATTTATTTCATGACAGTATCAAAAATAATCTGCGGATAGCCAGGCTGGACGCCACGGAGGAGGAAATCATAGCGGCCTGCAAAAAGGCATCGATCCATGATTTTATCATGAGCTTACCGCAGGGGTATGATACGCCTGTAGGGGAGCTTGGCGACACCCTTTCGGGCGGGGAGAGACAGCGCCTGGGACTTGCGAGAGCGTTTCTGCATGATGCACCGTTTCTGCTTCTCGACGAGCCCACGAGTAATCTCGACAGCTTAAATGAGGCAGTTATCCTGAAATCCCTCGGCGAGGAGCGCGGAGATAGAACAGTAGTGCTGGTGTCCCACCGACAGTCCACCATGCGGATTGCCGATGCTGTATATTGTGTGGAAAACGGGAGGATGAGCTGAGTTCTTCACGCTTTCCACCGAAAGATTTTCTCCATGGGAATTTTTTTCGCTAAGCGCTCTGTTAAAAAACATTCCATCTGTTCCATCAGATCATCTGGATAGTGGCAGTAGCCGTCTTCCCTTTGAAAAGGAAACCAAATCACTGCGGAATCTGGCTCCTGCCTTCTCATATTCTTTAGATAGTCCTGTGATATGCGGAATGTTCCGACACTTACGTCTGCGATTTTTTCCAGATCAATCATATGACAGACCTGATCCAGCATTTCCTGGTAGTGCTGTCTCCAGTCAGGCACATAAATCATCGGATCAAAACATAGCCGCACAGGGCAGCCTGACTGTATCAGCTTCGCTGCACAGTACAACCGTTCCGTCAAGGAGGGGGTATGATGCTCGAAAGCTTCAATCACTGCCTGCGGCGACAACGTAAAGGCGTAGATTACTCCGGGAACCGGAGCGGCGTTTTGGGCAAATGATCTGTTCGCGCATTTTGTCCGTATCTCAATCTTCAAATTTTCATGTTTTGCAGCAAACACACACCATTCCTGCACATAGCCGATAATCGGTTCCAGTGCCAGCAGATCCGTGTCATAAGAGACACACAGATACAGTGGATGCGTTTCCAGGACTTTCTCGACTTCTGCGAAGATATCCTCCAGATTGACAAACACCACAAGATTGGCGGAAGGGTACATTCCTTTTAAATAACAATACTCACAGTCATAGATACAGTTCATCGCGCAGGATACATAATAAAAATACTGGTTGCCAAAACTCTGACACACAGGCGCGCCTTCGTAGAGCAGGGCTCCCTGCCTGGCGGCCAGAATCAGCTTCTGCGAGCAGTGCTGGAGCGGATGGCTTTGCCGGCTCCGGCAGAAGACTTCCTTGTAATGACCAATCTCAATGATTTCCGCAGATGGAAATCTGGCCAGAATCTTTTGCGTGCGCGCATGATTCCGGACTCTTTTTTCGATGTAAATATGGGAAACAAACGAGTTAAAATAATCTTCTTTTAAATTCTTCAAAACGCACTTTTCCTTCTCTTTTATCTTTGCATGGAAGCAGTTTTTTCTCATACATATCTCGTATCACGGAGACATAATCTATCCCCGCCAGTGTCAGATACCGGATGGACTGCTGCATGGAATCTCGCATAGCCTTCGAGCAGTGCAGATCTGCACAGAATGTTTCGACCAGTTTTTCCTGCTCCTGATGCAGCTCGTTTTTGTGAACGTTGGTTGTCTGTGTTATGGCAGCAAGCTGCCCGATATAATCAAAAATACGATTCTGATATTGTTCTATCAAATGTGCGACACGTTCCCTGGACATTTCTTTCGCGGTTCCATTGTCGGACACTATTTTCAGAAAGAGCATCTGATGGGGACCAAAAAAATGGATGCCAGCCTGATAGACGGCGGCAGCTTCCATATCATACAACTCTTGAGAAGGAGCGGCATTTTCATCGTTCCATGGCAGCATGCCGGTCACAATGGTTCCCTCACAAAAATTGTGGCGGTACAGCATATCCGGGTAAAAGGTTTTTCCTGTTGCGCTTTCTATGATTTTGCTGCAGAGGAAAATTCCGTCATTTTTTGCGGCGTGCGCACAGATTCCCACATTGAGCAGCAGATCGTCCTTTGCCGGCCTGTACAACGAACAGATGCTGCTGACTGCGGCAGCAGTAGCGATCTCACCCACGCCGGCAATCACAAGCCGAATACCAGCCGTGTCATTACAAAATTCGTGGAACCAGGTATGTTCCTGATTTTTGATCAGTTTATACTGTTTGATAAAAATATGTGCCTCACAGTGCAGCGCGGTGAAGATATAGATCATGCGTGTCCCCCTCCAGGTTGTTTGACGTGAGCAGAAACAAGTTCCAATAGGGTCATTGACAGTTTCTTAGTCAACGCTTATTTTGAATACGATCGGGTAATCGCTTTTTAAGCTGCAATGAATGTGCAGCCCTTTTTCATCCCTGTGCCAATGGCAAGGTTCCTCTGCTCCCAGTGCCCATACCTCGCGGATAATCCCGTGGAAATTAGCCTGTCTGGAAGCATCCTGCTCTCCGAGAGAGGTGATGCAATAATTTCCATCCCCGCTGCATCGGAGCGCAATGGCATACAGATACCCCTTGGCAGTTGTGAACCGAAAGTCCGCAGAGGTAAAATTCTTTTTGATTCCGTCCGAAAACTGTCCTTCCACAATCTTTGTGGGTCCTTCACCGTATTTTCGCCAGATATCTGAGTCATAGATTGCCTCACCGTTTACATGCAGCCACGCTCCGATCTCAAGAAGTACTTGTTCATCTTCGGCGGAAATAGTACCGTCTGCCTTGGGTCCCACATTCAACAGAAGACAGCCATTTTTGCTGACGATGTCCACCAGGTCACAGAGAATGTCCTTTGCCTTCCGGAATTGGTTGTTTTCGGTATAGCACCAGGAATTTAAGGCGATGGCAGTGTCGGTCTGCCAGAAGTAGGGTTTCACATCCGCAAACTGTCCCCTTTCCACATCTGGTACTGCTGTGCCAAACTGGAAGGCGTCATGTTTATAGTTGATGACAACCTCTTCGCCCCATTCTGCGGCACGGTTGTAATAGTAGGCTGCAATTTTTCTTAAATAGGGTTTGCAAATTTCCCGCTGAATCCACCAGTCGAAGTAAATGATCTTTGGCTGATAGCGATCGATAATCTCGCAGGTGCGCACCATCCAGTCCTGCAGATATTCTTCTGTGGGTTCAGGATCACCGAAAAGATCCTGATGATTGGGTTCGGGCATTGCGGGCCAGTAAAAGTCTCCGCGTTTTAACGGCTCTTTGATGTCGCTCTCAAATTCCTTCCCGTGTCCCATGAAAAACCAGTGTTCCAATCGGTGCGTAGATGCACCGACAGCCATATCAGCACGTTCGCAGCTTTCTTTCAATTCTTTCAGAATATCCCGTTTTGGCCCCATTTCCCATGCATTCCAATGGGAGATTTCGCTCTGGTACATCTGGAAACCGTCATGATGCTCTGCCACAGGCACCACATATTTTGCGCCGGCCTGCCGGAAAAGCGCTGCCCATCTGTCCGCATTCCATCGTTCCGCACGGAACATTGGAATGAAATCTTTATAGCCAAAGTCGCTATGTTGGCCATAAGTTTTGATATGATGTTCGTATTCCGGCGAACCTTGGATATACATGTTGCGGGAATACCATTCACTCCCAAAAGCGGGCACACTGTAGACACCCCAGTGAATAAATATTCCAAATTTGGCTTTGCGATACCATTCTGGCACATGGTAGTTGGACAGCGACTCCCAGGTGTCCTGATAGGGACCCTGCGAGAGGATGGTATCGATTCTTTTGAGATATGTTGTTAAAACGTACATAAGTTCTACCCTTTCTTCGTACTCGAAACATTCCTTTTAATCCGGTGAATCTGCGGTTTTAGAGTAATGTCTGTGGCAATGACGCCCTCGCGCTGTCCCAGAATCCATTCTACTGCGCCCGCAACATCGTCTGGAAGAAGATAAGATTCTGTCTCGTCACCTTCCCTGAAATTTGCATTGCGATAGAGATTTGTCTGTGTCATGTCCGGGGAAATCGTGACTACTTTTACGTTATATTTGCGCGCCTCGTCAAACAGACTGTGCGAGAAGCTGGTAAGCCCTGCTTTGGCAGCACCATAGGCGCATCCATGCGGATTGGATTGGCTGGCTGTCACGGAGGAAATGTTGATGACATAGCCCGCTGTTTGCTTTAAATGTCGCAGGAGCTGCTGTGTCAGGATCATTGGCGTTTCCAGGTTTGTCCGCACCAGTTTCTTGATTTTGTCCGGACTTAATTCTTCGTGAAGTCCGTAATATCCGACGCCGGCATTGTTTACCAGCACACGAACCTGATGCTGTGCCGTAATCTGTCTGACACAGGTACACAGTTTGTCCGTATCCAGCACATCACAGACAATCGGATGAACATTGTCTGTGGCCGTCCATGATGTCTTTTCAAAATCCCTGCCAAAACCGAACACCTCATACCCAAGTGCGCTCAATTTCCGAGTGATTGCGTACCCTATGCCGGAAGATGCTCCGGTTACAATTGCTGCTTCTTTTTTTCTGTGCTCCATCAAGAAATCTTCTCCCTGGTAAATTTTATATTGTAATTCTGCATTTATATTATATCTTGCAATTCACCAAATTACAATTGGGGTTGTCCAAAATCATAAAAGAAAAAATCCATATTTTTGCCTGTTACTGGAACGGAGTGAACAGTAACACGAGTGAATAGCAACAATAAGTTTTTAAAAGGAAATGTATGGAATTAATTGAATAGATGTGATATACTAAAATATCATGTTGAAATTGTGTCGATAACAGATGTTATATAACATTGCCATCAGTAGTCTGGCGGAAAGGAGCACGTATGAAAAGAGTCTTTTTAATTGTATTGGATAGCTTTGGAATTGGTGAGATGGAGGATGCAGATGCCTATGGTGACAAGGGGACAAATACCATCGGTTCGGTCTCAACAAGTTCATATTTTCATGTGCCAAACTTACAGAAACTGGGACTTTTTAATATTGAGGGTGTAACGTGTGAAAAACAGCAAATCGCCGAGGCACCGCTTGCAGCAGTCGCAAGAATGAAGGAAGCTTCCCGGGGAAAAGATACGACCATAGGACATTGGGAAATTGCCGGTATGATATCAGAGAATCCACTGCCGACCTATCCAAACGGATTTCCCGGGGAAGTACTCGACGAGTTTATGAAGCTTACGGGCAGAGGCGTGCTCTGCAACGCGACGTACTCCGGTACAGAGGTGATCAAAGATTACGGTGACGAGCATGTAAGGACAGGGGATTTGATTGTATACACATCCGCGGACAGCGTGTTCCAAATTGCTGCACATGAGGAAATCGTGCCGCTGGAGACACTGTATGATTATTGCAGGAAGGCAAGAGCGATGCTTCAGGGAAAACATGGAGTAGGGCGCGTCATCGCAAGGCCGTTTGTCGGCACGTCAGGAAACTATACCAGGACATCCCACCGTCATGATTATTCGCTGCTGCCGCCACAGACAACAATGCTTGACCAGATCAAGGAAGCGGGCAGGGACGTGATTGCCGTGGGAAAGATCAATGACATTTTTGCCGGAAAAGGTATCACAGAGTATGTATATACAAGCGGAAACGCGGAGGGCATCGAGCGCACACTTGCGTATCTCGACAAAGATTTTGAGGGACTGTGCTTCATCAATCTTGTCGATTATGATATGCTTTATGGTCATCGCAGAGACATTGACGGCTATGCCAAAGCAATGACTTATTTTGATGAGAAACTTCCTGAAATCATGAAAAAACTTCGCGAGGAGGATGTGCTGATGATCACTGCTGATCATGGCTGTGACCCGGCATATACGAAAACGACAGATCACACAAGGGAGCACACCCCCTTTATTATGTATGGTCAAAAGATAAAACCGGTTAACTATGGCACGCGGGAGACATTTGCGGATATTGCGGCGACAGTGCTTGACTATTTAGGGATAGAGCAGAATGTGTCCGGCACTAGCATGTATGAATCGAAAGAAATGATTTAATAATAGATTTCATTATAATATTAACGGAGGAAAGATCAGTGAGTACGATTGCAGACGAAATAAATAAGAGGAGAACTTTTGCCATTATCTCGCATCCTGATGCTGGTAAGACGACTTTGACAGAGAAATTTTTGCTATATGGAGGAGCCATCAATCTTGCCGGAAGCGTCAAGGGTAAGGCTACTGCAAGACATGCAGTGTCAGACTGGATGGAGATTGAGAAGGAGAGAGGTATCTCGGTTACATCCTCCGTTTTGCAGTTTAATTATGGTGGTTACTGCATCAATATCCTGGATACGCCAGGGCATCAGGACTTTTCGGAGGATACGTACCGAACTCTTATGGCTGCTGACTCAGCAGTTATGGTGATCGATGCATCGAAGGGGGTTGAGGCGCAGACGAGAAAGCTCTTTAAAGTCTGTGGTATGAGAGGTATCCCGATTTTTACGTTCATCAATAAGATGGACAGAGATGCGAATGATACGTTTGAACTGCTCGACGAGATTGAGAAGGAGCTTGGGATTGCGACCTGTCCTGTCAATTGGCCGATCGGTTCAGGAAAGCGTTTCAAGGGAGTCTATGACAGGCATGGAAATCATGTGCTTACGTATTCTGATACACAGAAAGGGACAAAGGAGGGCGAGACGACCGTTATTCCGATGGACGACGAGGCGTTACTGCTTGAAAAGATTGGAGATGAAGCGCTCACCACACTGCGTGATGAGATTGAGCTGCTTGACGGGGCGAGCGCAGAGTTTGATATCGAGGAAGTGCGCAGGGGAAAGCTGACGCCCGTATTCTTTGGTTCAGCGCTCACGAACTTCGGTGTAGAGGTATTTTTGCAGAACTTTTTAAAGATGGCGACAACACCGCTTCCAAGAGTATCTCAGGGAGAGACCATCGATCCGGTCGACAATGAGTTCTCTGCCTTTGTATTCAAGATACAGGCAAATATGAACAAGGCACATCGCGACAGAGTTGCATTTATGCGCATCTGTTCGGGAAAGTTTGACGCCAGTGCGGAGGTCAGACATGTGCAGGGCGGAAAAGTGATGCGCCTCTCACAGCCGCAGCAGATTATGGCAGATGAGCGGAAAATACTGAACGAGGCATACGCTGGCGACATTATCGGCGTGTTTGACCCGGGCATTTTTTCCATAGGAGATACCGTCTGCGCGCCGAAAAACAATATCTGCTATGAGGGAATACCGACCTTTGCGCCAGAGCATTTTGCGCGGGTGCGGCAGATGGACACAATGAAGAGAAAGCAATTTATCAAGGGTGTCAATCAGATTGCGCAGGAGGGTGCGATTCAGATATTTCAGGAATTTAATACTGGTATGGAGGAGATTATTGTAGGCGTGGTAGGCGTACTGCAGTTTGATGTGCTCAAGTACAGACTGGAAAATGAGTACAATGTTGATATCAGGCTCGAACCACTTCCATATGAATATATCCGTTGGATTGAGAATAAGGATGAGATTGATTTGAACAGGCTTTCTGGCACTTCCGACATGAAGAAGATACAGGACTTGAAAGGGAATCCGCTTCTTCTGTTTATCAATCAGTGGAGTATTGGCATGACGATTGATCGGAATAAAGGGCTTGTACTTTCAGAATTTGGCAGAAATTAATGGAAGATTAGGAGTATAAGAAGGCATTGATGAGAAGAGGGACAGTGGTGCTGGCAGCGCTGGCCGGCAGCATGCTGCTGGTGCAGGGCTGTGCGGACCAGGACGATTTTAATCTGCAATCTATTATTCATGAGGAAGAAAGAGTTGAGGAGACACGTTCGTATGAACCAGAACAGCCGCAGAACAGCGAGGAGGAAACAGAAACACAGACAGAAGGGCAAAGCCTGAGGGAGGTCTCGGAGCTTTACTATGCCTATCATCAGCTTGATGAGGAGAAACAGAAGATTTATCTCGAGATATTGGATGCGCTGACCGACATGAAGAGCGGTGTGCCTCTTTCTACTGTAGATAAGTCTGTGCTGGATGTTGTGTTTGCCTGTGTAATGAATGACCATCCAGAGCTTTTTTATGTGGAGGGGTATCAGTATACAGAATATACACTCAACGATATTACGACGGGAATCACATTCAGCGGCACGTATTCCATGACCCGTGCGGAGGTGGAGCAGACGGGACTTGCGATCGAACAGAGACTCGCAGCGTGTTTTCAGCAGGTGCCGTTGAATGAGGACGAGTACAGCACGGTCAAATATTTGTATGAATGGCTGATCAACAATACAGAGTATGACAGGGCTGCTGCGAACAACCAAAATATATGTTCTGTATTTCTGCAGGGAAGATCTGTGTGCCAGGGTTATGCGAAGGCGATGCAGTATATGCTGCAAAGGGCAGATATTCAGTGTCTGCTGGTGACCGGCTTTACAAACGGTGAGCGGCATGGATGGAATCTGGTGCGGGTAAATGGCGATTACTACTATCTCGATCCGACATGGGGGGATGCCTCATATGCTTCCGGCGGTGCAGGCGATGCGACAGATCAGTTTGTCCCAACGATCAATTATGATTATTTCCTGGTTACGACGGATGAGATTACCAGGACACACTCAATTGAAAAAGTAGTGGACCTTCCGCAGTGCACTGCGATGGAGGATAACTATTTTGTGCGCGAAGAATTGTATCTGGACAGCTATGACGAGGGGAAGCTTGCGCTTATTTTTGACAGTGATGCGGCAAAGACGGCGGGGTATGTAACACTGAAGTGTGACAGCAGAGAGACGTATGATCTGATGGTGCAGACACTGATTGCTTCCCAGAAGATTTTTGACTTTGTGGACAAACAGGGGGAGAGCATTGCATATACCTCCAATGAGCAGCAGAGAACAATCAGCTTTTGGAATATATAAAGTTACACTTTTAGAATGGAATGACAGATTTTGGGAAAGTATGATAACAGAACCAATTTCTGCTTTGCAAAGTTTGGGTATAATGGTATAATATAACATATTGCAGAAAGGGACACAGGAGGTTTTAGCATGGAAAGAGAAACAGAAAAGAGCGGATATTCATCCAATAAGGAAGAGTTTGGGACAGTAAAAATTGCAAATGATGTTGTCGCCATGATTGCAGGGCTTGCGGCTACAGAGGTTGACGGCGTAGGGGCCATGGTTGGCAATATTACAAACGAGCTGATGGGCAAGGTTGGCATGAAGAAGCAGACGAAAGGGGTTAAAATCGATATCCTCGATGGAAATGTGTCTGTGGAGCTGGCAGTTACATTGGAATATGGATTTAATATCCCTACAACCTGCAATAAGGTACAGGAAAAGGTGAAGAATGCAATTGAGACGATGACAGGCTTCAAAGTTTCTGATGTCAATATCAGAATCGTTGGTATTAAGATGGCATCGGATAGATAATGACAGAACAATATATTAAGGAAAAGATAAATGAGCAGAAGAGAGCTTAGAGAACAGATATTCAAGTATATTTTCAGAATAGAATTTAATGACAGAGAAGAGATGCCTGAGCAGGAACAGTTCTTTTTTGAAGCCCTGAAAATGGAAGCGCAGGAGAACGAAGCGCAGGAGATTGGGGACGAAGATGCCGCATATATCTCGAATAAAAGCAATCGAATCATAGAGAAGCTCGATGAGATTGACGGGATGATCAATAAACAGGCCAAAGGCTGGACGACGCAGAGAATGGGAAAAGTCGATCTCACCATCCTGCGCCTTGCGGTGTATGAGATTGTCTTTGATAAGGATGTTCCCACAGGAGTCGCAATCAATGAGGCAGTTGAGCTTGCCAAGAAATTTGGACAAGAAGAATCGTCAGGTTTTGTCAACGGAGTGCTTGCAAAGTTTGCATAAGCCACACTTCGTTGATGATGTGCACAGCATATGGAGGCATATTTGTGAGACAGAATGTTTATACGGTTGCCCAGATCAATTCATACATCAAGAACATGTTTACGCAGGATTATATGCTGCGGTTCGTTCTGGTAAAGGGTGAGGTCAGCAATTGCAAGTACCATTCGTCAGGGCATATCTACTTTACGTTAAAGGATGCAAAGGGCGTTATCGCCTGTGTCATGTTTGCCGGCAATCGCACCGGACTTTCTTTCAGACTGGAGGAAGGGCAGATGGTTGTGGTTGGCGGTACGATTGACGTATATGAGAGGGATGGAAAATACCAGCTCTATGCCAGGCAGATTGCACTTGACGGCGCTGGCGTACTGTATGAAAAATTTGACCGCATGAAGCGCAAGCTTGAGGAGATGGGAATGTTTGCGCCGGAATACAAACAGATCATACCTCGATACATCAGGACACTGGGGGTGGTGACAGCGCCCACTGGGGCGGCAGTGCGTGATATTATCAACATTGCGACGAGGCGGAATCCATATATACAGATTATATTGTATCCGGCAATTGTGCAGGGCGATCAGGCTGTCGCGAGCATTGTAAACGGAATTCATGCCTTGGAGCAGTTCGGCGTGGATGTGATGATCGTCGGCAGAGGCGGCGGTTCCATCGAAGATTTGTGGGCATTTAATGAGGAAGCGGTGGCGCAGGCAGTATTTGACTGCAGCGTTCCGATTATATCAGCAGTTGGTCACGAGACAGACACGACGATCACGGATTTCGTCGCGGATTTGAGGGCGCCGACACCCTCGGCCGCAGCGGAGCTTGCAGTCTATGATTTTGCACAGCTGATGGACAGGTTTGGGGCATATCAGGCTACATTGAATCATTTCATGCAGGTGCAGCTTCGAAGACAGCAGAATAAACTGGAAAATCAGAAGCTGCGGTTAAAGTATTTGAGCCCTGTGAGTCAGATTCAGCAAAAACGCACATACTGTATGGATTTGGAAGGACGGCTTGCAGGGCTGATGAGCAGCGCATTGACACAGCAGCGGCATCGTATGGCACTGTATGCTGAGAAGCTAAAGGGATTGTCACCGCTTGAGAAGCTGAGTCAGGGCTATGCGTATGTCGAGGACGCGAAGCAAAGAGTAATCAACGATGTGAACAATGTAAAGCCTGAGGATATGGTGCAGATTTATGTGAAAAATGGCATCATACAGGCTGAAGTGAAAAAAGTGGATGAGGTAAAGTATGGCGAAGGAGCAGACGCTTGATCAGGTATTTGAGAAGCTTGAAGAAATGATTGGGAAATTGGAGCAGGACGATATTTCCCTGGAGGAATCCTTTCAATTATATAAAGAGGGCATGAAGCTGATTCAATCCTGCAATGACAGGATAGACAAGGTGGAGAAGGAAGTTCTGAAATTGAACGAAAATGGTGAATTAGATGAATTTTGACAGTGAACTGGATGGTAAAGTAAAGGAAATTGAGACGATATTGAAGGCATTTCTTCCGAAGGAAGACGGTTGGGCAAAGACTGTGATGGAGGCGATGAATTACAGTGTCAATGTGGGAGGCAAGCGGCTTCGACCGATGCTGATGGCGGAGACATACCGGCTTTTTGGCGGTACAGACCGTATAATCGAACCTTTTATGGCGGCAATCGAAATGATACATACGTATTCCCTTGTACATGATGATCTGCCGGCTATGGACAATGATGAGTACCGCAGGGGCAGACAGACAACATGGGTTGTCTATGGGGATGCGATGGCGATTCTTGCGGGGGACGGACTTTTGAATTATGCATTTGAGACAGCACTGAAATCATTTGAGATGACAGACAGTGACTGCGATAGAATGAAAATCGCAAGGGCACTTTCCATACTTGCCAAAAAGGCCGGAATATACGGGATGATCGGCGGTCAGACGGCTGATATTGAGGCGGAAAGTCTCGGTGAAAAGGTGACACAGGAGCATCTGCTGTTTATTCATGAACACAAGACTGCAGCGCTGATACAGGCGGCCATGATGGTTGGGGCAGTGCTTGCAGGCGCGAGCGATGCGCAGACTGCTTTCGTGGAAAAAGCCGCTTACGAGATAGGGATTGCATTCCAGATACAGGATGATATTCTCGATGTGACGAGCAGTCTGGAAACACTGGGAAAACCTGTCGGGAGTGATGCGAAGAATCAGAAGACGACCTATATCACACTAAAAGGAATCGAAGAGGCTGCACAGGAGCAGAAGGAAATGTCAGACCATGCGATAGAGCTGTTGAAATCCCTGGAAAAGGAAGGCTTTCGAAATGAATTTCTGATGGAGCTGATACGCAGTCTGATTACCCGCATAAGATAAAATATTTACAGCACAGACAGTCATACAGCCTGCGATAATGCAGATGTCACAAAATGGAAATTATAATTCTGAAAGGTGGAGACGCTGAGTATGATATTAGAGACGATAGAGAAAGAAAATGATATAAAAAATATAGCGTCCGAAAATTGGAATCTATTGGCGGAGGAGATCAGAGATTTTCTGATTCATAAGATTAGTGTCACAGGCGGTCATCTTGGATCGAATCTCGGCGCGGTGGAGCTGACGATGGCATTGCATCTGAGTCTGAATCTGCCACAGGACAAGATCGTGTGGGATGTGGGCCATCAGTCCTATACGCATAAATTATTGACTGGCAGGCGTTCCGGATTTGAAAATCTGCGAAAATATGGTGGTATGAGCGGTTTTCCCAAGAGAAAGGAGAGCGAGTGTGATTGTTTTGACACAGGGCACAGCTCCACATCCATCTCGGCCGGGTTAGGTCTTGTGAAGGCAAGGGACCTTCGCAATGAAGACCATACCATAATTTCTGTCATCGGTGACGGTTCGCTCACCGGGGGAATGGCGTATGAGGCGCTCAATAATGCCTCGCGGCTAAAAAAGAATTTTATCATTGTACTTAATGATAATAATATGTCGATTTCAGAAAATGTCGGAGGCGTGTCAAAATACCTCAACAACATTCGGACAGCCGACAAGTATCTTGATATGAAAGAGGGAATTTACAATTCTCTCATGGAGTCCAGGCTGGGCGAGCCGATTGTCACAAGTATCAGAAGGGCAAAAAGTTCCGTAAAGCAGCTGGTGATTCCCGGGATGTTCTTTGAGGATATGGGGATTACGTACTTAGGACCTGTGGATGGACATAATATCAATGCCATGATAAAGGTGCTGCGGGAGGCGAAACGCTGTAAATCGGCTGTTTTGGTGCATGTGATCACACAGAAGGGCAAAGGTTTTGCGCCGGCGGAAAAGCATCCGGCGCGGTTTCACGGTGCAGAGCCCTTTGATGTGGAGACGGGATTGCCGCTCACACCAAAGACAAAGTCAAGCTACACAGATGTCTTTTCGACGGTGATGTGTAAGCTTGGGGACCGCTATGATGACATTGTGGCAATCACAGCGGCAATGCCAGATGGCACAGGACTGAAAAGATTTCGCAATCTGTATCCTGACAGGTTTTTTGACGTCGGGATTGCGGAGGAACACGCAGTTACTTTTGCGGCTGGGCTGGCGGCTGGCGGCATGCGGCCAGTGGTGGCGGTCTACTCTTCTTTCCTGCAGAGGGCGTATGACCAGATTTTGCATGATGTCTGTATTCAGAATCTTCCAGTGGTCTTTGCGATTGACAGGGCCGGACTGGTGGGAAGCGACGGAGAGACCCATCAGGGAATCTTTGACCTGTCGTATCTCTCCTCCATACCCAATATGCATATTATGGCACCCAAAAACAAGTGGGAATTGTCAGACATGTTGAAGTTTGCAGTCGCTTTTCGGGGACCGATCGCACTTCGCTATCCGCGGGGCGAAGCGTACGACGAACTGCGCGAGTACCGTGAGCCGATTTGCTTCGGCAAGGCAGAATGGATTTATCATGAGAGTGATATTGCGCTTGTGGCAGTGGGGAGCATGGTAAAGACAGCGCTTACGGTGCGGGATGCGCTCGCAAAAAGAGGATATCGCTGCAGTGTCGTCAATGCCCGCTTTGTCAAGCCGATTGATACAGAGATATTGGACGAGGCAGCGAGGGACCACGATGTCATCGTGACTATGGAAGAAAATGTGGCAAGCGGTGGATTTGGCGAGAAGGTAAGAGACTATCTCGATGAAAATCATCCTGGAACGAAACTGCTCACAGTCTGTATTCCGGATGAATATGTGGAGCATGGGAATGTGGAAATATTACGCCGCGAGGTAGGGATTGATGCAGAGACAATCGAGAACAGAATTGTTAAAAAGTGTGTTCGGCGGGAAGATATTGTAATATAAAGAAATAGGGAAGGACGCGGAGGAATGAAGGAACGTCTGGATGTGCTGCTGGTGAGGCAGGGGTTTGCTGCGTCGCGTGAGAAGGCAAAGGCCGTCATCATGGCAGGATGTGTGTACGTCAATGACCAGAAAGAGGACAAGGCGGGCGCCATGTTTGATGAAACAAAGGTTCAGATAGAGGTCAGAGGAAATACGCTTCGATATGTCAGCCGCGGCGGATTAAAGCTCGAGAAGGCGATCAATCAGTTTGGCGTGGTGCTTGATGGAAAAATATGTATGGATATCGGGGCATCCACAGGAGGTTTTACGGATTGTATGCTTCAGAATGGTGCCAGGAAAGTTTATTCCGTAGATGTGGGGCATGGACAGCTCGCGTGGAAGCTGCGCAATGACGAGCGTGTCGTATGTATGGAAAAGACAAATTTCCGCTATATGGTTCCGGAGGATATTGTGGACACAATTGACTTTGCGTCGGTTGATGTGTCCTTTATATCGCTTGATAAGATCCTTGGGCCGGCCTATAGCCTGTTAAATCCAGATGCGCAGATGGTATGTCTGATCAAGCCGCAGTTTGAGGCAGGAAAAGAGAAGGTCGGAAAAAAGGGCGTTGTGAGAGACCCACAGGTACATAGGGAAGTGATTGAGACGGTATTTGCGTTTACTTTGGAGAAAGGATTTAAGATATTAAATCTTGATTTCTCGCCAATCAGGGGTCCGGAGGGCAATATTGAATATCTGATGCATCTTCTCAGGGCGGGACAAGATGTGACGAAAACGGATTCCATCAGTTATGTGCAGAACAATTTTGCAGCTTTGATCAGGGAGACAGTTGCACGTGCGCATGAAACTTTGGATGCCTGACCATATCATCATAACAGGGAAGGAAGGAACTGTCATGAGATAATATGACAGGAGTGAGAAATTATTTTGTGACAGTATCCAAATATGGAGTATCAATGAAAACATTATATATATATACGAACCAGACAAAGGATGGGAATGGTGAGATTACACAATATATACGGGACTATCTAAATCTGAAGGGGTGTCTTTGCAGTAACAAGGTTGATGATAAGGTAGAGGGCATGATCGTGCTTGGCGGTGACGGGACGATGCTCAGAGCGGCGAGGGAGTATGTGTCGTACCATATTCCGATGATTGGTGTCAACCTAGGGACGCTGGGGTATCTTGCGGAGGTAGACAAAGAGGATATTGAGTCTGCGTTGGACAGTTTGATAGCGAATCAATACGAGATTGAACCGCGCATGATGCTGAGCGGGATTCCAGTGATATCTGGTGTCAGCTCCAATCCACAGACAGCACTGAATGACATCGTAATCAACAGAAAAGGTGCATTGCATGTCATCAACTTTAACATTTATGTGAATGGGCGTCTGTTAAGTACATACAGTGCGGACGGTATCATCATATCCACCCCGACAGGTTCTACAGCATACAATTTATCGGCAGGTGGACCGATTGTTGAGCCGCGGGCGAGGCTGATCATGATGACGCCAGTTTGTTCCCATACATTGGTAAATAACAGAACGATTATCCTTGCGGAGGATGATGTCATCGATGTTGAGATCGGGCGGTATAAGCCAGGAGAAAAACAGGAAGTGGATGTCAGCTTTGACGGGAGATTTCCAGTCAGTCTCAATGAGGGAGATAAGGTTCGAATTATACGCTCCGATAAGGTGACAAAAATCATAAAATTGAGTGAGGGAAGTTTTCTGGATACATTACATAGGAAAATGCGTGTTTTTTGAGATCGGAATCGTTAAAATCTGTGAAAGGCATGGTATGGAACCAGATGAAAAGGGAGAGACATGAGGTCGTAGTAGAATTGATCAACAAATACGATATTGAGACGCAGGAGGAGTTGGCGGCCTATCTCCGCAGAGAAGGCTTTGAGGTGACGCAGGCGACGGTGTCGAGAGATATCCGTGAATTGCATCTGTCAAAAATTGCAGCGGGAAATGGCAGGCAGAAATATATCATTCTGCAAAATGAGGATACCAGGCTTGGGGACAAGTATATCCGTGTGCTTCGAGATGGCTTTGTCTCTATGAGTATGGCTCAAAATATACTGGTGATTAAGACAGTGCAGGGAATGGCGATGGCAGTTGCAGCGGCGGTGGACGCCATGCGCTTCCCGGAGATTGTGGGCTGTATCGCGGGGGATGACACGATATTTGCCGCGGTGAAGTCTGTAGAGGAAACTGGGGCTGTAATGGAAAAATTGGATGAAATTGTAAAAGGTTAGGTACAGAAAATGTTAGTTAGCTTACATGTAAAGAATCTGGCTCTGATCTCGGAGACGGAAGTAACTTTTGGAGAAGGTCTGAATATTCTGAGTGGTGAGACTGGGGCCGGCAAATCGATTATCATTGGTTCTATTAATCTTGCACTGGGGGCGAGAGCTGATAAGGATATGATACGAACAGGAGCTGATTATGCACTTGTCGAGCTGGTCTTTCAGGTGACGGATGCCGCCATGCGGCAGGAGATCAAAGCGCTTGAGATTCCAGTCGAGGAGGATGGGATTATCATTATCCAGCGCAAGATACAGTCCAGCAGGAATCTGTTTAAGATATGTGGGGAAACGGTCACGGCCAGGCAAATCAAAGCGCTTTCTGAGCTTTTAATTGATATTCATGGACAGCATGAACATCAGTCGCTTCTATACAAGAAAAATCATATGGAGATTCTTGATTCCTTCGCGGGGGAAGAGCTCGCAGCAATCAAGGAAGAACTCCGGGAAACATATCAGCAGTACACAAAATTGAAAAAGGAGCTTGCAGCGTTTTGCGTTGATGACGGAGCAAAGGCCAAGGAGCTTTCTCTGGCCGAGTTTGAGTATCAGGAAATCGAGGAAGCCGGTCTGAATGTGGGTGAGGATGAGGAGGTTGAGCGCGAATATCGGAAAATGGCAAACAGCAGACAGATTGTCGAGGCGGCGGACAAGGCATACCAGCTCACAGGAAACAGTGACCAGTCTGCAGCGGATGCGGTAGGGTATGCAGTGCGGGAGCTGCGCAGTGTGGAGAGTTATGATGACAGGGCACGAGAGCTTGCCGACGAGCTGGAAAATATCGATGCACTGCTCAGTGACTTTAACCGGGAAATTGCGGAATATATGTCAGATATGGAGTTTGACGGTGAGCGGTTTGGCCAGATGGAGGAGCGGTTGAATCTGTTGAATCATTTAAAGCTCAAATATGGTGACAGCATTCAGGCAGTTTTGCAGTACCAGAAAGAACTCGGCGAAAAGATTGAGAAGCTTAGAAATGCGGATGTGTATAAAGAGCAGTTGGAGACAAAGCTTGCAGAGATACAGACGAAACTAAAGAAGCTATGTCAGAAAGCTTCCAAAGTCCGGGGGAAAGAGGCCGCAAAGCTTGAAAAGGATATGGTTACAGCGCTCACGGACCTGAACTTCCTGGATGTACAGTTCGAGATACAGGTGCGTAAGAGAGAGGAAGTGTCGGCCAACGGATATGACGATGTGGAGTTTATGATTTCGACAAATCCGGGTGAGCCGTTAAAAAGCCTTGGGAATGTGGCGAGCGGCGGTGAACTTTCGCGTATTATGCTGGCAATCAAGACGGTGCTCGCATCGAGAGACCGGATACCAACCATGATCTTTGACGAGATTGATACTGGTATCAGTGGAAAGACAGCGTGGAAGGTATCAGAGAAGCTTGGCAGGCTGTCGCAGAGCCATCAGATTATCTGTATCACACATCTGCCTCAGATTGCAGCTATGGCGGACAATCATTACAAAATTGCCAAACAGGCAGTGGACAACAAAACGACGACGGATATTGTGCGGCTGGACGAGACGGAGACTGTCGATGAGCTTGCAAGAATGATTGGCAGTGATGAGATTACTGATACTGTGAGAGAAAATGCACGTGAATTGATCGCGACAGCCAAAAGAAGAAAGGAGCGATAAAAAAGGCGAATAAATATTGAAATTGTCTGAAAATATCGTTATACTATAGATATGTCGTTTAAGAGGAATGGAGGATGGTGTATGGTGTTAAAAGATTATGTTGATGTAAAGAAATTGCAGGAGTTGCAGAATTCTTTTTCGGAGTTTGCAGGGCTGGATGCAGTTGTGGTAGACATGAATGGAGAGCGATTGACAAGAGGGCATGATCTTCAGAATGAAGAAACAGATTCGTTTGACATTGTTGTGAATGGAGAGAAGCTTGGCTCGGTTGTCGTTCTGGCGTCTTCGGACAGAAAGGCGAAACGTGCTGCAGAGATGCTCAGTACCGTAATTGGCCAGACTGCAAGTCTGGAAGATTTGAGCAACAGGAATGTCGGAAAATTTGATTCTGTGAAAGATGATATTAAGAAGTCTGGCCAGCTCGTGCAGATGATTAACGAGAAGACAGGACGTCTGAAGGGAATCGCTAAGAAACAGACCATATTATCGCTCAATGCTACCATTGAGGCTGCAAGAAGCGGGGAGGCCGGCGTCGGTTTTGCAGTTGTTGCAAAAAGTATGCAGGATTTGTCAAACCAGTCAGCAGGAATCTATACAGATATTGAGACATCGGTGGAGGAAATCACCAATTTAATCAATTCGATTATCGAATCGCTTCAATAAGAAAAGCGCAGGCTATTACAGTCTGCGCTTTTAATACATATTTGATTATCAAAAGCCCTCTATAGCAAATCGAACTGCATTCACAGGGACATTGAACTCACTGTGGTAAGTTCTTCCTTCTGCGAGAGAACTGCAGTAGAGATGAACCTTGGATAACACATGTCCGGCAGCATCATAGAAATAGCCGTAACAGCCCCATCGACTGAATGCGTCGTCCTTGTATGAAGCGCACTGATAGCGGATATTTAATGTGGATTTATAGTCATTAAAGTCGGCATACTTGAAGTCATATGGCACAAATTCATAGCTGATCAGTGTACAGTAGTTATCGCGGTTCGTTCCGAGTCTGCTGGGAATTTCCATGATGAGCGGCGAGGCATTGATCGTCACATAGGCCACGACCGCTGGATTGTCAAGACTGTAGACCGCTGCGATGGTCGATCCGCCATTCCCGTAGGTCACTTGGAAAGCTGCGGCATTGGCAGCGTATGCGGTGGGTGTGATGGTCACGACAGTTGGATCTGCGACGATACAGTCAAGTCTGGAGGCGTCAGCACCTTCTCCAAGAACAGCGGTGAAGGTCGCGGAGGCACCCTCTGTGATTTGGATGCTGTCTGTAGAGAGAATCAGACCATTTCCGATGCTTTCCTGGGCAGAGGCGGACAGGGCCGGGAAAGAGGAAGCTACGGATAGTGTCATAGCACATGCCAATATCGAACAGATCAGTTTTTGAAACGTTGTTTTCATATATTTTCTCCTTGTGCAATAAAAATTAGTAGTTGGGAACTGTCCACAAATAACTTGTTCCTTTGACGTGATTGTGAACAGTTCCTTAGCTGGTCACGCTGCATTGCATGACAGGGTATCATTTACATTATAATAAAATGTAAATAGAAATAGCAAGCAATAGCTTATTAAAAAAAACATAAAAAAATTAAACTTAGATTAAATAAGTCATAATCTCTTTTCATTTGCTCCAATATTCGATAAAATGTCAGTTAATGTATCTTGTAAAAGGAAGCACTACAGAAAGATCAAGTAGTAAAATCGCTGGAACGGAAAGGAGAACGTTTGAAAAATGAAAACCAGACAAAGAAAAATTGCCTTGCTTGTATGTACAGTTTTGTCGGCGTCGACCCTTTGGGGATGTGGGAATGTAACAGTGGAGGAGACCGCAGATGATGTGGCAATCGTTGAGACTGCAAGTCCTGAAGTGGGAGAGCTGAAGCTCAGTGCGAACTATATTGCCACGATTAATCCCGATGAGTCGGTGTATGTGATTCCTAAGACGACAGCGGAGGTGCTTGAAGTTTTCGTTGAAGCCGGCGATGTTGTCGCAGAGGGAGATGTGCTTGCCATACTGGATGACACAGCCGCGCAGTTTACGATGAGGAATGCGGAGGCTGCTGTCCGAAATGCGCAGATTGGTCTGGAGAACGCACAACTGGGCCTGGCGAGCGCACAGCTTGGCTATGATATGCAATATGGTGAGGCGGCAACAATACTCAATGATATGAACTCAGATGTGACACTCACGCAAGTAGAAGACGGCATGACACAGCTCCAGGAAGCTTATGTGGATGCGATGGATGCGCGCCAGAGAGCGCTGGACAGCCTCAGGGATGAGGAAGAGGAACTTGCGGACTTGAAAAAGGAATATAACTTCGAGGAAGATGTCGATGAGATTAGGAAGCGTGCGGAAAATCTTTCCAAAACGCCAGATATCTCTGAACTGGGCGTAGGGATTGAAATGATCGAGAAGATGGATGCCAGTACATTGCTCAGCTTTTCCGATTATGGGCGTGAAATGGCTAAATACCAGGAGGCGGCGCAGAAGGTTGCCACAGTAGAAGCCAAGATTGCGCAGTACAAGGCAGCGATCGACCAGTGTGAGGAAACGATTGAAAACGTCCAGGATCAGATGAATAGTACATATGAGAATTACAGCCGCACAGTAACTTCCCAGAATCTCAGCAATGGAGTGCTCAGGGAGGAGCAGAAGCAGACATCACAGAATAGTATTTCACAGGCAGAACTTGGAATATCACAGGCGGAGGCAGGCATTTCACAGGCGCAGATTTCGATCGACCAGGCACAGGAAAATCTTGAGGCGTATACGATTACAGCTGTGATTTCCGGCGTGGTGGAAAGTGTAAATATCAAAGAACACGATTTTGCGGCATCGAGCAATCCGGCCTTTATCATTTCCAACAAAGATACGATGGTTGCTACATATTATGTCAGTGAGGATGTGCGGAATACGTTTTCAACAGGGCAGAAGATCACGCTGGAAAAGGATGACAAACTTTATGACGGTGAAGTGATAGAGATCGGAAGCGCATTGGATGCAGCGACAGGACTTTTTCGCATCAAGGCGGCTGTCAGGGGAGACACCGCGAATCTGCTTTCTGGCACGAAAGCCACAGTCACAACAGACACTTACCATGAAAAGAATGCGATTATCATACCATATGATTCAGTATACTATGATGGAACGCAGGCTTATGTATATACCGTCGTGGATGGTAAGGCCAAAAAGACAGAAGTGACGACTGGTCTTTATGACATTGACAGGATTGTGATCACAGAGGGACTTACAAAGGATGATACGATCATTACAACGTGGTCCGCACAGCTGCGTGATGGCGTGGAGGTATCAGCGCGTGAAAATAATGTAAACACAGAGAATAGTACGCAAGAATAGGAGGACATACGCGATGAGTTCTTTGACCAAACTGGCTCTTAAGAGGCCTGTTTCAGCACTGTTGATCGTGTTGGCATTATTTGTTTTTGGTATCAGTTCTGTATTTGGTTTTAAGATGGAGCTGACACCGGATTTGGAAATGCCCATGTTATTTGTAATGACAATCTATCAGGGCGGGGATCCGGAGACGACAGAGGAGCTGGTGACAAAGATTATAGAAGATTCTGGTAAGACACTTTCCGGTGTAGATTCTGTAACGTCACAGACGACAGAGAATGTGTCGTTTGTCATGTTTTCTTATGAGTATGGCATAGACACAGATGAAGCATATGCAGATCTCAGAAGTGCGATCGATACCGCGTCGCTGCAGCTGCCAGAAGATGCACAGGACCCAGTTATCATCGAGATGGATATGAATGCGCAGGACATGATGACTCTGTCGGTTACATCGACAGGAGATACCGATGTGCTTGCGTTTGTGGAGGATGAGCTTCGCCCAGAGCTGGAGCGGCTTTCGGATGTTGCGCAGATTACTGTGTCAGGAGGTGAGGCGGATTATATCAGGATACAGCTTCACAGTGACAAGATGCAGCAGTATGGTGTGACTATGGCGAATGTCAGAACATACATCACGACAACGGATTTTACGATTCCAATTGGCAGTGTGGAACAGGGCGCACAGAGTATCAGTGCATCTGCGTCCTCAAAGCCTGCGAACCTGATAGATTTGCAGAATATACCAATTATTACAGGCAGAGGGACGACAATTGCACTTTCCGATATCGCCACGGTGTCCATGTCTTCTAAGGCTAACAGCAGTATCAGCCGTTTTAATGGTCAGGACAGTATCAGTGTGGGCATTGCGAAGGTTCAAAGCGAGGGTACAGTCGATGTCTCCAATCACGTAAGATCTTTAATTGAGCGGGTGGCAGCGAAAAACGCAGCGATACAGATTTCTGTGGCATATGATGCGGCAGACAGCATTAAATCCTCTCTGAGTTCTGTAGCAGAGACACTTGTGCTTGGCGTATTGTTTTCTATGCTGGTTCTCTTTATTTTCTTTGGAGATTTTAAGGCGAGCCTGATCGTTGGCAGTTCCATGCCAATATCACTCCTCGCCACCCTGATATTCATGAGTTTTGCAGGATTTTCACTGAATGTAGTCACAATGGGAGCGCTTGTCATAGCAATCGGTATGATGGTTGATGCGTCGATTGTCGTGCTGGAAAGCTGTTTCCGGTTAAAGGATGAGAGACCAGATTACAAGGATGCGGCAATGGTTGGTACGAAGGTCGTGGCATCCTCGGTTTCTGCATCAACGATCACGACAATTGTCGTCTATCTGCCGCTTGCCACGATGAAGGGACTTGCGGGGCAGCTTTTCTCACAGCTTGGATTTACGATTATCTTTGCCATGATGTCATCGCTGATTGTGGCGATCACGTTGATTCCGATTTTTTTCTGGAAATACAGGCCAAAGGAGAAAAAGAATACACTGGCGAACCGAATCGTGGGAAAGATAGGCGATGGCTATAAGACACTGTTAAATCATATCATGCTGAAGAAAAAGACAGTTATGCTGGTGGCAGTAGGACTTTTGGCGCTGGCATTCGTGCTTGCCGGACAACTGGATCAGGAATTGATGTCAGCCACGGGGCTTGACAACATGAGCATTTCCATAGAGCAGCGATCTGGTACAAGACTTGAGGTGATGGATGAGAATATCCAGTTTATCGAACAGATGATTATTGACGATCCTGATTTCGATGGCTGCAATCTGACAATCAGCGGTTCTACGGCAACAATTACAGGATTTCCTTCGGACACATGCGACAAGAGCATCAGTCAGCTTGTGGATGAATATAATCAGAAGTTGATGGACAGCACTAATATGAGTATTATTGTGTCGGCAGCGGGGAGCGGAATGTCTTCTATGATGAGTGTGATGTCGAGTACAGAGGTTGACATGTCAGGTGACAGCATCGACGATTTGAAGATTGCCGCGCGACAGGTTGATGCAATCATGATGGAAATTCCAGGTGTCATCAAGACTTCGAGCAATCTGACGTCAGATGCCACCCAGGTAAAGATACAGATTGATCCGTTGAAGTGTATGAACGTAGGACTTACTGCGGTGCAGGTGGCAAGTGAGATGTATAATGCCAGCAGCGGTATCGATGTCATGGATATGACGATCGGGACAGAGGAATACTCTGTGAGAATGGAATACCCGGAGGACAGTTATGTCAGCATGAACCAGCTTTTGAATCTTGAGATCGCTACTCCTATGGGGAGCATGATCACAGTAAGTGATGTGGCAGAGGCTGTATATATGGATGTGCCGAACACCCTTGTGAGAGAAGATGGAAAATATCAGGTTGCAATTACAGCCTACACAACGGAGGCGGCTAAATTTACAGCACAGGAAGCTATTGTAAATGCAGTGAACGAGGCGGAGCAGAGAGGTGTGTTCCCAGAAGGTGTCGGTCAGACACAGAGTATGATGAACGAGATGATTGCGGAGGAGTTCACGGCAATTGGAAAGGCGATTTTTACAGCGGTTTTTCTGATTTTCCTTGTTATGGCAATGCAGTTTGAGTCACCGGTGTTCTCGCTCATGGTTATGCTCAGTATCCCATTTAGTTTGATTGGCTCCTTCTTCCTGCTCTTTATTTCAGGTTCGACGCTGAATATGACATCTCTGATGGGCGTGTTGATGCTGGTCGGGATTGTAGTAAATAATGGTATTTTGTATGTCGATACGACCAATCAATTAAAGGAGACCATGTCGCTCAATGATGCGCTGATGGAGAGTGGACGTCTGCGTCTGCGGCCGATTCTGATGACGACATTGACGACGATATTGTCAATGATACCAATGATATTTACGACAAATGAAAATGCGGCAATGATGAAAGGAATGTCGCTTATTATCATCGGAGGCCTGATTACCTCTACGCTGCTGATTCTGTTATTATTGCCAAGTTTCTACCTGCTGATGAGCAAACAGGGACGAAAAGAGGCAAAGGAACGCAAAAAGATGAAACGCCAGAAACGGCTTTCTGCAAAAAATAAGTAAAAACAAAAAATTTCAGTGTCGTTTATTTTATAAAAAAATCCATATACTACAATTGGTCAAAAGGATGCAATGATTAACTTAGTAAGGTAGTGAATGGATGAAAACAGAGAAAATAAAACATACTGCGCTGAGCAGACGAATAAAATATCTTTTATTTTTATATGTTTTGCTAGGGTTTGCGATCGGGCTATTCTGTTGGGCAACTTACGCATATTATCAAAGTACTGTTCCGAGTACCATTAGTATCAAGGCGGGAACAAGCGAAGAGTTTAATCTGCGCATTCCGGCATCTGGAGTTCTCAGCACGGATTCCGATACAGTACTCGCACTCAATCAGCCGCTTACGATTGTAGCTGGAGATACGACAAGCTCCTATCAGATGCGGCTGAAACTTTTTGGCATCGTGCCACTCAAGGAAGTCGATATTCAGGTCATAGAAAACACGACTTTGACGCCGGTAGGAAGGCCGATTGGTATCTATGTCAGAACACAGGGTGTGCTGGTGGTAGATACAGGCAGCTTTGAGGGAGCAGGGGGCGACAAATATGCACCTTCTGAGTACAAGCTGCAGGCCGGAGACTATCTCACTGCGATGGATGGGGTAGGAATCAGCGACAAGAAACAGATTAGAGAATATGTAGAAAATGGAAACGGGGCAGAAATTATTTTTCAGGTATCCAGAAAGGACGAACTGATTCAGGTAAAGATTAAACCAGAACTTGATGCAAACAATGTCTATAAGATGGGGGCGTGGCTTCGGGACAGTGCCCAGGGAATCGGAACAATGACATATATAGACAGTCAGAACCAGTTTGGTGCATTGGGGCATGGTATCAATGATATGGATACCGGCGAGCTGCTAAAACTTGGAAGCGGGCTTCTGTATCACACAGAGATTGTGGCTGTCAAGCGCGGTGAGCGAGGAAATCCAGGCGAATTGACAGGAGTGATTGAGTACAAACCAGATCAGGTGTCAGGGGTGATTGTGGACAATACAATCCAGGGAATCTACGGAGTGGCCAACGCGGAGCTGCTCAGCGAATATACTGTGGGACAGGAGGCGCTGCCCATCGCATTAAAACAGGAAGTGACTACGGGAGCGGCTCAGATCTTATGTACGATTGATGGAGATCCAAAATACTATGATGTGGAGATCACAAAACTTACACCGGGAAAAGATGCGGTAAACCGTCAGATATCGCTGGAAGTCACAGATGCGGAATTGCTGTCCTTGACGGGTGGTATTGTTCAAGGAATGTCAGGTGCTCCAATAGTACAAGACGGTAAATTTGTGGGTGCTGTCACGCATGTGCTTGTGCAGGATAGTACGAAAGGGTATGGGATTTTCATTGAAGATATGCTGGGGCACTGAAACGGAAACAGACAACACAAAAGCTTTCACATATGGGATGTGAAAGCTTTTGTGTTGTCTGTGGATTTATGTATTATACCAGCTGGTCAAGAATGGATACGCCAATCTTATCAGGCTGAACAATGTCATTAAAGATATTCTTACAATATTCGGAAACAGTATTTCCAAATGTGGCATTTTCACCGAACAGATCATTCAGGGTATTTTGGAAATCACTGGAGGTCATATCGATAGTTTCTGGATGATATTCCATACTTTTTTTGTCGCTGGAAAAGGTCAGTCCCAGTTTGGCCAGTTCTTCCTCGTGGTCAAGACATAATTGATTCAGCTTGTCTATCGTCTCATTGTCAGTTGTGCCTTCTGTGCGATATACCGTCTTTGCAAAATTAGTCAGAAGTATTTTCATGGAATCCTGAAAATTAGCAGGGATACCATTGCCTGACTGAACAATGCTGTTGTAGGCTTTTATGGATGATGCAGCCTGGCCGGCAAGAGTTGTGGAGGCCGCCTGGGCAATATCGGTATCTTTGTATGTCTGGGTATGGTTTATCTTATATTCAGAAACGACATATTGTGCGTCATCCGTAGTTTCCTCCATGTTGCGCATGATTTTGTTGGCCTTGCCAATGAAGGAGTCATACCCGACAAAAAGAGTGTTGACAGCCTTATCTGTGGCGTCCTCGAAAGTGTCGCTGTCAAAGGAATATTTACCATTGACATTTGTGATGCCAATTTTTTTCAGATTTTTTTCATTGTCAGAAAATAACTTTTCGAGCTTGGATATCTGTTTTTGTACATCTTTATCCGTTACGGTGCTTGCGCTGCTCTTCATATCGTTATACGTTTTGACGAGATCCTCTACTTGGTCTGCAAGCAGGTCCTTTGAGATGCTTCCCGAAGTATATCGGTTCAAGGTCTTTACCTTTTTCTTGAAGGCTTCTGCTTTATCCTGAAGCTTCTCGACATTGGCGTCGGCCACAGTTACTTTTTTGACACTGGAATATGTATAGGAATAATTGTTTCCTGCGATTTTTTCGATCAGATCGCGCGGACTATATTGAATCGTCATATTGAATCCCTCCATAGATAATATATTAATATTATCGGCAAATTGGTGTGAAAAGTGTAGCGTTTTATCTGTATAATTTTGGTTTCGAATGCGTTTTATGTCAAATCCATAAGAAAAATGCTTTTCAAGTTGTCATCTTTATGATAGAATGAGCGTTAGCGAGGAGAATCTCCCAAACAGGCGAAAGGATGACAGACAGATGACAGCATTTCAGGAATGGTTTTCTGATTTTTCCAATTTATTTTATAAGTGTTTTATCAAGGAGGACCGCTACAAACTTTTAGTCAGCGGTGTAGGTGTGACCATAAAGGTATCGCTTCTGGCAGTTTTTATTGGTATTCTGATCGGACTTTTGATTGCAATGTGCAATCTTTCGAATAAAAAGCTGTTGCGGTGGATAGGAAGGATCTACACGGATGTCATACGAGGGACACCTTCTGTCACACAGCTGATGATTATTTACTTTGTTGTTTTTGCTACTGTGAATCTTGACAAGTGGATTATTGCGGCAATTGCATTTGGCATCAACTCCGGCGCGTATGTGTCAGAGATTATCAGAGCCGGAATTTTGTCTGTGGACCATGGACAGACGGAAGCCGGCAGATCGTTGGGACTCAATGCTTTTCAGACTATGACAAGGATTGTCATTCCACAGGCGGTTAAAAATATTTTTCCGGCGCTTTGCAACGAGTTTATAGTTCTGATTAAAGAGACGGCGATTGTCGGTTATGTGGGATTGATGGATATTCAGAAGGCAGGCGATTTTATCAAGAGTGCCACATTCGTGGCGTTTATGCCGCTTATCGGAACGGCTGTTATTTATTATGTGCTAATCAAGATACTGACACTGCTGCTTCACAGGATAGAGAAGGGGCTGAGAAAGTCTGATGTCCGATAGGGAGGAAAACACAGTATGATCAAAGTGAGAAATTTACATAAAAAATTTGGAGACTTAAATGTTCTAAATGGCATTGACGAACATATTTCCCAAGGCGAGGTTGTGGTGGTAATTGGTCCGTCCGGGTCCGGAAAAAGTACTTTTTTGAGGTGTCTGAATCTGCTTGAGGATGTGACAGAAGGCGAGATTTATGTCGATGACCAACTGATTAATTCGCCGAAGGTCAATGTCAATGAAGTGCGTCAGAAAATGGGAATGGTGTTTCAGCAGTTCAATCTGTTTCCGCACCTGACGATTATGGACAACATTACACTGGCGCCCGTTCTGCTGAAAAAAATGACGAAGGACGAGGCGGTCAAGAAGGGGACAGATCTTCTGAGGCGTGTCAATCTGGAAGAAAAGGCGCAGTCTTACCCTGCACAGTTATCTGGCGGACAGAAGCAGCGTGTCGCCATAGCCAGAGCGTTGGCTATGAATCCTGAGATTATGCTTTTTGACGAGCCTACTTCCGCACTTGATCCGGAGATGGTAGGGGAAGTGCTCGATGTTATGAAGGACCTAGCCCGATCTGGTATGACGATGGTGATTGTCACACACGAGATGGGATTTGCACGGGAGGTTGCATCGAGGGTGCTTTTTGTAGACCAGGGTGTGATTATGGAGAGCGGCAGACCAGAGGAGGTGTTTGGCAATCCGCAGAATGAGAGGACAAAGCTTTTTTTGAGTAAAGTTTTATGATCCATTCGTATGAAGGCGGGCATGCGATACGATATTATGCCTAGGGGCTTAATATACCAAATAGTTATTTCATTTATAAAAGGAGGAGTATTATGAAAAAAGCAACAAAGACAGCGGCGATGCTGCTTGCCGTGACGATGATGGCTGCTGCCCTGACAGCATGCGGCAACAGCGCAGACACATCAGCAAGTAACAATGCAGAGGCGGACACAACAGCCGAAGTACAGACGCAGAATGCAGAAGCGGGCACAGAAAGCGCAGCTCCAGAGACGGGCGGCACACTTACATTTGGCACGAATGCGGAGTTTCCACCATTTGAATATGTGACAAGCAGCGGAGTGATCGATCAGTATGATGGTATTGATATAGCGATTGCAAAGCAGATTGCTGAGAAAAATGGCATGACGGCAGCGATTGAGAACATGGAATTTGACTCTCTGCTGGTAGCTTTGCAGAATGGTCAGATTGACGCGGCAATCGCAGGGATGTCTGTGACGGAGGACAGAGCGGAAGAAGCCGATTTTTCCATACCGTATTACACCGCTACGCAGGTTATGATTGTAAAGGAAGACTCCGATATTGCGTCGGCTTCTGATATGGCAGACAAGAAAATCTGTGTCATTCAGGGCTATACTGGTGAGATTTGTGTCAAAGATATGGGATATCCCTATGAGGCATTCAAGAAGGGAACAGATGCGATTATGGAGCTGGTAAATGGCAAGTGCGATGTAGTTGTGCTGGATTCTGCAACATCTCAGAAATATGTGAGTGACAATGAGGGCTTAAAGATTGTGGAGGATGCTTCTGCTTTTGAGTCCGAAGTGTATGCGATTGCAGTGAAGAAGGGCAATACAGAGCTGCTTGACAAGATTAATCAGGTGATTGACGCCATGCTTTCTGATGGCACGATTGCCGAATTGGGAGCACAGTACATAGAGGCGCTTTCCGCTGAATAAGGGAATAACACATGAGTGCTGCCAGGCTGGCATCACTCGTGTGTTGTCTTATGACTTTATGCAAAATATGGATATGAGCAAGAGGGACGGTATTTATGCAAATTGAAACAGAATTTTGAATTTGCATAAATATTTTTTTGTAGCAATTATGTCTGGTATATGATAGACTAAACAATGATATACATTATAGATTGACAGGGATTGGCTATTACTTTACATGAGGAGGACAGGCGTTGGACAGAACTACCACAAGGGAAAATATTATCGAGTTAAGACATATCAGCCGTACCTTTGATGACGGTTTTCGTGTGGTTGATGATTTCAACCTTACAGTACAGAGAGGCGAGTTTGTCACATTTTTAGGGCCTTCGGGCTGTGGCAAGACCACGACGCTTCGCATGATTGCTGGCTTTGACAAGCCGACAGAAGGGGAGTTATTGCTAAACGGTGAGGACATTCGGGATTTGCCGCCCAACAAGCGGCCCATCAACACAGTGTTTCAGAGATATGCACTCTTTCCGCACTTAAATGTCTTTGAAAATGTTGCCTTTGGATTAAAGCTGAAAAAGCTGCCTAAGGCAGAGATCATAAGAAAAGTCAAGAAGGCTTTGGAGATGGTAGACCTGGAAGATTTTGAGGACAGGGGAATACAGACGCTCTCGGGTGGACAGCAGCAGCGGATTGCCATTGCGCGGGCCATTGTCAATGAGCCGGAGATTCTGCTCCTGGATGAACCGCTGGGTGCGCTGGACTTGAAGATGCGCAAGGAAATGCAGCTTGAACTCAAAGGGATGCATGAGAAGCTGGGAATTACATTTATCTATGTGACGCACGACCAGGAGGAAGCACTGACCATGTCGGACAAGATTGTCGTGATGTCAGAGGGAAAAATCCAGCAAATTGGCACGCCGGAGGACATTTACAATGAGCCCAAAAACGCTTTTGTTGCCGACTTTATCGGGGATAGCAATATCTTTAGTGGGATTATGACAGGTAAGTACAGAGTGCGTTTCTGCGGTGCCGAGTTTGAATGTGTGGATGATGTTGAGCATGGGACGATGATTGATGCGGTAGTGAGACCGGAGGATGTAATTATCACGGCACCGGAGAAAGGGATCATCAGAGGAACTGTGACATCTGTCATCTTCAAGGGAGTGCACTATGAGATAACAGTACAGTCAGGCAAGAATGAGATTGTGGTGCAGTCCACCAGAAAGGCAGAGCTGAATGCCCTGGTGGGATTGTATATCGAGCCGGAAGGGATACACATCATGCTGGCGGAGAATACCATAAACCGCATTGAGACGGGAGTGGACAAAGAGTACAAGCTTCATTTTCTTGGAGGAATGCTCAACTGTGATATGACGGCCCTGATCCCCGGCGCTTCGTTTGATACAGATGGTGCGCTTGTCGACGCGCATGGCGATGTGATCGAGCCGGACCGCATCAAGGTGATTGTGTCTGTGAGACCAGATGACATCACGATGAGTGACGACAAGGAAGCAGGTATTGTCAGAGGACATATTATCAATCTGATCTATAAAGGAGATCATTACAGTTATGTTGTCCGGACTGAGGAGGATGAGGATTTTATTGTCTCTGATGAGTATTTGTGGAATATGGATGACTATGTGAGTCTCTTGATTCCGATGGATAAGTTTCATTATGCCATTAAGAAGTAGGAGGGGACGGATGGACAAATTTCGTTTTCAGAGGTCGCAGCTGTGCATACCATATGGTCTTTTTCTGGTCTGCTTTGTGCTGGCACCGTTGATTGTTATTATATACTATGCATTTACAAACGGGGAGGGGCAATTTACCCTCGGGAATCTGATTGGATTTTTTTCGAGTCCCAACACAATCGGAACGCTTGCATACAGCCTTGGCGTTGCGGTGGCTACCACTTGCATCTGCCTGATGCTGGCGTATCCGATTGCCTATATACTGGCGAGAAGCAGCATGAAGCATAAATCAGTGGTGCTGATGGTGTTCATCATGCCTATGTGGATTAACTTTACACTCAGGATTACAGCCCTCAAAGAGATTCTTACAGTGGTAGAGGGAAATCTCGCGTACCATCCATTCCTGAACACGCTGATTGGCATGACATATGACTTTTTGCCGTTTATGATCCTTCCTATCTATACGACACTGTTAAAGCTCGACGGAAGTCTCCTGGAAGCGGCGGCGGACCTTGGAGCAGACACTGTTCAGACATTTCTAAAAGTGACGCTGCCACTGTCTGTTCCTGGTATCATCAGCGGAATTGTGATGGTGTTTCTGCCGTCTATGACGAACTATGTTGTGCTCGATATGCTTTACAACAGCACCTATATCATGGGAAGTCTGATCGGGGCATATTTTAGTGCATATGACTGGCACAACGGGTCGATGATTGCGCTGATTCTGCTGGTGATTATTCTTGTGTTTACACTGTTTACGAATCGCTATGCGGATGAGGATGCAGGCAGCAGCAGAGGAGGTGTGCTCGGGGGATGAAAAAGGTTCTTGGAAGGGCATTTCTTGCGTTTATGGTCTTACTGCTATACTTGCCCATTTTTGTACTGGCGGTGTACAGTTTTACGGACTCCGCAAACATTGGAGCAATCCATGGCTTTTCACTGAAAAATTATGAGACGCTGTTTACAAAGCCTGATTTGCAGGCTATGATTGTGGGGACTTTGGCGCTTGCGGTAGGTTCCGCCTTTGTGGCGACAGTACTTGGCACGCTCGGCGCTGTGGGCGTCTTTTATTCAGGGCGGTTAGGAAATGCGGTTGTGGGTTCGCTGAATCAAGTGCCAGTCGTAAATGCGGAGGTTGTCACGGCCTTCTCCCTGTGCATTCTTCTGATTGGGGTGTGCGGTGTGGACAAGAGCAGTTTTATTTCGCTGTTAATCGGTCATGTGGTTCTGGAAGCGCCTTTTGTGTATCTGTCTGTTGTACCGAAGTTAAAGCAGATGGATAACAGTCTCTATGAGGCGGCGCTTGACTTGGGAGCATCGCCTGCGATGGCGCTGAGGCGTGTGGTATTTCCACAAATCTTGCCGGGTGTTGTCTCTGGTTTTGCGTTGGCGGTTACACTGTCGCTTGACGACTATTTTATCACCAGCTATACGAAGCCGGCTACCTTTGATACCATCAGTACTTATGTGGTGAATGCGACGAGGGGATCACAGACGGACATCAAGACAGCGCTGTGGGCACTTTCCACGATTATATTTGTGGTGGTTGTGCTGATGGTGATGGTCATGAATATGAGTGGAAACAAAAATGATAAAAATCAAAAGAGGGCAGGTGCAGACAGTGAGAAAAACAGGTAAGACAATCATTGCGATCGCTGTGGGCAGTATACTGGCAGCAGGTGTTTTCCCGGGACAGTCTGTCTGTGCCAGTGAGGAGCCTGTGATACTTCGCGTTTGCAGCTGGGAGGAATATATCGATCTTGGAGAGTGGGATGAGGAGGAAGCGATCACACTTGACAATGGTACTGTAATCTTTGGGGAGCGGCCGCTTTATGAGGAGTTTGAGGACTGGTACAGGGAGACTTACGGCAGGGAGGTGCGGGTAGAGTACTCCTGCTTTGGCACGAATGAGGATCTCTATAATCAGCTGAATATGGGAGACACTTATGATCTGGTGTGTCCATCAGAGTATATGATTATGAAGCTGATGGCGGAGGACCGGCTGCTGCCATATTCAGAAAACTTTTATGATACGCAGGACTCCAATAATTTCTATATCAACAATGTGTCGCCTTTTATACAGGAGACACTGGAGTCCAATGAGATTGGCGGTGAGAGCTGGAGCAAGTATGCTGCCGGGTACATGTGGGGAATTACAGGCGTGCTGTATAATCCGGCGCTGGTGACGGAGGAGGAGGCATCCACTTGGGAGATTTTTGGAAATCCGAAGTTTAACCGGCAGATTACACTGAAAGATAATGTGCGTGATTCTTACTTTGCAGCTTTGGGAATTTTGAAGGCCAATGAGCTGACGGATGAGAATTTTATCTGTTCTGCAGATTATCATGAGCGGCTTGCGGATATGATGAATGATGTGAATCCTGAGACGATTGCGCAGGCGCAGGAGCTTTTGAACCAGCTGATGGACAATGTCTATTCTCTCGAGACGGACAGCGGAAAAGCGGATATGATAACTGGCAAGATTGTGGCGAATTATCAGTGGTCAGGCGATGCAGTCTATGCGATGGACCAGGCTGATGAGGATGATTTCGAGCTTAGATTTGCAGTGCCAAAGGAGAGCACAAATCTCTGGTTTGACGGATGGGTGATGTTGAAAAGCGGTATTGACAGTGACGCAGAGCGGCAGCATGCGGCGGAAGCTTTTGTTAATTTTGTGTCAAGAACGGATAATGCCGTCAGAAATATGTATTATATTGGGTATACTTCATCGATTGCCGGAAATGAAGAGGATGATACCATCTATGAATATATGAATTGGTGTTATGGTGCCGACGAGGATGAAGAGGACATTATGGAATATCCTGTGGGCTATTTTTTCAGCGGAGACAACAGTGATGAAAACTATATTTTGCAGTCTGCAAGCAGTCAAATCGGCCGACAGCTCTACAGTCAGTATCCGCCACAGGATGTCATGGACAGAACGGCGATTATGCGGTACTTTGATGCAGATGCAAACAAGGCAATCAATCAGATGTGGATCAATGTCAGATGCTTTGATATCTATGATGTGCCAATGGGTGTCTGGATGGTGCTGCTGGTCGGACTGCTCATGCTGATATGGATCGGTTACAGAAAAAGTAGTAGTAAGAGGAGATAAGAGAGGGCTATGGATCAAAGTAAAATCAGAAATTTCTGTATTGTGGCACATATCGATCATGGTAAGTCCACACTTGCAGACAGAATTATAGAAAAGACAGGACTGCTGACGAGCCGGGAGATGCAGGATCAGATCTTAGACAACATGGATCTGGAGCGGGAGCGGGGAATCACGATCAAGGCACAGACAGTCCGCACAGTGTACAAGGCGCAGGATGGAAACGAGTACATTTTCAACCTGATTGACACGCCGGGGCATGTTGATTTTAACTATGAGGTGAGCCGCGCGCTGGCGGCCTGTGACGGGGCGATTCTTGTCGTGGACGCGGCGCAGGGGATTGAGGCACAGACACTTGCAAATGTGTATCTGGCGCTGGATCACGACCTCGATGTGTTTCCTGTCATCAATAAAATAGACCTTCCGAGCGCGCGTCCTGATTGGGTGAAAAATGAGATTGAGGATGTCATTGGCATTGAGGCGATGGATGCACCACTGATATCGGCAAAGAATGGTGTGGGAATAGAGGATGTGCTGGAGGCAGTCATAGCAAAGATACCAGCGCCTGGGGGAAGTGCGGACAATCCACTGCAGGCATTGATCTTTGATTCCGTTTACGACTCCTATAAAGGTGTCATCGTATTTTGCCGGATTGTGGAAGGAAGAGTTGCAAAGGGAACGAAGATTAAGATGATGGCGACGGGGGCCATGGCGGATGTTGTGGAAGTGGGATATTTTGGTGCCGGACAGTTTATCCCCTGCGACGAACTGTCGGCGGGAATGGTAGGTTATCTGACAGCTTCCATCAAAAATGTGAAGGATACGGCAGTCGGAGATACTGTCACGGACGCGGATAACCCCTGTGCGGAGCCGCTTCCAGGCTACAAGAAAGTGCAGTCAATGGTTTACTGCGGGCTTTATCCGGCGGATGGCGCGAAGTATCCGGATTTGCGGGATGCGCTTGAAAAACTGCAGTTAAATGATGCATCGCTGTTCTATGAGCCGGAGACTTCGGTCGCGCTGGGATTTGGTTTTCGCTGCGGATTTTTGGGGCTGCTGCATCTTGAAATCATTCAGGAGCGGCTGGAGCGCGAGTACAATCTCGATCTTGTGACGACGGCGCCAGGCGTTGTATACAAGGTGCACAAGACAAACGGAGAGATTGTGGAGCTGACAAATCCATCCAATCTGCCGGACCCGTCGGAGATTGACTATATGGAGGAGCCGATTGTCACTGCTGAAATCATGGTTACAACAGAGTTTATCGGTTCTATTATGGAGCTGTGTCAGGAGAGACGCGGGCGCTACCTCGGAATGGAATATGTGGAGGAAACACGCGCGCTGCTGAAATATGAGCTTCCGCTCAATGAGATTATCTATGACTTCTTTGATGCGCTCAAATCGCGCTCGAGAGGATATGCTTCGTTTGACTATGACATCAAGGGCTATGAGCAGTCTGAACTGGTCAAGCTTGACATTCTCATCAATAAGGAGGAGGTCGATGCGCTGTCCTTTATTGTGCACAAGCAGTCTGCTTATGACAGGGGCAGAAGGATGTGCGAGAAGCTGAAGGATGAGATTCCAAGACATCTTTTTGAGATTCCGATACAGGCGGCTGTAGGCGGGAAGGTCATCGCAAGGGAGACTGTGAAGGCAATGCGGAAGGACGTCCTTGCGAAGTGCTATGGCGGTGATATCACGCGCAAGAAGAAGCTTCTTGAAAAACAAAAGGAAGGCAAGAAGCGCATGCGGCAGGTGGGTAATGTGGAGATTCCGCAGAAAGCATTTATGTCGGTGTTGAAGCTGGATGATTCGAAATAGAATGAGAGACAGAAAAGGCAGAGGAAATCACAAGAAAGAGTTCCTCTGCTTTTTTGTTCTATCAGAGCATTTCAGGTATGCTCCAGCTCGCGAATGCGGGCTTCTTTTTTTTGCAGTTCAAATACGCGGATGGTTTCCCGTTCCAGTGCGATATCGACGGTCTCCCGGCCGTGGTCATCGAGACTGCGGTATTTTTGGATGTGCTGCTGTTCACTGTAGGAAAGCATCATCTCCGAATCGGGATACACTCCGTAAATGTCGTTGATGGAAACATGAAGTGTCTTGCAGACTTCGAAGAGAATATCGATTGTCGGGCAGTTGGCGCCCTGCTCCCAATTCGATATGCGCGAGGGCGTGATCCCTAACTGCTGTGCCAGTTCCCTTTGGGAGAAACCAGCTTTTTCCCGGTATTTTGTTATATTTTTTGAAATGTTTTTTTTGATGTCATCGCTGGAAATCATTTTGCCTCCTATAGTTCTGTACTATTTGTCATATTGTCACAAACTGAATGTATCACAGGAATTATGCAAAATCAATAAAAAAATACAGAAAAACTGTGAAAAGTATTGACAAAAGTTTGGGATAAAAATAAAAACATATCTTGACGACAACGGCATCAGATACACACATGTGTCTGAAAAGACAGGGATTCCAATGGATATCCTGAACTTATTGCTGAATGGGAAGAGAAAGGTCGAGGGTAGGGAGGAAGAAATTTAATGAAAATTTGATAGAAATGTATGTGTGATTGTGGTATTCTATCAGAGGAACAAATCGGAGGTGAATGTTATGTCTTTGAAAGTTATTTTGTTAAACGGAGCATCCAGTAGTGGGAAATCTACCTTGGCAAAGTCATTACAAAATCACATGAAAGACAATAAAAAACAAGAATATATTATAATTTCTATTGATGATTTTTTAGATATGACGATTAATAAGCCTGTTTATGAAGACGATGTTTTTGAAATATCTCATCTGCTTTGCCAAGAAGTATTAAATATCTTAAAAATCGGTCATGGAGTTATTGTTGACCATGTAATTACGAGTGAGCGCATTTATAAACAATTAACGGAAGCCTTGAAAGAATACGCGTTAATCATGGTACAAGTAACGTGTCCGTTAAATGAATTAGAAAAAAGAGAAAAAAAGCGCAAAGACAGATATATTGGTTCGGCAAAAGCTTCATGTGAGTACCTTTATCCTCAAAAGGGATATGATTTAACATTGAATACACTTGAATTATCTCCAAAAGAGTGTTCTGAAAAAATATGTGAATTATTGAATTAAACAGTATGCGATTTCAGTTTGTGAAGAACTTGGCAACCCTAAGATTATCGAAATAACCATTATCGTACCACAATCACAACAAAATAGTTACACAGCGTCAAAAGCGTTTTAGAGCGGCAGGATATAAAAGTTAAATCAGTCAGGACACAAGAACCATTGAAGAATTTGCAAGGACGTTCGGCTGTTTTAGATGTTCATGCGATTGACAGCACCGATAAAGAATTTGATGTTGAAATTCAGAGGAAAGATGCGGGAGCAGGCGCAAAGAGAGCAAGGCATAACAGCAGCTTGTTGGATGCACACATATTAAAGACTGGTGATGCTACGGAGGACATTCCCGACAGCTATGTTATTTTCATAACAGAAAATGATATAATGAAAGGAAAACAGTCGATATATCCGGTAGAAAGATATGTCACTATTGGGGAAAATAAAGTATTGTTCGGCGACGATTCGCATATCATATACGTTAATGGGAAATATAGGGGCAACGATGAGATTGGAAAGTGAAGAAAAAATGATGCAGACTACTGTTTCTGCATGACTGCAGGGGTATCAGGAAGAAATCGGATGTCAAAATTAAGAATGAGATAGGTGATTTTTTCTAGAGAATAATATTTTTGAATATAAATCGCCAGGTGATGATGTAAATGCAGGCACATTTTACAAGGCATTGTCCTATGCATGCCTGTATAAATCTGAGGCTGGAAGCGTTGAGGAAATCCTTGATACAGACATCACAGTCTCACTGGTCCGAGAGCAGAAACCGATAAAACTCTTGAGACAATTAGGTGAGATATATACAGTGACCAAAAAGGCGGATGGTATTTACCGCATCAGCGGTATGATATTCCCGATGCAGATACTTGTAACAAAAGAACTGAATAAGGAAACCCATGTGTGGGTCACATCCCTGACGCGGACAATGAGCAGGGAACGGGCGCAAAAGCTTCTGGACAACTGCTCCGGACTCAAAGACGATGAGGACAGAAGAAATGCGGATTCTGTCGTGAATGTCGCATCAGAGGCCAATATGGAACTGTTAAAAAAAATGATACAGGAGGGTGATCAAATGTGTGAAGAATTAAAGGAACTGCTGGCACCTGAGATAGTGGAATTTAAGATACGACTGGCAGAGCAGGATGCACAGCTTGCAGACAAAGATGCCAGGCTCGCAGACAATGCTGTCGAAATTGCAATGCTTAAAAAAATGCTGGCAGAGGCGGGCATCGAGACATAGATAACATTTAAGACCGCTGGATATCCAGCGGTCTTTGTATCTGCAACTCACGTGGAAAGCCTGCAAAATTTGAAAGAAATTTCAATATGATTCAGCTTAGTGAGGAGACCAAAAAACGAAATGGACTTCTGACGATCCGGGCATGGAAGTACATTATAAAGAACTTTTGTTACGCCTTCCAAAACTGTTGCGTGGCAATACCTGGTGTGATATACTGAAATAACAAAAGGAAAAATACTGGATTGGAAATTGAAGATAATATACAATGGCATCCCTCATGCTGCTCCGCCACAGAGTTGGCCGGGAGCAGAAACCGATAAAACTCTTGAGACAAGGAGATAGCTTCTTGCCAGGAGAATATTGGTGAATGATGAGGACTTGTTGAATCTGCTGTATAATGGCATCAATCATTTTGACGCATTGTATTGAAACAAGACATTTTTGGAGGAAGGAGTGCAACATGAAAAAGGTTTATGGACAAATATTAAGTTTATTTCTGGTGGCTGCAGTTCTGATTGGAGGGATTACAGCCAGTTCAATGATGTCCCAGGCTTCAAGTGCCAGGACAGGCAATAGCAAGGGGGAGTCTGCCCAAATGGAGGTACACTTCATTGATGTGGGGCAGGGGGATTGCACACTGATTACATGTGACGGGCACTCTATGCTGATTGATGCAGGTGATTATTCTAAGGGAACAGCAATTCAGAATTATCTGCAGAAGCAAAATGTAAAGAAACTTGATTATCTGATTTTGACGCATCCGGATTCGGATCACATCGGTGGAGCGCCAGTTATTATTACAAAGTTTGAGATTGACAAGGTATTTGTATCAAATTTTGAGAAGGACAACAAGACCTATCAGAAGTTAATACAAGCACTTGACAACAAGCGGCTAAAATATACCACGCCAAATGTAGGAGCACAATATTCTCTGGGAACAGCAAATATAACAATATTGGCACCTAATGGAAAGTATGGCAATCCCAATGATGCCTCGATTGCCTTAATGATTCAGAATGGAGAGAATAAATTCCTTTTTACAGGTGATGCAGGGGAGGATGCAGAACAAGATATACTTGATAACGGTATTGAGTTGTCAGCAGATGTATATAAAGCAGGGCATCATGGCAGCAGAACGTCCACCTCACAGAAATTTTTTGAGGCAGTCAATCCGTCCTATGCAGTTATCAGCTGTGGAGAAGACAATTCCTATGGGCACCCACATGCAGAGACGCTCAATACATTTCGGATGAACGGGGTGAACGTATATAGGACGGATGAGGATGGAACGATCATAGCGACATCTGATGGAAAAAAGATTACATTTAATGTTCCCGCATCGGAGACGTGGAAGTCTGGAGAACCAAACGGAAACAGTTCTGTCTGGCAGACGCCTAATCAGGAGTCAAAAGAGCAGGAAGCTCCATCTGTGAAGGAATCTCAGAAGGAGACAAGTAAAGCGGATACAAACGAAATTACATATGTATTAAATACAAAGACTAAGAAATTTCATAAGCCTTCTTGCAGTTCTTTGCCAGCAACAAACCGAAAAGACTCATCAGAGACCAGGGAAAGCATTATTGCACAGGGATATGAGCCATGCAAGAGATGCAATCCTTAATGCAGCTGAATGAGATTAGTCAGACGATTTGATGTCTTGCAGCGTGAGATCATAAATATGTACAATGGACAGAAAGGTGGAAAGAAGATGTTCTCAATAAAAGTGTTAAAGGCTAACGGTGAGACAAAGTTTGTGGAGCGCGGTGAGGAAGAAGTGTATTTGGTAGCGACATCTGCATATGAAGAAGGTGACAGAGTCGTGCTCGAATATTGTGGCACACCAAGATACTTTGTATTTCAGGCAGATGATGCAATGGGTGCTGCACTGCTCTTTGTAAAGGGTAATATAGAGGTAAAAGTTCCATTTGGCGAGGCGAGACGCGGCTATTCGCCAAAAGCCTTTGCAGGCAGCTGCCATTATATCTATGCGAGATTTGCAGCAGATGAAGAAGTTAACGCATATAGGAATCAGGCGTTAAATGTATATGACAGCCACGAGAATACCAATTCTTATCCACATGCATCCGCGAATGTAGAGACAAGAAATGAGGCAGTGTTTGCAGCCAGAAATGCGATCGATGGCATTAAGGCAAACAGCGCACATGGTGAGTGGCCCTATGCTTCATGGGGAATCAACCGGGATCCGCAAGCATGTCTGAAGATTGATTTTGGACATACGATTGAGACTGACAAGGTTGTAGTATATTTGCGGGCGGATTTTCCACACGATAACTGGTGGAAGGAGATTACGCTTGCGTTTTCAGATGGAAGTACTGTGACGGGGAATCTGAAGAAGCTTGCCGCAGGCCAGACAATTACTTTTGAAAAGAGGACAGTCAATTGGGTGGAGATGAAGAACCTGATCAAGGCAGAGCCAGAGTCACCATTTCCGGCATTGACACAACTTGAAGTGTACGGCAGAGTGATTATATAGCATAGGAGGAGTGGGGAATGAATATTACAATTACAGGCAATCTTGGAAGTGGGAAATCGAGTGTGGCAAAGATACTGAAAGAGAGAGGCTATGAATATTCCTCAACAGGAAATATATTCCGGCAGCTTGCTATGGAAAAAGGGCTTTCCGTCGAGGAATTTAACAAGCAGGTCAACGAGGCAGCAAGCCGCGGTGACCATTCTGTGGACAAAATGATAGATGACACAACGACTAAAATCGGCCAGGAGCGGGACAATGTTGTGTTTGACTCACGCCTTGCGTGGCATTTTGCACCGAAGAGCTTTAAGGTGTTTATCATCACTGACGTTGAGGAGGCAAGCCGCCGCGTGTTTCATGACAGTCTCCGCGCAAACTCAGAGTCCTATGCATCACAGGACGCCTGCAGGAAAGCACTAATCAACAGGCAGAAGCTGGAGACAGTGCGATATAAGGAGATTTACGATATTGACTACTATGATATGAGCAATTATAACTTGGTTATAGAGAGCACAGATGCATCGCCAGACGAGATTGCGCAGGAAATATTGGATAAAATGGCAGAATATCAGAACGGCAGTTTTGACAGAATGATGGAGCTGAATCCTTCTTCTGTGATAGCTGTAGCGACCAAAGATTCGAATCTGATCGAGGTTTCTGAGAATGGCGGTATTTTTACACTAAGTGCAGGAAAAAATAAACTAGATGAAGCAATGACGCGGGGGGAAAAATTTGTGTCTGTCAGGATTTCCGGTTCAGAACCGGGGGGAGAAGACAGCTTTATGAATTTTGCCAATATGGTCCAGTAAAAGAAATTATTAAAAAAAACAGCTCAAAGAGCTGTTTTTTTTAATAATTTCTTTATGCTATTTTGTGATTTCATAAAAAGCATAATCCTTTAAAACACTGTTCCAGATCTTATATGCCCGGCTGTTTTCATGCACATATTTGTCAGAACTGTACTCTGGCCGAATGGCGTTGTCGGCGCCCATTAAATGTTCCGTGATATTGACAAAGCCCCAGCCATTCTGCGCGCAGACATCCTGCAATAAAATATTTGCATTTTGAATATTTTTGTTGTTTAGTCTTCCATTGTTGACGTCCGCCATGACACAGGGAATAGAGATTACATACACTTGCAGACCAGGAGTCTTGTTCGTGATTCTTGTAATAAGTGTCCGGAGATCCGATACAAATTGTTCTGGAGTACTGCTTGTCAAATCGTTAATACCGTAGCAGATAAACATCTTTGATACATCTGGAATCTGAGACACAGAATCCTCAATATACTGAACCTGTCCATTGTAGATTGGCATGATGTTGGCATAGGTGGTGAGGGCATTCTTTGAAATAGCAGCCTTGGCAGAACAACTCACTCTTGCTAGAAAATACGTGGAATCAGAAGCGATGGAATCACTATGAGTTCGACAGTAATCTCTAAAGCCTACAGTGATGGAATCACCTATGAATACCGAATTTGCAAAAAAAGCATTTTCAGAAACCATCCCACTAGACACAATCTCATTGAATTTTTGTTCATCGATGTTGCCGTTCGAATAATTATCTGCAAGATAGAGATTTAATCGTGTTGTAAGACTGTCTGAAAGATTTTCGTTTGGCAGTGCTGCACCTGTGATTGGCTGTATGACAGAGAATGTAGGCATATATGCCATTTCCTCAGCATATACTGTTGAGGGGGTTAGAATCAACATACAGACAAAGAGTGCAATTACTGAATTGGTGTATTTTTTCATGGCTTGAAAGCTCCTTTCATAATAAATGCATATGAGCAATAAGCGGCCTTAACAATTCTTTTACTTATTATAAAGGCAGAACGCAATTTATTCAATACCAATTTGAAAAAAATATTTCGATTTTATTCAGATAAGAGACAAAATGTAACAAATATCGTTTAAAAATTTCGAAAAAATTACATAAATAACACATATTTATTAAAAATATATTACGCAGGATGTAATGTAAGAGGAAGGAATATAGGAATTATGAGGCACTTGAAAATATTTTTATGTAAAAAATGCAGAACACTTGACTATGCAGAGGGGAGCTGTCTAAAATGTGGGAGTACTGAGCTGGATGAAGCCAATATGGAATTTTTGATACACCGCGGCAGCTCTGTTCAAGGTCCGGCAATACCAGTTTTATGGACTGATATGCACTTTGTAGAAAAAATTGGATGGAACTGATCGAATAAAATTATCAGAAAACATTGACTATTGTACAAAATGGATATAAAATTATAAGTAACTGTATTGTGATCAGGGAAGCACAATATGAAAAAACGTAAGATTAATGTTATGATATGGAAGGGGTGCCTACATGGCTGAGGAATTCAATTTAGACGGAATGGTGGACATATACATTTATGAGAATGGCCAGCTTTTGGAAAATCTGGAGGAGATCGTACTGGAAACGAAAGACGATGATGCATTTGATGAGAATAGTATCAACGAGATCTTTCGAATCATGCATACGATCAAAGGCTCTTCAGGTGTGATGATGTATGACAATATTATGAAAGTGTCCCATAAACTGGAAGACATTTTCTACTACCTGCGTGAAAACATTGGTATTAAAGAACCTCATATGGAACTTACAGAGATCGTGTTTCAGGTATTGGATTTTATCAATGGGGAAATGGAGAAGATTAAGGATGGAAGTGATCCGGATGGCGATAATTCCCAGTTAATAGAAATGATGGATAAGTTTCTTGTGAAGCTAAAAGGGGTAATTGATTCGTCTGGCGAAACAGCTCCGGCAAAGGAGGAGGCAGCTCCAGCAGCTTCTTCATCGGGCATGGATTTGGGGCCAAATCAGTTTTATATTGCACCACAGGCTTCAGGTGATGCGAAATGTTTCCGCATCAAGATTACATATCATGAAGATACCCAGATGAGCAATCTTCGTGCATATTCAGCTACCTATGCTTTGAAAGAGTTTACAGAGGATGTACATTATACGCCAGAAGATATTCTTACCGATGAAACTTCTTCGGATGTGATTATTGCCGAAGGCTTCAAGATGATTGTCAGGGGTGATTTTACAGAAGATAAGCTTCGCGAACTTCTTGATACGACTTCTGAAATCAGTGGAATTGAGATCATGGAGTGCTCCAATGCGGAATTTGAGAGAGGTTTTTCAGGTGAGCCGATCCAGGAGGAAATCGAAGCAGCTCCCGCAGCCAATCCAGAGGAGCAGAAGAAAGAAGCAGAGCCGCAGCCGGGTGATTATGTCATCCAGAAGGAAGCCGGAAAGGCAAAGCAGATCTCAAAGAAAAAGAAAAAAGAAGTAAAACAGGCATTTATGAGTGTCAATATTGACAAGATGAATATGTTGATGGACCTGATGGGTGAGATGGTTATCGCAGAGTCCGTTGTGCTGCAGAATCCAGATTTGCAGGTGCCTAATCTCGACTTGTCAAATTTCCAAAAGGCTGCGTCGCAGTTGTCAAAGATTACGACAGAGATGCAGGAATTGATTATGTCGATGCGTATGATGCCGCTTACCAATACATTCCAGAAGATGAACAGGACTGTATTTGACATGTCCAGGAAACTTGGAAAAGAGATCGAGTTTGAGATGATCGGTGATGCGACAGAAGTGGATAAGAATATTATAGAAAATATTTCGGATCCATTGATGCATCTGGTTAGAAACTCAGTGGATCATGGTATTGAGATGCCGCAGGAGAGAGAAGCTGCTGGAAAGACAGAGACTGCAAAGGTGACACTTGAGGCGAAGAATGAAGGCGGAAAAGTATGGATTTCTGTGCGGGATAACGGAAAAGGTCTCAGCAGAAATAAGCTCTATAAGAAAGCGTGGGAGAATGGTATTCTTCCTGACAACCGTATAGAGAGCGATTACAGTGATAAAGAAATTTTCCAGTTCATCACGTTTCCTGGATTTTCGACAAAGGAAAAAGTTACTGAATTTTCCGGACGTGGCGTAGGTATGGACGTTGTGGTAAAAAATATCCAAAAGATCGGTGGTGTGCTGGACATCGATTCTGTCGAGGGTGAAGGTACTACAATGACAATGAAAATACCTCTGACGATGGCGATCATTGACGGTATTGTCATGAGAAATGGCAACACGAAGTTTGTGATGGAGACAGGTGCGATTAAGCAGTTTATCCGTGTGACGGATAATCAGTTGATCCATGAGCCAAATGGCGAAGAGTATGTCATGATTCGCGGGGAGTGTTATCCGATCCTCAGACTTAGTCAGAAGTATGATTTGGAGGACGCTGTGACCGATGTTGAGGATGGTGTAATGCTTCTTCTGGAATATGAAGGAAACACGCTTTGCGTTTTGATTGACGAGCTGATTGGAACGCAGGAGATCGTTGTGAAGCCGATACCACCGTATGTGAAGAAAGTGCATGGCATTTCAGGCTGTACACAGCTTGGCGATGGCAGCATTGCGCTGATCCTTGATGTGAGTGGATTGATGCAGGATTGATGCGGGATGGAAGTTATTGTTTGAATATGCATGAAAATCGTGGGATGGAAGCAGTAGGATGAATGGAGGGTAACCACATGGATGCAGATCAGAAGAAATTTTTAGAAGAAAAAGGATTTGACATAGATGGCACTATGAAGCGTTTTCTAAACAATGAGAATCTATATCTGAAATGTCTCAGGAAATTTCTTGACGATTCAAGCTATGACAAACTCAAACAGGCTTATGAGAAGGGAAACTGTAAGGAAGCCTTTGAGGGGGCGCATACAATGAAGGGATTTGTATCGAATCTCGGAATCAATGAGATGTATCATCTGCTGATACCGATGGTGGAGAAGCTCAGAGTCCAGGATATGAATCTCGATGATGAGATGAAACGTCTGGCGACACTGTACGAGGACACTTACAAGATCATTGAGGACCTTTGATGGATATTGCAGATCAATATCAGCGAAAGGCAGGAATACCAGATGGCAGATAAGATGGATTGGGTTGTGGATGGGTTTCAGTTTGGAACACAGAAGGATGCGGAGCTTGCTGAGAGTGAGCAGCTTCGCATAGAGCGACTCGAGGAAAAACTGGATTACCAGAATTATGAGATGGTGAATGCGGTATATAAAAAAGCGATAAATAACCGTGTATTTAAGACCCCTGTAGGATACGCTTTTCTCAAGAAACTTCAGAGGATATTGCACGAAAATCCACCAGCGGATGAAGAGATTGCCAATATACCCGTATATGGTGTGTATAGTATGCGAGAGAGTGCCAATCCGACAGTGGAGAAAATACAAGCAAGCCGCAAACCAATAAAAAAGGAAAAGCCTGAGCAGGAATTTTTCAGCAGAAAAACTTCTATCCTGGTAAATATCGGTCTTCTGATCCTGGTGGTTGCTATGTTTGTGATATCAACCACAGGTTCGAAACCGACGATATTAAACTATGAGAGAGTGATTCAGAACCGATATGCCGAGTGGGAACAGCAATTGTCTGACAGAGAACGGGTGATCAGAGAGAAGGAGAAAGAACTCTTGATTGCGGAATAGATATAAGGAAATGATTTGATATGAATAAGCTTAAAATACTTGTAGTAGATGATGAGAGCAGGATGCGCAAGCTTGTGAAGGATTTTCTTGTGAAGCAGAATTATGAAGTGCTGGAGGCAGGAGATGGAAGTGAGGCGCTGGACATTTTTTTTGACAATCAGGATATCGCTTTGATCATATTGGATGTGATGATGCCTAAGATGGACGGGTGGCAGGTTTGCCGGGAAGTGAGAAATTACTCCAAAGTACCGATTATCATGCTGACAGCACGCACCGATGAGAGGGATGAGCTTCAGGGGTTTCAGCTGGGTGTGGATGAGTATATTGCCAAACCGTTCAGTCCTAAGATTCTGGTGGCACGGGTTGAGGCAATCCTGCGCAGAACGAATCAGATGACAGAGAGCGGGGTGCTTTCCTATGGTGGAATCTCGATTGACCAGGCTGCCCATGTCGTTACAATCGATGGAAAAACGATTGATTTAAGCTTTAAAGAATTTGAACTTTTGACATACTTTATGGAGAACAAAGGAATTGCCCTGTCGAGGGAAAAGATTCTCAACAGTGTGTGGAATTATGACTATTTCGGTGATGCCAGAACGATTGATACCCATGTGAAGAAACTCAGAAGTAAATTAGGAGAAAAAGGAGATTTGATTAAGACAGTATGGGGAATGGGCTACAAACTCGAAGTGTAATGGTATACATTGGTGAAAAAGAATGTAGCATTTATAAGGGTTTGAGGGCATTCCGGGATACATGGGAAAAGAAAAAACTACCAAGAGTCATTATAAATAAATTTCGGTTGATTTTTTCATGTTTGGACAAGGACAGCAAGTAAAATTGAATAATGTCATAGTATGAATTAGTGGGGCTTTATTCCTTATAGGGATTAGTAGTGAGTATGTTATACTTTCATTATGTGTTAGGTTAATTTATTAAGGAACTGTAGGAAAATAAGTGATACAGATTGCGCAGGATATTTCTTCGAGAGTGCAGTACAAAAAACGTAGGCGTAGTGGGCTACGGCGAGGCTTTTTGTGCTGTGCTATCGGAGAAATAGACAAGTCAAGATGTGTCACTTATTTTTCTACAGTTCCTAATTGGAGGGATTTTATGTATATTTGCGCAGAAATGGGAAGTCAAGCTTGGCTCCATGCAAAGCTAGTGATAGGTGACGTTTGCATGGAGTAATTATAGTCACCTTAATTATTTCATTGGCTTTGCCACTTGATCATTATAATCAAGGAGGAGGCTCAAATGAAATATATAAATGCTGCGATACTTCTTCCCGACGAATTGGTTAAGGAGTTACAAGAATATATACAAGGTGGTTATATATATGTTCCTGCAATTCATGAGCAACGCAAATGTTGGGGGGAGTTATCTGGTTATCGAAAGGAACTGATTCAGCGAAATAGCAGAATCGTTGAGGAATACAAAAATGGTATTTCCATAGAGGAACTTGCTGACAGACATTATCTTTCTATTCATGCTATTCGAAAAATAATTTATCAGAATTGATAATGGGAGGCTGCAGAAATGCAGTCTCTTTATTTTATACAGAACTTTACAGAAGTGTTTGGTATATTGAGTCTATGGGCAATACTTTATAAAATGGTTACAAGCAATATGCACCTTTACTTTAAAGTATGTTGATTAAATGGTATTTCCTTGGCTTTTTGATTTAAAACAAGGGAAACATAGTGTGGAAGAAAGTGGGGGAGATATAATAATTAACTATGACTGCCATAACATAAAAATGAAAAGGAGAAATCATAATGTCTACTTCGTCAAAGATACTTGGGACTGCTAAGCATTTAAGACAAAAGCCTGATTACAGTTTAGGACAAAATATTGCATATATGATATCGCTTGCATGGAAACAGCGCCGTAGTGTTATTTTTTTTGCTCTGACAATGAGTGTTGTTGCAATTCTGCTTAGTCTTACGCAGCTTTTTATTGTACCATATATACTCGGATTTGTTGAAGCTAATGTTTCTGTTGCAGAACTTACTACAATCATTCTTTTATTTACAGGAGCATTAATATTGCTCAGTGCAGCCCAGTCGTACTTTTCTTCATGCTCACAATTTGGACGCATTGAAGTTCGGCTTATCATCGGCTCTATGATTCAAAATAAGGCACTAACCATGTCATATCCTGATATTGAGAATCAGAGAGTCCGAAAGAAAATGGATAAGGCTTCAATGCTTGTTACGAGCAACTCAGCTGCTACGGAGGCAATTTGGACAACACTGGTAAATCTGTTAAAAAATGCAGTTGAATTTGTTGTATTTCTTTCTTTGCTTGCAGCACTTAATCCACTCATGATTATTGCAGTTTTAGCGACTACCATTGCCAGTTTTTTGGTGAGCAATTATTTTAATGGCTGGGGATATCGGCACAGGGATGAAGAAGCGGAATATTCCCGTCGTATGAATTATCTTAGCGAAAGGTCCAGAGATTATACATTGGCAAAGGATGTTCGTATTTTTGGAATGCAAAATTGGATAGAAGATGTGTATAGCAGCATATTGCGTTTATATCGGAACTTTATTGCTCATGGGGAATGTGTCTATATTTGGGGAAACATTATAGATATAATACTTACATTTATGAGAAATGGCATTGTCTATCTTTTTTTAATCGGGAGTGTGCTTAAGGGGGATATGTCTGCTGCACAGTTTGTGTTGTACTTTAATACAGTGAATGCATTTACCAGTGGTATAGGAAAGATTATAACCGACCTTGCAATCCTTCGGAAACAAAGCCTTGATATCTGTGTAGTTCGGGAATTTCTTGATTATCCTGAAACATTTAAGATGGATCAAGGTATCCCCATGACTCCCAACTTGAATATTCCGTATCAGATTGAACTGCGGGATGTTTCCTTCCGTTATCCGGAGGCTGAGAAGAACACACTCTCCCATATTAACTTGACAATAAGACCAGGAGAAAAGTTAGCAATTGTTGGGCTGAACGGTGCAGGAAAAACAACGCTTATTAAACTCATGTGTGGTTTCATAGATCCCACAGAAGGAAAAGTATTGTTAAATGATATAGATATTAGAATGTATAATCGGCGTGACTACTATCGGCTTTTTTCTGCTGTATTTCAAGACTTTTCGGTTCTTAATGTGACGATTGCTGAAAACATTGCGCAGACGAATGAAAATATAAATAGGTCGTTGATGGAACAATGTATTAATCAGGCAGGGCTCGCAGAGAAAATCAAAGAATTGCCCAACGGTGTAGAAACGCATATAGGAAAGGTGTTTGAAGATGGTATTCGTCTATCGGGAGGGGAATTGCAGCGGTTGATGCTGGCTCGAGCTCTATATAAAAGTGCTCCGATTATCGTTTTAGATGAACCGACTTCTGCACTTGATCCAATTGCTGAGAGTGAAATATATAACAAGTACAATGAACTTACAGATGGTCGGCTGGCTGTCTATATTTCTCATCGCCTTGCTTCTACTAGATTTTGCGACCGTATTATATTAATCGCAGAGGGGCGCATTGATGAAGAGGGGACACACGATGAATTAATTATGCAGAATGGACATTATGCGGATCTCTTTGAGATTCAAAGCAGATATTATCGAGAAGGAGGAGTAAGCAATGAAGCTTCACAGGATGATGAAAAAATCGAAGAAAGGCATTCCAAATAAATCCCATGTTTCTTTTATGGAAACAGTGCAGCTTTCCTTGCGTGGATTTAGAGTCTGGTGGAAAGAGAATCCCAAGATACTGCTATCTGTAATGCTATGCGGAGTGGTTTCTGCCCTGATACCATATGTAGACATTTGGTTATTGGCACGTCTTATTGATGAGATTGCCGGAGGGCGTGATCCGCAGGTACTCACAATATATGTAATGGCATTGATGGGGACATCTGCGATATTTTCATTGCTCTGTGCAGGATTGACAAGGTGGAAGAATGTTCAGCTAGCCTGTCTTTGGCATATTCAGAATAAAGTTTTTATTGAGAAACTACTATCTATGGATTTTGCAGATATGGATGACAGTTATGTACAGGAACTTCGCTCCCGGATATGGCAGAATACAGACTCTGGAGGGTGGGGCTTATATAAGCTTATAGACAGTTTTGATGCGATTATCAGGTCTGTTATGTCCATTATCAGTGCAAATCTGTTAACTGCGTCACTATTCATATTGCCGGTTACATCGGGTAACAGAGTGTTAACAATACTTAATCACCCTATTTTCATTTTGATTATTATTGTAATCATGTTTGGTGTTACGTTTGCTGCGCCCATGTTATCCGTCAAGGCGGGTTCGTACTGGGTGAAGTATGCAGATGAAAACCAATTAGGAAATCGGCTTTTTGGGTTTTGGCTTGGAGATCTTGGAAATGATCGTTCAAAGGCATTGGATGTGCGTATTTATCGACAGGATATTCTCAGCAGAACTAATTTAAAAAAATATAATCCATTTATTCCCACATCAAAGCTGGCTAAAGCATCAAGAGGGGCTATGGGAGGATACCAAGCCCTATCTGGAGCGGTGTCACAGATATTTGTAGGAGTTGCATATGTCTTTGTATGCCTGAAAGCACTGGGAGGCGCATTTGGTGTGGGAGCAATTGTGCAATATGTGAGTGCCATTACCGCATTATCCAGTGGGTTGTCCGTGTTGATTGAAACATTAGGTAATTTAAGGAATAATACTCCTTTTTTGTGTACAGTATTTGAATTTTTAGATATGCCAAACAAAATGGATCAAGGAGATATAGATATCAATCACAACAGCAAAAATGAAGATGAAATTGAATTTCGAAATGTTTCTTTTAAGTATCCCGGTCAGAAAGATTATGCATTGCGAAATGTGTCTCTTACGTTCTATACAGGACAAAGAATGGCTGTAGTGGGTATGAATGGGAGTGGAAAGACCACTTTTATCAAGCTGCTGTGTCGGCTGTATGATCCAACTGAAGGTGAGATACTATTTAATGGAATTGATATACGACAATACAATTATCACGAATATATGAAGTTGTTTTCTGTTGTGTTCCAAGATTTTAAACTGCTTTCTTTTGAGTTGGGGCAAAATGTTGCCAGCAATATGGATGTAGACTTAAGTAAAGCAGAGCAGTGTCTTCGTGATGCGGGCTTTGGAATACGTTTGGACAAACTTCCACAGGGACTTTCAACGACTTTATATAAGAATTTTGATGAAAATGGGATTGATCTTTCTGGAGGAGAGGCTCAGAAGATTGCGTTGGCAAGAGCTTTATATAAAAATGCGTCATTCATTATACTTGATGAGCCTACGGCAGCGCTTGATCCGATTGCGGAGTTTGAAGTATATAATGGGATGAACCAAATGATAGGGGAGAAGTCGGTTGTATTCATTTCACATCGATTATCTTCTTGCCGATTTTGTCAGGATATTGCAGTATTTCACGAGGGCAGGCTGGTTCAGCGAGGCAGTCATGATGTGTTGGTGAGTGACAAATCTGGAATGTATTACAATTTGTGGAGTGCCCAAGCACAATATTATGAGGTAAAAGATTAATCACCACGGCAAAATGCTCAATTAAGTATGGGGAAGTTCTTAGTGTGCTTTCTGTTCTGAAAGCATCGATTTCAAAGAATGACTTTATGTTGCATTATATTTTGTTTGACAAAGTATATTAAATACGTTCAGATTGGAAGGGAATATACGATAAAAGTGAAACGAAAATTACGTATTTATCAAATGAGTAAAATTTTCAAAGTTAACAGTATATTGTACACATCAAGGTGTATCGGAATGAAGGAGTAAAAAACTTCAACACGATACACCTTTTTTAATGTCGAATTTTGACTGTTTTTGGATTCACTTTACTGCTTCATGTCGTCGTACAGCTTCCGCATGGAGAGGCGGGCTATGTAGCCGCTGAAATGCTGCAAGACAATCTTCATAGCGTCCGGGTCGCCCTTTGTCGCTGCCACAATGACAGGATAGGGAACAAGGGCTTTTTCCGTGTAGCCGGGTTCGTTACCGTTCATCAGCATTTTCCTCTTAAGTAAATACAAAAAGAAGCGGCGGCTCTAAAAATCAAAGCCACCGCTTCAAAGACGCATGAAAATGTATCTACTGGATGACGGCTTTTTTCTTTTGCCGTCGTCCGGCAGAATAAGAAGTATATTTAGATTTTAATTATAGTATCAGCAAGAGAAGCCATATCAGGGTCATGCGTAATAATAATACAGGTTTTTTCTGCAAAAATAGTATGTATTGATTGCTTTACCAAATTACTTGTTTCTATATCCAAGTTTGATGTAGCTTCATCAAAAATCATTACGTCCGGGTTTTTTATAATCATTCTTGCAAGTGCAATTTTCTGTTTTTGTCCTCCCGACAGGTTTTTACCATTTTCACTTATCACTGCTTGAAGTCCGCCTGCAAATTCAGAAATATCCAATCCTGCTTTACTTAATGCTGCTATAATTTCATGTTCATCTAACTGTGGTGCAATAAATCTAATGTTGTCTAATAAAGTACCCGAAAAAAGAACAATATTTTGAGCTACAATCCCAACTCGATTTCTCAAATCTGATAAAGAAACATTTTTGATTTCAATATCGTTAATGCGAATAGAGCCGGAATAATCTTTATAAAATCCTAAAAGCAATTTTGCAATCGTTGTTTTCCCACTTCCATTTTTCCCTAACAGTGCAACTTTTTCATTTCTGCTAATTGCCATATTAAAATTATCAATAACTGTTTTTTCACTATAACCAAACGAAACATCTGAAAATATAATATTTTCTATCTTTCCAACCTGCCTATTTCCACATATTTCATCTTCGGTTTTTAATTTTAGCAATTCGTTAATTCTTGTTAAAGCTGCAATACCGGGTTGTACCATAATACGAATACTTGCTAAAAGTTGCATAGGTGCAAAAAACAATAAAGCATATTGAGATACTGCCCAATAGTTTCCTAAAGACATTTTTCCTTTAATGATAAAGATACCGGAAAAAACAATAAGCAGAACGGAAGCAATATTTGTAATTCCTACTATACCCTCGGAAGCAATATTCATCATCTTACCGCGTTTAACGGATTTATCTGCAACTTGTTTAAGCTGACGGGATATTTCAGATGAGCGTTGATTTTCTATTTTTAATTCTTTAACTGCTGAAATACCGCCACACACGGCAGGAATACCCAGAGGAACTCATACAGCCGGAAATCAAGCCGGAAAACCGCACAGGCACAATAGAGCAGTTGGCGCAGAATGTGGAGGCTGTCGAAAAGCAGGTACAGTATTAGGACAAGGAATAATGTGTTTATTGTAACTATATGTCATAACCGAAAGAAGTCGAATCTATGACAGTTAGGAAATATCTACATCATTGATTGTAAGTGAAGGGAGGCTTTAGATTTACTTTGGCTTTTAGGGCTTAATAATTATAAAAATAAAGAAAATATTCCAATAACCAATTCTGAACTATAAATAACCTAAAATAATATAAATAAAAATAATTATTGACAAAATTTATATATTGGTATACATTCTTATTAGATTATATTAAAAAAAAATAATATAATCTAATAAGAATTAAAATTAATTCGTTTAAAGAAATTATGATGTATAAAAAGATTAAGTAGATAACGTATTTGAGCAGATTACAAAATTATTTTTGT
>CAMWXE010000003.1 GCA_947178145.1 uncultured Lachnospiraceae bacterium | reverse complement strand
CTGGGGCAGTTCATGCTGTTCTGAACCGTAGCTGCTCCTTAAGTAAATGACATTGTGTCTGAACAGTAACATAGCGTTATAATTCTGTTCTGCCCTCGAGTGCCCGCAGCAGCGTCATCTCGTCGATGCATTCCAAATCACCGCCTACAGGAACACCACTTGCAATGCGTGTCACCTTTACTCCGGCAGGCTTAATAAGCTTTGAGATATACATTGCTGTTGTTTCGCCCTCAAGACTTGAGTTGGTCGCTATGATGACCTCACTGACATCATCCTCAAGACGCTTTACCAGCTCTTTGAGTCTGATGTCATTTGGTCCGATTCCGAGCATGGGAGAAATCGCTCCGTGAAGCACATGATATACGCCTTCGTATTTTCCTGTCTTTTCATACGCCGCGAGGTCTCTGATGTTTTCCACGACCATGATTGTCCTGTGGTCGCGGTTTGGGTTTGCACAGATGGGACAGGTTTCCTTGTCGGCAAGGGTATAACAAGTCTTGCAGTAATGAATATTTTTCCTCGCATCGACCATAATCTGCGCAAAGCGCTCAACATGTTCGGGAGGCATATTGATCACATGGAGTGCAAGCCGCTGGGCCGATTTGTTTCCTACGCCTGGAAGCTTTGCAAACTGCTCAATTAATTTATTGATATATCCGCTGTAGAGTTCCATCAGAAAGGTAGTCCTCCGCCGAATCCGCCTAAGCCGCCTGTCATCTTGCCCATGAGTTCGTTGTTTGCGTCCTCCGCCTGCCGCAGCGCCTCGTTTGTCGCTGCCATGATCATGTCCTGAAGCGTCTCGATGTCTTCGGGATCCACTGCTTCCTCTGAGAGTGTGACTTTCACGACTTCTCTCTTGCCTGTCACGACAACCTCGACTGCACCGCCACCCGCTTTTGCGGAAAATTCTTTGGTCTCGAGCTCTTTCTGCCCTTCCTCCATCTGTCTCTGCATACGCTGCGCCTGTTTCATCAGATTGTTCATGTTTCCAGGCATTCCTCCTGGAAATCCTCCTCTTTTTGCCATTGTGTTATTCTCCTTTACTTGCTTACTATTCGTCTTCAATTTCTATGTCCATGTTGATCACTTTGGCGAGGTCAACATAGCTTTCTTCAAAATGCCTGCCAGGCGCAAGTTTTTGTACCTGCACTGTCACTTCTTTCTGTAAAAAATTCGATATCATGTTCTCCACATGTTTATGATTTTCCTCCGTGCAAAGATAATCATACGCCACGCCGTCCTCCACCACGATTTGCAGCCGATTGTCCCCGCCCAGGCTTAATCGGGCTTTTTTGAGATGTGTCTTGAGCGGCTGGCTTGTCTCCGCCACAATCCCATGCCAGCTGCTTACAATCTGTCTGATATCATCGGGAATTGCTTTGGGAAGCTCTGGCCTGGGTGTCTCTGTCATGACTGCCTGTGTTGATTGTATCGCAACTGGGACTGCCTGCACAACACCTTTTTCCATTTTTTCTTCCAAATCCTTCACGCGCGCCACGACGGCATCGTTTGTCGTCTCCATAGCGGGCCTGCACAGCTTGATCAATGTCATTTCAATTAAGATGCGCTTCTGTGTCGCATACTTGATCTGTCCGGAAAGCTCGGAAAAAATGCGGATCTGGCGCATGATTTCTTCTGCATCCATCGATTCTGCCTCCGCTTTCAGACGCGCAAGGTTGTCACTGGACATGTCGATGACGTCCTCGATATCACTGTCAGAGGTCTTTACCAGCAGCAGATTTCTGAGATACCATGTGATATCCGTCACAAACTGGGTGAGTTCACGCCCCTGCATGACGACTTCCTCGAGAAGCGCGATACAGCCTGTGATGTCTCGTGCCTGTATCATTTCCAGCAGGCGCGCAAACACTTCCGTATCCACTGCCCCCAGCACATCAAGGACTTTGTCGTAGGTCAGTTCTTCTCCGAAGTGAAAAGCGATGCACTGGTCTAAGAGACTTAACGCGTCACGCATGGAACCATCCGCAGTCTTTGCAATATAGCGGAGTGCTTTTTCTTCCACTGGAACCTGCTCTTTGTCCATGAGCTCGCGCAGACGGTCTGCGATGGTCTCTATAGTGATTCTCTTGAAATCGTAGCGCTGGCACCGTGACAGTATCGTGATTGGAATTTTGTGCACTTCGGTAGTTGCCAGGATAAAGATGACATAGGAGGGCGGCTCCTCCAATGTCTTGAGCAGTGCGTTGAATGCTCCTATGGAAAGCATATGCACCTCGTCGATGATATAAACCTTGAATTTGCCCTCCACCGGTGAATATGATACCTCGTCGATGATTTCGCGGATATTGTCGACGCCGTTGTTTGACGCAGCGTCAATCTCAATCACGTTGACGCTTGCGCCGGACGCGATGGTCTGGCAGCTCCTGCACTGGCCGCAGGGGCTGCCGTCCACAGGGTTTTCACAATTGACGGACTTGGCAAACAGTTTTGCGATGGTCGTCTTGCCGGTTCCGCGCGTGCCAGTGAACAGGTATGCATGTCCGATGCGGTCTGCCTTGATCTGGTTTCTGAGTGTCGTGACAATGTGGTCCTGTCCTTTGACATCCTCAAAGATGTCGGGACGGAATTTTCTGTATAATGCGGTGTATGACATGGTTCCTCCCTATTTGACTTTGATCAGCATAGTTTATTATGACATTTTTGAGGCAAAAAAACAAGGGTTCCTATTTCAATATTGTATCAATATTTAGAGCATGTTTGAAAACGCCGTTACAATTCACACCAACGCCAGTTTTTATCAGCTTATAATCAAAACGCCCTCTGTCAGATATGCGTCCCGCAATCTTTCATTGTCATCATTATCAATTAATGGTAGGATTATAATATAGATGCTAACCCCAAAATCAGACACACAGAATAGGAGTTCAGAAAACAATATGTTTAAAGAAATATTTTCCAAATATCGGAGAAAGAGAATTTTTATGAATATGTTTCGCGCAGTGTTCATTTTGCCAGCCATCTGCATATTTTTTACCTGTATTGGCGGATTTTACTGGTTCAAAATAAACCGAATTAATACGGAAAAGCAAAATGACAGCAATATGCTCTATGCGTCCTCCCTGATGGTGAACAGTGTAATTGACCGGATGACAAATACAATGAAGGTACTTCGAAACGATGCCTATATCAAGAAATCCCTGTCAAAAAATGCTTTCTCCTGGGATGATGATATCAGCATTGCAGCCCGAGAGGTTTTGAACATGGTTACGATTGAACCTGTATTCCAGTCAATCTATGTCCTGAAAGGCAGTGAGTATATCATCAAATGCAGCAATCCCGCTTATCCGCTAGGAAAGGCAGCTGATCAGATGATGATTGAAACTTTTCACAGAAGCAGTTTTGGAGAATACGACGTACAGTATTATATTGATATTTACGGAAAAAGCCAAACATTGCTGTACCTTACTGATGGAGAACAGAATCCAAGAACTTCCGAAAAAAACAATGGTATCCTCATCGGCATGGATATTGGAAAAACCATGGATGAAATTTTCCCATCCCTTCTTGACAGAGAACAATATCTGCTTTTAAATGCCTCTGGTAATATCGTTTATGCCTGTGGTGCGGGATACACCAAGGGAGAGAAAATTGAAGAGCCGTTACTTCTGGAAGCAATCGAAAACGGTACGCAAAAGCAGGCGGATATAATAAAATTGGGATCTGAGCAGTACCTGATCTCCTGTGTAAATATGGGAAACGGTTTCTGGTTGATGCACTTTCTGCCTTATCGATATGTGGCAGTCCCTATTAATCAAATGCGGCTTACCTTTATCGGAATCGTCTTTTTACTGATTCTTCTGCTATTATTGTTTGCATTTGGGATGTCCAATTGGGTATATTACCCAATTGATGCGGTCATCAAAACTACAGATCCTGCCAATGCTGCGGGTCAGTCTTTTGAACACATGCCTGGACGCCTCGGAAATACGGAATTGGCGAGTATTGTCCAGATATTTCACACGATGACACAAACTGTGAGCGACATGAATCTCCTGCGGGATCAAAAGGAACTTGCTCATTATCTGTGCAGCAAATCCTTTCAGGGAAAGCTGCCTGAATGGGTGGAGGAAACTTATGGAAAGCCTGGAATACACAGCAGAGTCATCTGTCTGCGCATCAGTGACATGAAAGACCTGCACGAAAACCACACAGAGGACGCAGTTTCATTTGTCCTGCAGACAATTGCCAATGTCACAGACCAGGTTATGAAAACTTTAGGGGAGGTGCTTGTAAACTCTATTGACGAAGAATTTATGGCAGTACTTTTATTCACAGAAAACAGTATAGAGATGGAAATTCTGACCGAAAAAATCAGAGAGATTTTTTCGGTTGTCAGGGAATTGGTCTATATTGGTATGGATGCCGGCATTAGCAGCGAAAAAGAGGGCTTTGACGAATTAGCTGCTATGTATCAGATGGCCAGAGCCGCCACCGCATATCGTTTTCTATATGGTATTGATGCTATTATCACGGAGGAAGCGATGGCAGAAAAAGCGCTTTATGGTACAGACAGTATTGATACAAAGAATCTGCTCCGATGGCTGAAGGAAGGCAATAGGGAAAAATACAAAGAGGAGTACTTTTGCATCATACATGAACTGAAAAATTATTCCATCCAGACAGCGCGGGAGACTTTACTGGAGATGGCAGGGATGGTGCTAAAGTACTATAACTCCCTCAAATGTTATTTTGATACCTTGTCCCTGTCCGATTACGAAACGCTGCGCCTGGAATTAGAAGGATATGATTATCTGGATGATGCATGGGAATGGTTTTCCAAAATGATTGACAAGGTCAGCAATATATTGGACAGGGCAAAGCTGAATGACCACGAAGATGTAGTGGACCAGGCTCTGGCATACCTGAAAGATAACTACGCAGATCCCAATATCAGTGCACAGTTCATCGCGGAGTTGTACCATATCACGCCTTCCTATTTCAGCCGGCTCTTTAACGAAAGGAGCGGCTATGCCTTCCCTGACTATCTGGCAACACTCCGCATTGAGGCCGCGGGAAAAATTTTGCTGGAGGAACAGCATAAAAGCATTCAGGAAATCTGTGAGATGGTTGGATATACGAACGCTTCCTATTTTTCAGCAACCTTTAAGAAAAAATATGGGATTACTCCTGGTCAGTTCCGCAAAAAAAATATCTAAAGTGATAGAATTTTATAGCATTGTAATAATTTAATATCCTGATTTTGCAGGAATTTGTCACATTCACAATTTTTTAGGATTGAGACACAGACCCATATATGGTATTTCTGAATTACACCAAACGTAAGGAGGAACAATCATGATGTCTATGTCTCGACAAAAACAAAGTCAAGGCGGGAATCCCCGCCTCTTTGACCGCATTGCCGGTCACTTCCAAAAATATTATCAGCTCTGGCTGCTTGCACTTCCGGGAATTGCACTCACTCTAATGTTTGCCTATATCCCCATGAGCGGCCTCGTCATTGTTTTCAAAGATTACAATTATAAGGATGGCATCTTCGGAAGCCCTTGGGTGGGATTCAAGAATTTTGAGTTCTTTTTTTCCAATTTTTCCAGGGCTTGGAGAGCTACCCAGAACACGATTATCCTAAATCTATTTTACACTGTGTTTGGCACAGCTGTCGCAGTGATCCTGGCAGTAATGTTCAACGAAATCCGTCACAAAAAGTATCTGAAAGTGACACAGTCTTTATCCATCATGCCCTATTTCATTTCCTGGGTGGTGGCAGGTGGCATTCTGCGTGCTTTACTAAATTATGATGGCGGCGCTGTCAACAATGTGCTTACTGTATTTGGGATGGAAAGAGTGGATTTTTATAACAACCCAAAATATTGGCGTGTTATCCTGACGCTCTGTAATATATGGAAGGGAGCCGGGTATAATGGCATTATCTACTTTTCGACGATTGCAGGATTTGACACATCGTTGTATGAATCAGCCCAAGTAGACGGGGCAAATCTGTGGAAACGAATCCGATATATCACCATTCCACTGCTTAAGCCTACGATTATCATTATGTTTTTGCTGTCAGTCGGAAAAATCATGAGCGGTGACCTGACGATGATGATGTCCATTACCAATCTGTCGCCTATGCTGCTGGAGACCACAGATATTATTGATACCTATGTTTACCGATCGGTAATTGGTATGGGAGATTTTGTTATGGGTTCTGCCGTAGGCTTGTATCAGTCTATGTTTGGATTTGTGCTTGTTCTGTTTTCAAACTGGCTGGTGGGAAAATTCGACAAGGACTACCGCTTGTTTTAGTGAGGAGGTAAAAGATGGCAAAAAAATTACATAAAATAAAACAATCAGCATCCGACAGATTTTTACAGGTATTCTTCTATTTATTTATTGGTATGTTTGCGGTGATATGTTTGTATCCACTTTTGCTGGCAGTTGGCACTTCCTTCTCAGATGAAGTGTCAGTCACAATTTACGGCTATCGCGTAATTCCCAAACAGTTCAGTCTGGAAGCATATCAAATGATACTTGGATCTTTGGGAAAGAATATGCTAAATGCATACTGCGTTACTATTGCCGTTACTGTAACAGGGACGCTGTTGTCCGTGCTGGTATCCGCTGCATTTTCCTATGTACTGACAGTGCGTGAATTTCAACCCAGAAGTGCTTTCAATATGTTTTTGTATATTCCAATGATTTTTTCTGCGGGGCTACTCCCCTGGTACATCATGTGCACGAAATATTATCATTTGACTGACAGTTTTCTAGCCCTGATTCTGCCCAGCTGCCTGAATGCGTTTAATGTTTTCCTTCTTCGGAATTTTTTTAAATCCATACCGGAGGAATTGGCCGAGGCAGCAAAAATTGACGGCGCAAGCTATCTGTGCATTTTCCGGGTCATTTATTTCCCACTGGCAAAGGTAGGGCTTGTAACTGTAGGACTTTTTTATGCATTAAGCTATTGGAATGACTACTATCTGGCACTTATGTTTATCAACAAACAGAATCTCTATCCGCTGCAGTATTATCTGTATAATATGCTGGCAAATGTACAATTTATTGCCAATCAGGCCAATGCCTCGCTGGGATATAATATCAATATTCCCTTAGAGACAACCAAAATGGCTACAATCTGTGTTACCATAGGTCCCATTATCCTACTGTATCCATTTGCCCAAAAATACATTACCAAAGGCGTTATTGTAGGTGCGGTAAAGGGATAAGGAAACGTGTTTACCGGCTATTGCCGAGAACATACAGTACATTTTAACCAGGTTTTATAATAAACCTATCCACGTTATTCATAAAGGAGGAAACATATGAAAAAGAAAATGCTTTCAGCAGTACTCACAACTGCAATGTTCTTGTCCGTTCTGACAGGATGTGGTTCTAATGATGGACAGAATCAGACGCCCCTGAACGAAACGCCCGGCCAGTCAGGGCAAACAGATGCGGCGTCAAATACAATTTCTCCAGCCGCAGAACCAACGAACAGCTCAGGTTCCTCTTCGCTGAAACCTGATACACTTGACACAATTACTGTGGTTTTGTTTGGCGAGGAATCACCCAGAATGCAGGAATTGATGGAAAAAGAATTCCAACAGGTATTTATTGATGAAATCAATACAAAAGTGGAACTGATGTATCTTCCCTGGACAGAGAATGGAGCAGGAGGAAAGGTAGATTTGATGATTGCGTCCGGGCAGGAATTTGACGCCTGCATCGTCGATCCCAGATGGGCAGCAAGCAGCTATAACAAAGGCTATCTGCAGGATTTATCAGATGTCATCGACACTTATCTGCCTGACTGGCACGAGAATGTAGATCCCACTGCATTTGACGCATATCGCTATGATGGCGGCATCTATGCGATTCCGATCGGCAACAAACCGACAGGCGGTGTATATAGTACTGTTTGTGTACGTCAGGATATTATGGACGCCATCAATATGGAGAATATCAGCACACTCGATGAACTGGAAGAATATGCACAGAAAGCCAAAGAACTATATGGACTGTATGCCACATATGAACTGGCTGATTCTGAATACATCATCCGCGGAACCAGTGACCGCAACCTTATCCCTTTGTGTACTGGTATCTGGGTTGATCAAGACACACAGGAATTGGTCAATTTTGTGGACAGCCCGGAATTTGAAACTGCGGTAAAACGTTTCAATGACTGGTATGCGCAAGGATTAATTCCCAAAGATATTCTGACTAATACTGTAACCTTACCCTTTCAGGCAAACATGACATCTTTTATGCGCGGAACTTGCGGCACTACGCTGATTGAAAATGAGCCCGGCCTGCAGACCGTAGTACCCGAGGCTAAAACAGCAGAATACTACATCGCTCCGGAAAAGCCAATCTACAAAAAGACTTACGAAAATACGGCTTTTCAAGTCCCTGTAACTTCCAATAAAGCAGACCGCGTGGCAATGTTTGTAAATCTGCTCCAGAAAAATACAGAAATGGCAAACTTGTTTGCTTATGGCATAGAAGGAACTGATTATGAGTTGATTGATGGAAAAGTATCCAAGATTAGCACAGAAGAGCTTTTCTATGAATGGATGATTTATAATGTTAAAATTTCCACCCCTACCATGGCTTATACTGACGAATTTATGGATGTGTATAAAAACTGGGATGAAAATGCACTTCCTTCCTTGAGTTTTGGATTTAGTATTGATTATTCTGCAATCCAGACTGAGAAGGCACAGATTGACAGTGTGTGGGAAGAACTCGCAAAACCAATGCTGGCAGGATTGAAAGACTACGATGCCAATATTGAAGAGTTAAAGTCAGAACTAAAGAAAGCAGGATGGGATGCTTATGTGGCAGATATTCAAAAGCAATTTGATACATTTCTGGCAGAGAAGTAATCAGAACAATTAAAGCTGATAACGGCAGTGGTGAAAATTCACTGCCGTTATTATAGTATTATCAGGTCGTAACTATCAAATATATATAATCAGGAAGGAATTTTGACATGAAGACAATTTTATTATCCAAGACAGCTCCTGACGCCTTTCGTTCTCTGCAGGATGCGGTTTTATCAATCCCAGATAGCCGGCACGAAAGGGTTCGGATTTTGGTATTGCCAGGCACCTATGAGGAAAAGGTCTGGATTCGCAAAGAAAACCTGGAAATCGTCGGTGAAGATCCTGCCAACACAATCTTTTGCTATGGAGATGGGGCAAGAAAACCCCGCCTGGATGGTTCTGGCGAATATGGCACTTTTAACACTGCTGTCATCATGCTTGCCGGACAAAATATACAGTTGCGGAATATTACAGTGCAGAATACCGCTGGTCCGGGCGCCACTGCCGGACAAGCTCTGGCACTCTATGCAGCTGCAGACAAATGCAGCTTCCATAACTGTCGTTTTCTAGGATGGCAGGATACTATCTTTACCGGCGACGCCAATCCCTGTACAATGAAAAATCTGATGTTTCCGGAGTTCTTTACCCAATCATCTGTCCCGATTGATTATCCTGTTCTCCGAAACTATTTTAAGGATTGTTATATCAGTGGTGATGTTGATTTCATTTTTGGTTCCAATACCGTATTCTTTGACCAGTGTGAAATTCACTCCAGAAAGCGCCAGAGTGAGGAACGGGCATTTATCACTGCTGCCAGCACACCCATGAATCAGGAATACGGATTTGTGTTCTCTCATTGCCGTCTGACTGGCGAAGGTGATGAAAAATCCGTCTATCTTGGACGTCCCTGGAGAGATTTTGCCAAGACAGCTTTTATTCACTGTGAGATGGGAACACATATCTGCCCGGAGGGATGGCACAATTGGGGAAAAGCACGAGCCGAAGCACTCTGTAACTATGTGGAATACTGCAATTACGGTCCAGGTGCTCTTGCACAGAACAGAGTCCCATTTAGCAGACAGCTTACCAATCCGGAACTGGAAACATACTATTCTAAAGAAAGTGTACTGCGCGAAGAAGATGGATGGATTTGATTACTGGTATTTTTTTCTAATTAAATCATATTTTAATCTTGCCTTAATGTACTGTCATCAAAAAAGTGCTATGATAGTGGTGTACAAAAATAGTGGTCAAAACACTTATGACAGGAGCTGGGAAAAATGAGTTGTCTTGGAAATCTTTTATGGTTTATTTTTGGCGGTTGTATCAGCGGGTTGAGCTGGATGCTCGCCGGTTGTCTCTGGTGTATTTCGATTATCGGTATTCCCTATGGGGTCCAGTGCTTCAAATTTGCATCAATGTCCTTCTTTCCGTTTGGCAAGGAGATTGTCTATGGCGGCGGAGCGGTCTCATTTCTGGTGAATGTGATCTGGATTCTGATTTCCGGGATTCCGCTTGCCATAGAGCACATCGCCTTTGGGTGTCTCCTATGTATTACGATTGTGGGGATTCCGTTTGGTTTGCAGCATTTTAAGCTCGCCAAGCTGGCCTTAATGCCGTTTGGGACGCGTATCGTGTATACAAACCATTTTTAGAATGCGCTGTAATTCTGTCTATGGAAATCGAAAAAATCATATGGTTAAACGCAGCCGGCTGTGGTAAAATAAGGATAATGAATGGCATTTGTATTGTTACATGCCAAAATGATACTACAGAAAGGCTTGATGTTTATGGCTGCACTCTTTGATGCACGCGTGGAAAAAGCAATTCAGATTATCTGGTTTGACCGACGGGCGGGCAGGCGCGAGGAAGCGCTTGCCCTGCTCCGCGCGGCGGCAAATATCGGCGACGGCGATGCCTTTTATTTTCTGGGGCGCTGTTATCTTGGCAAGAGCTATGTCGACCCGGCTGTGGAAATGCCGGTGGATACGGCTTTTGCCTTTGAGTGCTTCCATCAGAGCCTGATCTTTGGGAGTGCTGTCGGCATGTTTGGAGCGATGCATCAGGAAGGGTATCAGCCACCTGGCGAAACTGCCGTTTGTCCTCCCTATCACTCCAAAAAAGAAATTTGGGATGCCGTGTCACAGAAAGCAGCAAACGGACAGGCATTCTGCAAATTTATGATTGCCAACGCATATTACTATTGTACTGTCGCTGACTTTCTGGGTATTACACCTGAAACTGTCGGGCGCAAAAAGTATGAACGGCTGCAATATGAATGGACTGCAGCTGCTGTAAAGCTCTATGAGGAATGTGTGGCTGCCGGGCTTGGTATTGCCATTCCCAATCTGGTCGATATTCTGCGCACTGGCAGACACGGTGCACCGATTCAGCGCCAAAAGGCCCAAAACTATATCCACATCGGTGCTAATATGGGCCTTGGAACCTACGAACGCATCGTTGGAAACGAATATCGTGATAACAATGAACTTACAAAGGCTGTGGAGATGTATGAGCGGGCGCTGGCGCACAATGACGACTATGCTTACTACTGTCTTGGCAAACTGTACACCTATAACGGAGCGCTGCCGCTTGACCTGAAAAAGGCGCTGTCTTATCTGGAAAAAGGTTATGCCCGGCTCCCTGATGACGCGGGATTCTGCAATCTGTTAGGTGAAATATATTTTCGCGGCGGAGAGGATATCAAGCCTGACTATGAACAGGCGTTTCTGCTGTTGAGCAAGGCGTATTTCAGGGGAAGCACCTGGGGTTCTGACCTGCTTGGGACATGCTATCTCAACGGACTTGGCACTGCCCCCAACCTGAATATGGCACGCAAGCTCTTTGCGCTGCACCCCAAAAAGCCTCTCGCAGCAGGCGGTTTAAGGCGGTTAAAAAACGGCTGAGCACATGTGTGGCAACATGGCGCAGCCGTTTTGTTTTATGGTCTAATCAATGTATTCAAAATAGTCAAAATCTGCCGGAATGCGTGTGCCACAGCCACCGTTGTTTGCATAGATTCCTACCAGCGTGCCTGTGTGGCGCTTGGGATCGTCGGGTACGCCCTCATCACAGAGGTAAATGCAGTTTTCGAGCACACCGGCAAGCGTCCACGCCTCGCCGTCATAACTGTAATAAAAACTTCTGGTAAGCTTGTCAACGACGACCTTGAGGTACACACTCTGTTCTTTTATGTCATCGACAGACGCCATCAGCTCCTCGCCGTGATTGCGGTTGATGACGAGCTGCAGCTTCCTGCCTTCCTCATAGCAGACAGAAAATCTCGCATAGGTCGCCGTGCTGTAGTAGCAGGTCAGCCCCGCCTGCTCCCCGTTTCTTGACGGATAGAAGTCGACCTTTGTGGAAGCCGTGTAGCTTAGCTCCTGCTCGCGTCTCACCAGCGTATTTTTTGCGCGGATTTCCGAGAGCTGTCCGTCCCTTGTCCAGATGCGGAAATGCCCCGGACGCTCGGTGAGGGAATAGCTTCCCTTCGCCGGATTGCGCACAAACTCCCAGTTCAGATTCAGCTTCTCGCTGTCAAAGTCATCGCGCGTCCACTTTTCAAACGGAACCTGCGGCAGATCTGGCGCGGTCTGTTCCGTGCTGGGTCCTTTCCTGTCATTGATGATAAACCAGTCGTCCTCAAGCCATGTCACCGGATCTAAACCGGATTCCCTTCCGATTGTCGTGTAGTGTCCCTGATTGGGTCTGCCCATGAGATAGTACACCCACCAGTCACCGTTTTGTGTCTGTATCAGTTTGCCATGACCTGTGCGCTGAATCGGCGCATCGGGATCGAACTGGCGCATCAGCGGATTGTAGGGCGACGGTTCATAGGGTCCAAAAAGATTTTCCGAACGGCCTACGTTGATGCCGTGTCCGTAACCGGTGCCGCCCTCTGCCAGTATCGCATAGTAATATTTGCCGCGTTTTAGCAGGTGGGGGCCCTCCGGGCATCGCTCACCGGTTCCAGGCCATACCGGAATCTTGTCGCCGGTCACTTCTGTGCAGTCATCGCTCAATGGCACAAGGTTAATGCCCGGACTGATAACCATATAATGTTTTCCGTCATCATCGATAAAGTGAGACGGATCGATGCTGTCCACTTCCAGCCAGCTGGGTTTGCCATAAGGTCCCTCCGGCTTATCCGAAGTGACGACAAGCTGTCTGCGCATGACGTTGTTGTCGCGCTTTCCGTCCGCATTAAGGCGGAGTGTCGCCATGATGATAAACCTGCCGTCGTGATATGAGATGTCCGGCGCCCAGATGCCGTGTGAATCCCTGATATCCTGCAAGTCCAGTTCATCGGGGTCTGTGATGGCATGTCCGATTACCTGCCAGTGTATCATATCCTTTGAGTGGCTGATGGCAATTGCCGGAAAATACTGGAATGTGGAATTTACCATGTAATAGTCCTCACCGACACGCACAACGGATGGGTCCGGGAAAAAGCCTCTCTGTACTGGGTTCTGATATGTATTGCTCATATAGGAGTCCTCCATTCTTCTATTCTGTTTTCATATCTGTCACAATGTATATCTGCTACAATGTCCTGCCATACTCCACGCAATCTACGACTGCATATCCGCAGTTCTCCTTCGCTTCAGGTCCTGCATAACAACAGAACACACCGTTTTTGACGCCTACCCAGCGTCCTGGGACAGCATTCATCTCACCTGCTTTTCTGTAACTGCTGCCATCTGTGCTGTACGCAAATGTTACCAGCTCTAACGGAAAACCTTTTTCCCGACCATTCAAATCCTGTGTCCCTGTCTGCCTCACCGTATATTTTACAGAGATTTCTGCAGCCTGATTCCAGTCAAGCGCAGGGAGTTCCTGTGCTGTCTCCTCCACTGCATCAACCAAAATCTTTCCATAATTCTGCACACCTTCTATGAAACGCGGCTTCAGCTGACTGTCATCTCTTCGGAATGTGAGAAGTCCGTACCGCATTCCCATGGATATGACCCCCGCCTCTTCCCCGTCCGCAAGATGGGAGAGGTCCAGCTTCGTAATGCAGGAAAACTCTGGTGCCGGCCACTTCTGCAGCAAAAGATTGGGCATTTCACCATAGACTTTTTCCATCCTGACTGCATTCAATTTCAGGCTGTTTCCTGTCAGTTCATACCATTCTTTCCGTGGATTGGCATTCCACTGCCACTGCAGTCCCAGCCGATTTCCTGTGAAATCATCGGAAGCCGCCGGCTCACATACGCTGATGGCAGCATTTCCGACATCCGGCTTTTTATATTCCATTACCGGCTCACCGCAGTCACAACAGCTTCCGTCCTTTGCAATGCCGATAACCGGCCAGTCCTCATGCCAGCTCATCGGCTGCAGGTGTGTGATGCGCCCTGCCGCATAGACATCCTGAAAATGGAGGAACCAGTCCTCGCCCGTGACGGTGTCAACCCATGCGCCCTGATGCGGTCCGTTCACCGCACTGTCACCCTGATGCATCACGACTTTGTATTCATACGGACCGAATACATTTCTGGAGCGGAGCACGGTCTGCCAGCCGACTTTAACGCCTCCCGCCGGCGCAAAGATATAGTACCAGCCGTTTCTCTTGTACATTTTTGGTCCTTCGATGGTCTCCTGGTCATTCTCGTTTCCATCAAAGATTTTGACTTCCTCGCCGATCAGTCCCATTCCGTCGGGCTGCATTTCCACCATATGAAGGACGCTCTTGTATCCGATCCGGCTCTTCGCCACGCCTGCGACAAGATACGCCTTACCGTCATCATCCCAGAATGGACAGGGATCAATCCAGCCCGCGCCCGGTCTGATATTGACCGGCTTTGACCACGTTCCAAATGGGTCTGTCGCGGTGCTCATGTAGATGCCCTCATCCGGCATGGGAAAGCAGACAAAATAAGTTCCCTCATGATACCGGATTGCCGGCGCCCACACGCCGCAGCCGTGAATGGGCTCCTTGTAGCGCTCCTCCGGAATCTCATTGATAATATAATTCACTACTTTCCAGTTCACGAGATCTTTGGAATGCAAAAGCGGGAGTCCGGGCGCATTGCAAAAGCTCGACGCAATCATAAAATAATCCTCGCCGACGCGGATTGCATCGGGATCCGAATAGTCCGCGTAGAGAATCGGATTGCGGTAGCGGCCATTTCCTAAATCTGCGTTCCATATGCTGTTCGATTTCATCGTTGTACCTGCCTTTCTATCGTGATTCGTTTGCCTGTTCAAGGCTAACCGTTTACTATAAGATTAGTATACTTCATTCGCGCGGCTCTCTTCAATGCCGCAATCGGTTATTTCTATGCCAAATATTGCGGTTTCCTATTGTATTCCGCTCAAAATATGGTTATACTGGAATCAGAATACCGCACAAATCTGCTCAGGAACTGTCCGGAATCCCCGTTGACGCTTCCTTGATTGGAAGGTGTGCATATGTTCACATGGCAGTCGCAAATTTAGTGCGTGTTTTTACCAGCTTTGACAAGAGAACACGGAAAGGAATGCCTGATCGGCAAGGTGTGATAGGATGGTTTATCAGAACCGGGACGAGTATTTATTTGTAAAAGTGACGAACAATAACAATTATCATGCGCATATGCACCGCCAGGTTGAGATTTTCTATGTGCTCGGCGGGGCGATCGAGATTACGATCTCCGGCCAGAAAAAGCTGTTGGAAAAGGGAATGGTTTCGATTGCCTTTCCCAATGTAGTGCATGAAACCTTTACGCCAGAGCATTCCTCTGCTGTTATGATTATTTTTAACCATACATTTCTTCCTGATTTTTCTGCAGAATTTAATACACAGACGCCGAGATATCCCTTTCTTGGCTGTCCTCAAAATGCGGAGCAGTTATCTGTCCTGATAAACGGACTTCTGGAAAACACACAAAAATCGGGCGGGGAAAATGTTCCCGGCCCGATTGACGCCGATGAGCCCTGCAATGATATCGTTCCTCATCGTGTGCATCCTGCAGATATCCGCGTCTCGAAAGGATATCTGTATCTTCTTACCGCTATGATATTATCGCAGATGCCGCTTGCCAGGCTGGAAAATCTGTATGACTCCGCAGGCATTTGTCAGGATATCTCCAATTACCTGAACCAGCATTTTACCGAAGAACTCAGCCTGTCACAGCTCGCTGACACACTCGGATACAGCAAATACCACATTTCGCACATTTTCAAACAAAAATTTGGCTGCTCCTACAATGATTATCTCAAGCGGCTCCGCGCGGAGCATGCGATGGGGCTGCTGACACACTCCGAGCTGTCCGTGACAGAAATCTGCTTTGCCAGCGGTTTTAGCAGTCTGCGCTCTTTTTACAGGGCATTTCATGAAATTTATGGCACTTCGCCGCGGGCTTTCGCTCCATAATTTCAGTTTTCGCTGTCCTTCTGCTGATTCTGTGGCATTTTCTGCTGAGGCTGCTGTGCGCCCTGCATCATTTCGCCGGAAACCTGCGCCGTTGGCGACACTTTTGAAACAGGATACTGTCCATCTGGCTGCATCCACTCTGTGGGCGGCACCTGCCAACCGACATTTTGATTCTGCGGCGCCATTGGCTGCGGCATTCCATTTTGACCGCGAAGTGCCTTCTGCGCAAGCCTTGCTTCTTTTTTGATCTTCCTGTTCTCCATAAAATGCTTCATTCTGCCTTTGAGGAAAATCAGGCAGATTACAGCAGCGATCACGATGTATGGAGATAGTCTTATCACCAAAAACAGGAGCCCTTCGAGAAACGCCAAAAATCCTCTGCCTGTAGACATGAGTGTATTTTTTAACCGGTCTGCAAATGTATTTCTCCTGACGGGCTCGCTTTCCTGACGATACTCCATCACTTCCGAAATATTGATGTTGACATAGGAGTACGCCACATCCATATCCATGTAACGTCTGGTAGTCTGCAGGTTGTTGAGTTGATACTGAACCTCTGACAGGCGCTGCTCCACTGTGATCATATCCTCAATCGTCTCACATTTTTCCAGCATTGCGAGCAGGTTCTTCTCCTGTATCTGCAGCGCCTCAATCTGTGCGGTTGTATCATAGTACTGCTGGCTGATATTGTCCACACTGGTTGATTTGGAGATGACCTTGCCGACACCGTCAAGTTCTGCCAGGAAATTGTTGTAATTCTTTGACGGAATCCGGACTTCCAGATAGTTGTGCATCGTGCCGCTTGTCTTGCGATAATTTTCATAATACCAGTTGTATCCGCTGTCACTCTCGCTCTCCGACTGAATGATGCCCCCGTATTTGGTTATGGTCTCCTTGACAGACGTCATCGTTGCAGGATAGTCAAGTGTCTCAATCTCGAGATTACAGTGATATACCAGTTTCTCCTCCAACAATGTCACACCGTCAGGGCGCAGCGTTTCGTCCTGTGTCTGGTTTGCCACCTCACCGCCTTCGCTCTCGGCGATCTCCTCAGTTGTCACAGCAGCCATGTCATAGGCAACGCCACCACTATAATATTCCTGTGGAGCACTGTTGTTTGCAGCTGGCGCTGCTGTGTCTGTTGTCATGCTTATTGAACTGTTTCCAGATGTCCCACAGCCCGTCAGCAGACTCGCGATCATCGCAAGCATGAGTAAAAGTTTTGTCCATTTTCTTTTCATAATTTCCCTTCCCTTTCTTCATCGTTCGATGAAATCATGATATCAATGTCAATGTGTCATAAATGAATTCTATTATAGATACGTTTTGACTGCTTTATTTTTATGGTTTTTTCTGCATTTATTATAAGAAAGGACGGAGTCCTGCAAAAATAACTCCGTCCCTGTAAGTCCTTATCCTATTGGCACACATCAACCATCTGTTCCGCTATTCGACAAAATTTCGTCAATGCCTTCGATTGGTGTTGTATCCGGCAAACCGACGCTTGTCTCTGCATTGTCTGCCTTTCCTTGAGGATCATAATTCTCTTTTTGCTCTTCGTCCTCATCCTCCCACAAGGATTTGTACTTTTCTTTCTTCTTCTGTTCATTCAGCATTGCAAGGTTCTTAGCTGCCAAGTACACTTCCATACTGTAATCCATCAGCTTCTTCTCATCCGAAGCAGGCACTTTGGCACCCTTTCCGATGCGTCTTGCCACCTCCATGAGTTTTGCCATATCCTCACCATACTCCTGCGCAGCATCGTTCTGCTGTCTCGCGACTTCTGCATTCCACACCAACGCATGCTCTTCTGCAAGACGATCAAGCACCTCCTGATTCTCGTCAAACCGCTGTGTGACTGCGTCAATTGTGAGTTCTAAGATTGCCGCCTCATTCGCGTAGATTTCCTTGTCCCCAAGCGTTATTTTTGATTTCTTTTCCAGGTCTTCCTTTTTCTTTATGAGTTTTCGCTTCTGCTCTAACAATATGGCGCGCTGTGCGCGATATTGTTTCTGCGCTTCACCGATTTTCATATCATCACATCCCCTTGAAAAATCACCGCAATCGTGACTGTTCCCACCAATTACGGAATTTTCCGTTTCAAAGAACTCCGATACCTGCCTTTTCTTTGTACAGTATTCTTAGGAACTGTAGAAAAATAAGTGACACATCTTGACTTGTCTATTTCTCCGATAGCACAGCACAAAAAGCCTCGCCGTAGCCCACTACGCCTACGTTTTTTGTACTGCACTCTCGAAGAAATATCCTGCGCAATCTGTATCACTTATTTTCCTACAGTTCCTTACGGCCTCTGTCCCATTCCGCCCTCGAGTGTGAGTGTCTCGCCTGTCATGTACTTAAAGTCGGGAGATGCGAGCTGTACACAGACGCGGCCGATTTCGAGCTCCGCATCCCCATAATGGCCTGCGGGCGGCATCTTGACATTTGCCTTGAACGCATCCGGGTATGCCTTCTCAAACTGCTCCAGCTGCGCCGTCCACGCCAGCGGGCAGACAATGTTGACATTGATGCCGTCTTTTGCCCACTCGGTAGCAGCCACACGCGTCAGTCCGCGGATTCCCTCCTTTGCAGCTGCGTATGCGCACTGTCCAAAGTTGCCGAACAGTCCGGCGCCGGAGGCAAAGTTGATGACTGAACCCTTTGACTTTGCCAGATGCGGATAGCATGCCTTCATATAATAAAAAGCTGCATACAGTCCCGAATACATTGCGAGGTTGAACTGGTCTGTCGTGTGCTCCGCCAGGGGCACGCCGGAAGCGGATGCCTGCGCATTGTTGATCAGCACGTCGATGCTGCCAAACGTATCAATCGTCTGCTTCACTACGCTGTTTACCACTTCCTCATTGTCCGCACCGGCATTGATGTCTGCCTGCAGAATCAGCACCCTGATATTGTACAGCCTCTCCAGCTCCTCCTTCGCGTCCTCGAGCTTCTTCACATTTCTGCCGGTGATGACCAGATTTGCGCCCTCCTTTGCATAAGCAGTCGCAATTCCGTAACCGATTGAACCGCACCTGCCGTCACTTAAAACCGCTCTGCCCGCACCAGTGATGATCGCTGTCTTACCTAATAAAAATCCCATATAAAATTACCTCCATTCCTTCCTGTCAGAATCTTGTCCACATGCCATCAATTCCTCTCCTGTGATCCAACACCATTCTCCAAATAGCTTTTCCACATATTTTATGTTCTGCGGATAACATTCATGTCCCGTAATCAACCAGTTATATTCTTTCTGGATCACTTCAAATATATCTGCCCAAAATGTAAAATACCCTCTCCTTTCTCTATCATGACACCTTTCAATTATTTGTCCTCCCAGCTTCTCCCTATTACTTAAATAAGGAACCTATCCTCCGCCGCAGTGGATCAGGGCTTTGTTTCGCTAACTGATATTCTTATTATATCCTAATATTGGAAAAATAGATAGATGGTTATTTGCCTTCTGAAAATAAAATTTGACATTGGATTACCGCATAATTATAATACAATTAGAAATAATAAATCCTATTTTTGAAGGAATTACCGTATGAGAGTAATCATAATTAACGGCCCAATGGGAGTCGGCAAAACAACAGTCGGAAAATATATTGCAGAAAACTATTCAGGAACAGCTTTTATAGACGGAGACTGGTGTTTCGATCTTCATCCGTTTGTGGGAAATCACGAAACCAAAACAATGGCAATCGATAATATTCTGCATATGATTGATAACTATCAGAAATGTTCCGTATGCAAAATGATTGTACTGGTATGGTTGATGGATGAGCAATGGGTGTATCAGGAAATCGTTGACGGGATTTCCGATATGGGGTTAGAAGCCCAGAGCGTTGTTTTAACCTGTGACAAAAATAATCTGATCAGCCGATGGGAAAATGATAAAACGTGCGAATGGAGAACACAGGAATGGCTTGAAGTAAGTTTACAGTCTTTATTGTTCTTCTCATCGTTGAAAAATAGTATTGATACAAGTGGTTTGACAGTTGACAGGACAGCCGATCTGATAATGCACTTGTCATGAAAATAAATTCAAGGAGAATGCAAATGCTGAGAAACAAAGATATCTTAGAATTAAAGAGACGTTTTAAAAAAGAATCCTGCACCATCACAAAGATGTGCGGGTGCTATGTGGACGCAAACAAGAATAAAATCGTGGAATTAAGCGAGACCTTTCTAAACCTCGAGGACGAAGAGTTTTTCAAGTATCTGGAAATTGCCAAGAAAGCGCTCTCCGGCACCATTGGCAACAATCTGCTGGAACTGAACTTTGCCAAAGAGGAGGAGGAACCAGGCGGAAAACAGCAGTACCTTCTGGGACTTCGCGAGAGCGGGCTGAAAAACCCCGATTTGCTGGAGCACCTCTATGACATGATAATCGATAATTATGACTATGTCGGCAATTATCTAATCCTCGTATTTCACGATGCATACGACGTGATTACCAAGACGAGCGATGATCTCAAAATTGATGAGTCCGAGGAGGTCTTCACCTATCTTCTGTGCGCCATCTGTCCGGTAAACCTGTCGAAACCGGGACTTGGGTATCGCGCCGACTTAAACCGCATCGGTATCCGCATACAGGACTGGGTTGTGGGGGCGCCTGATGTCGGATTCCTGTTCCCTTCCTTTGTGGAGCGCTCAACAGACATTCACTCTCTTACATATTATGTCCGCGATGCCAAGGATTCCCACCGCGACTTTATTGAGACTGCTCTTGGCTGCGGTGCGAAAAGAACCGCCACGGAAGAGCACAACACTTTCAGCAGTATCGTGAAAACCGCCATTGCTCCTATCATAGAAAACAGTGACGAGATGCTGCTCAATATACAGGAGAAATTAAATGACCTCGCCGAGGAGCACGATGCAGCCATGGAGGATCTGGTGCTCGTGGAACCAGAGGATTTTACACTCACCACGGAAATCATCAAGGAAGTATTTGCAGACAGCGAGATCCCCGATGCAGCCGTGATGCAGATACAGAATCATTTTACGGAAGAATTCAGCGATCGGCCGCCTGTCGTGAAAAATCTTGTGAATGAAAAGGCAATTGAAAAAAACAATAAAGAGAAAAAAGAAATCAAACTTCTCGAGGAGGTTGCAACCCTTAAACAGGAACTAAAGGACACCAGACAGGAAAACGAGGAAAAGACCGAACAGATTGAGACACTTGTGAAGATGGAAGCCCCTGTCGACCCCGAGGAGGCCAAAAACTGGGCGGAAGTATTCCTGCGCATGAAACCCGACAAGGCAGAACAGGTAAAATACGAGACGATTGACGGTCAGAAATATCTCATGATTCCCATGGAGGAGAATGAGCACATTAATCTGAACGGAGTTGAAAAGGTGTATGCCGGCGCACGCACCTAGCAAAAACGCATTCGCGCTTTTGTTGAAATAATACATATTTGTGTTTAAGGAGGATATCAGAATGCCAAGAGCAGGTTCCGGCGGAAGCCGTCCATCGAGCCATCGTTCATCCGGAGGTCACTCGCCATCGCGCAGTTTTGGAGGACACCGCATCAGCAGCGGTGCCAGCCACAGCCGGGCTGGAAGCGGGCGCAGCGTCAGCCCCCGTCCCGGCAGTTCATCAAACCACCGCAGCGGATCATCATTTCACAGCGCGCCCCCCTCACCGCCACCATTTGGCAAACCAAGAGTGTCTCCTCCTCCGCGAAATGGCGGGCCAGGAATGCCTCCTCCGCGAAATGGCGGGCCAGGAATGCCTCCTCCGCGAAATGGCAGACCTGGCATGCCTCCTCCGTTATTTCGCGGACCTGGAATGCCTCCCCCACCGCCGCGCAGATACCGCAGAAGAAGTGACCGGCGCACCTATTATGGCAGTTCCGCTGGCAATATCCTGGGATCAATCGTTGCAGCAATAATCGTGCTTGTCATTCTCCTTTTATTTATCTCGCTTTTCTTCTCAACAATGACTTCAGTCCGTTCCAATGGCTCCTCCGTTTCTGCCAGCACGAGAAACCGCGAGAAGCTGGATGCAGGCTTGTCCTATGACAGCAATTGCATTGTCGATGAGATTGGCTGGTTCGAGTCCGCCTCCAGGACCGGACAGCAATTGAAGACCTTTTACGACAAGACAGGTGCGCAGCCCTTTATTGTACTATTAAAATACCATCCTGAACTGGTTACGGAATCTCAGATGGAAGAATATGCACAGGAATATTATGAGGAACATATTGACAACGAAGCGACATTCCTCTATATGTATTTCGCCGGGGAAGATCAGGACAATGATGTGGGATATATGTGCTATGTAAACGGCAAACAGGTGGATTCTGTCATGGATTCGGAGGCAGTGGATATCTTCTGGGGATACCTCGACCGGGACTGGCACAGTACCATGTCCACAGATGCGCTCTTTGAAAATGCCTTTGCAAAAACGGCAGAGACAATCATGGCAAAATCCAGAACGAAAACAGATGTTATTTTTGTGATGGTTGTTGGGATTGTCATCATTGGTATCATCATGGCGGTTATTGCTGCCCTGAACACCCGGCGCAGACAGGAGCGCGAGCGCGCAGAGGAGACACAGCGACTCCTCAATGCACCGCTGCCAAATAATCCGCTGAGCCCATCAGGGGCATCACAGACAAACAACAGCAGTCAAAACCAGTAAATCGAACATGTAGCAGCGTCTCTACATTTTTCTGCTTTCTATTCAAACTGCTGTACGTCATTTCTCCAGAGGGGGCACAGACGTCTCCTCACGGTATCCCAGTGACTGCATTTTCTCGCGGAGACGTATAATCGCCCTGTCAAAATTCTGAAAGGCCTTGTAGGTATCCTGAAAGGCCTGCAGGGCGAGTGTGTCGTTTCCTTCCTGCTTTGCTTTCCATGACTGGGCTGCATATGTATGAAGCGATACGTGCGCATCCACCAGCTGGAGAAATTCGCTGCTGTCTGCCAATGCGGAATTTGTATGGGAAGCAAGCCATTTCCCGAGCTTGCATGTATCAGGATTGTCCACCTGCTTTGCCTGGAGCTGCTCAAATCCCACAATGTTGTTGTATACACGCCACGTCAGCACAAAATGATCGACCTGAAATACCCGCAGCCAGTCCAGCTCCGTGATCGCGGAACTGTTGCGCACCATGTCACTCCTTGTCTTGTCCACATAGCGCCCGATACGAAACACATGTTTTCCCAGGGCGACACAGTCTGCCGACAATATGCGGTAGCTTTCGGAGAGCAGCTCTGCCTGCTGCGAAAAGTCGGCAGCCGTATTGTTCTGTGTATCGATCTCCCGGAATATACTGTCGATCTGTTCCTGTATGGCTGCAATCTGCGTATTCATCTGCTCCAGCTCATACAGCGAAAATGTTGCTTTCACATTTCCTTCATTCAATTTTTGCGTCGTTTCTTCAATGGACAAAACAAGAGTGCCCGTCTCACTGTTCAGCTGGCGGACATACTCCGTAATATTTTCCGCGGACTCAGTCGTGCTCACGGAAAGCTGCTGCATTTCCTCTGCGACGACGGAAAACCCTTTGCCGGCCGCACCCGCCCTGGCAGCTTCCAGCGAGGCGTTCAACGCCAGCAGCTTGCTTTGGATTGACACTTTTTTCACAAGGTCAATAATTTCCCCGATTTTAATAATTTTCTGATGAAACTCGTGCATCTGCCCATTGATTGTGCAGACCATCCCGGCAGAATCCCTGATATCGCGGATACTGTCGTTCATACTTGTGGTTATCGCTCCAAATGCATTCGTCATCTCATGCGTGTTCTCCTGAATCGTGCCCATAGACCCGGAAATGTGACGGATAGCACTCTCCATTTCCTGGCTGGCGCTCTCCATCTGGACAATCGACTGCGTCTGCGAAGTGACCTGGTCAAACGTATCTTTAATCAGGGCATTGTCCCCCACCGACTCCATCAATTCGTTCAGCCGCATCACATACGGATTGTTTGCCCTCCTCAATGCCTTAATTACATTGTTGAGTTTTTCCCCATAGCGCGGATTGCGATAGCGGGAAACATCCACCTCCTCACAGTTTCCGTCCGCAATCGCATCCATATCCATTAACAGACGCCGGAAATCTTTGTTACTCGGCAGCATGATCGTTCCTCCTCACCATAATTATATGCCAATTATGCATTGACTCCCTCATATTATAACATGACAGAAATCCCTTTTACAAGGTGTTTTCCGCGCGCTGCAAAGTATGACCAGGCTATTGGTTACAATTCACACCAACGCCAGTTTTTATCTGCTTATAAGTTATTGAGGTGTGAATTATAACAGCTTTTGCACACAAAATGCTTAAAGGAAAAAGCTAAAGCTTTTAGCATTTTGGCGCATGATTCCCACTACTTTGGCGTAGGTGTGAAAAGTAACGGTTATTGTTACTGTTCCCTCCTTACTCAATATACGCGTTCAGGGCACTTCCCTGTATGTCCACGTCCCATGATCATAGAGCCTGATCAGGTGCGGTTTCTCTAGGGATATCCAGATATCGAAATCCACATCTTCCATTTCCCCGTGGGTAATGGTCGTATAGCCAAGATCCCAATACCATGCATCATCGCCCACGAGAAGCGACGCGCTGTACAGAATCCCTTCCATCCCATCAACCATGTGAATCCCACGAACCGGACATAACCAAACCTTCTCCGCGCTCCAGCTGGAATCTACACGCTCATATATTTCTTCCTTCAGTTCAAACATTAGTTCTATATGATTGTTTTGCCAGTCGTAAATCTGAAACTGGTCGTAATCCGAACCAACAATATAGACCACTTTTCCCTTCATATTTGGTATGGTAATGGAGAAATCCTCTTTATCTTTTTCAAACGGAAGCGTTTCTGCTGCATAGACAAACAAGTCAACACGACTGTCGTCTCCAGGATTCTCCTTCCACTCCACACGGCTGATGCGGTACCCTGCATATGTTATATATCCGTTTATCGCAAGACTGTCTGTCTGATCGTCGTACATGAGGCTGGAAGTCATCACTGCACTTTGTTCCAGCAGGCTTCCCACTACATAAACTTTGAGAAAAGCCCCTATTATAAGCACTGCCAGCAGTACTCCCCCCAATGCAGCTGCCACCCTGAGGTGCCTGGTGCGGCTGCGTATCTTTTTGAAACCGTCAAGAGCCGCCCGCTCTTCCAATGCATTCTCCCGTTGCAGCTTTTTCTGCTGTATCTGCATATCCTCCTTCATGTCTGCAAAGAAATGCCGGCATTCTCCACAGTCTTCCAAGTGCTCCTTCACGGCACTGCTGCCCGCCTCGCTGAGCACACCGTCAAGATAGCCTGGCAGCAAGTCCCTGATAATGTCACAATTCATATTTTTCCAGCTCCTTTCTGATCTTTTGTTTTGCGCGGTAGAACACTGTCCTGCTCCAATTCTCGCTTTTTCCAAGAATTTCCCCGATCTGGCGGAAGGAGAGCTCCCCTGTCATGCGGTATAGTACCACCTCTTTCTCCATCTCCGGGAGAAGATGAATCGCACGGTACAGCGCCTGTGTGCTCTCCTTGCGAATCACGCTTGTCTCCCCGTCTGCGCCGGAGGTGTCGGGAAGTTCCTCTGGCAGCTCCACAGTATCTGTCCGCTTCTTCCTGCGCAGCTCCTGCCACAAGATATGCTTTGCGATCTGGCAGAGCCACACAGACAGCTTACAGGAGCCATCGTATCGCGAAATCGAATCAACTGCACGCAGGAAGGTCTCCTGCATCAGCTCCTGCGACCAGTCCGCGTTATGCGTGTGTGCGTACAGAAATCGGTAGACCAGTTCCGCATATTCCTGATATACAGCCTCCATATCCACATCGCCCTTCTCTTTTTTGTGCATCTTCCCACCCCCTACTCTTTATATCCCATTTTCTTCTGATTTGTTTCAAAATTTTGAATAAATATGATGCAATAAAAAAGAGCAGGCTATACCCACTCTATTTTTTTCAAACGATCTATTCTCCGATCGCCTCCATATAAAAATCAACAATTTTCTCAAACAGCTCCTCGTCCAGCCGCGATGTCAGTTCCTTGTCGATCGAATCGTTCCACTCTTTCATGATCTCGTCCGGAACCTCATTCTGATACTCCTCCAAAATAAGGTTGTACTCCTCATTCAGTTGTTCCATATACGCCATGCGCTTCTCGCTGTGATCCATCATCAGATTGCCGTGCTCCCTGCCTTCGAGCAGCACAAACTGCACGTCGTCCCTCGTAACCTTATCCCGGTTGGCATAGATGCAGGGACCGTCAAAGCCGACAAAATCATCCAGATCTCCCTGAATAATCATCACTGCTGTATGCTTTGCACGGTTGATTCCATCCGTCGCGGTAAGATTCATCCGGTCGCCAAATGTTGTGCGCAGTGTGAGCCAGATAAATGGCTTCTCTATATAGGCAAACGATCCGAGAAGGCTTTTGCCCACATAGGTCATCTCCTCCAGGCTGTCATTGTATCCGGCAAGACTGGCAACCGCGATAATGTCATGGTCGTAATTGAGGATAGCCGTTGTCGCAAAACCGCCCCAGCTGTGCCCGTAAAGGCAGATCGGAAGTCCGTCAAACACCGGATTCTGCTCCACATAGGTCAGTGCGTTGTCCAGATCGATGACCGACTGCACAAGTCCGACACAGCTGTCTCCTGTCGAGGCCCCGCTCCCAGTGTTATCATAGGAAAACACCATAAATCCGTTGTCCACAAAATATTTCGTCTCGCTGATATACCCCTCAGAATCCCTGCCAAGCCCATGAGATACCACCACTAATCCCTTTGATGTATTGTCTTTTCCATAGATATAGCCTGTCAGCGTCTCATCTCCGGAGGGAAACGTCACCGTCTCCCTCTGAAAATCCTCATAGTCTGCCCAACGCATATACTCAGAATACACCTTCTGCTCGCTTCGGTTAAAATACTGTTTCATATAATGATTGATCAGAGCAAATGACACAACAACAAAAACCACAAGCAAAACGCCGACTATCAGCAAAATAATCTTTCCGGGCCTGACTTTTTTCCTCATGTTAACCTACTCTCCCTCATACAATTCCACCAGTATCACCGCTCCACGCCAATCGTCACATTTTCTCCGTTGACATTCCACTCCCTCGCATTGGGAAGTTCACCCTCACCGTACACGAACGCATCTGCCAGAACCTTTTCGCCGATTGCTTTTTCATTCTTTTGCACAACCTGCGCAACCCTGTCATTGCCGCTGAGATAGACCTTGATGTGGTCCATAACCTCAAAGCCGGAGTCCTTGCGCATGGTCTGCACCTTGCTGATCACCTCATAGACAAAGCCCTCCTCGACAAGCTCATCTGTCATATTCGTATCAAGTACAACAGTGACCGTGTTATCCGCCTCTGTCACATACCCTTCCTTCTGCGAGATATCGATCAATAAATCTTCCTCTGCAAGCGTCACCTCTGTACCATTTACATCAAATACAATAAAACCGTTTGCCTTCAGTTCATCCATCGCCGCATTTCCATCGATGGATGCGAGTTTTTCCCTGATGCCGCCAAGCTGTTTTCCATACTTTGGCCCTACAGTCTTTAACTGCGGCTTGAATGTGTATGTCGTAAACTCCCTGACATCATCCGTAAACACAACTTTCTTGACATTCAGCTCATCCTCGATGATCTCCTGATAAAATTCGCCCAGGGTAAACGGTGCCTTGATAAACATGGTGCTGATTGGCTGTCTGTTCTTGATGTTCGCTGTATTTCTGCAGGCACGCCCCATGACAACCGCCTTTAAGACTGCCTCCATATCTGCTTCCAGCTGCTTGTCGATGAACTGCGCATCCACAGCCGGGAAATCGCACAGATGGATGCTCTCTGGTGCGGACTTGTCGATACTGCACACGAGATTCCGATAGATATCCTCTGTCATAAACGGAATCATTGGCGCTGCCGCCTTTGAGATCGTCACAAGCGCGGTGTAAAGCGTCATGTATGCATTGATCTTATCCTGCTCCATGCCCTTTGCCCAGAAACGCTCACGGCTGCGCCTTACATACCAGTTGCTCATCTCATCGACAAACTCCTGCAGCGCCCTCGCCGCCTCGGGAATCCTGTAATGTTCCAGATTGTTATCCACCTCGCCAACCACTGTGTTCAATTTCGACAAAAGCCACTTATCCATCACGGAAAGCTTATCATACTCCAGCGTGTACTTCGTCGCATCAAACGCATCGATATTGGCATAGAGCACGAAAAATGCGTAAGTGTTCCACAACGTACCCATGAACTTACGCTGCCCCTCCTGCACGGCCTTTCCATGGAAACGGTTTGGAAGCCATGGCGCGGAATTGACATAGAAGTACCAGCGGATTGCATCTGCTCCATAGGTCTCAAGGGCCTCAAACGGATCAACCGCATTGCCCTTTGACTTTGACATCTTCTGTCCGTTCTCGTCCTGGACATGACCGAGCACAATGACATTCTCATAAGGCGCCTTGTTAAACAAAAGTGTAGATTCCGCCATCAGCGAGTAGAACCAGCCGCGTGTCTGGTCGACTGCCTCGGAGATAAACTGTGCCGGGAACTGCTGCTCAAACAACTCCTTGTTCTCAAACGGATAATGATGCTGTGCAAACGGCATCGCGCCGGAGTCAAACCAGCAGTCAATCACCTCCGGAACTCTGTGCATCTGCCCGCCGCAGTCGGGACACGGGAAGGTCACTTCATCGATATACGGTCTGTGCAGCTCAACCTTTGCGTTCTCTGGATTACCGCTTCTGTCCGCAAGCTCCTGTCTGCTGCCGACACACTCCTGATGACCGCACTCGCACTCCCACACATTGAGCGGTGTCCCCCAGTAGCGGTTGCGCGAGATACCCCAGTCCTGGATATTTTCAAGCCAGTCGCCAAAGCGTCCCTTGCCGATGGACTCCGGAATCCAGTTTACCGTATTGTTATTTCTTACCAGGTCATCCTTCACCGCCGTCATCCTGATAAACCATGACTCGCGCGCATAGTAGATCAGCGGCGTGTCACAGCGCCAGCAGTGCGGATACTCGTGCTCGAATTTCGGCGCATCGAACAACAGACCTTTCTCCTCCAAATCCTTCAGGATCATCGGATCTGCCTTCTTTACAAATACGCCTGCATAGGAGGTTTCCTCTGTCATTTCTCCCTTGCCGTTTACAAGCTGTACAAATGGCAGATCATACTTTCTGCCGACATTGGCATCATCCTCACCGAACGCCGGTGCAATGTGTACGATACCAGTACCGTCTGTCATGGTGACATAGTTGTCGCAGGTGATAAAATGCGCCTTTTTGTGCTGTTTTTCTATGATACCTGCCGCAAAGTCAAACAGCGGTTCATACTCTTTGCGCTCCAGATCAGTTCCCTTGTAAGTCTCTAACACTTCATACGCCTTGTCGCCCTCGTCTCCGGCTAACTTGCCAAGAACTTTGTCGAGAAGCGCCTCCGCCATATAATAGATGTAACCGTCAACAGCCTTTACCTTACAGTAAGTCTCGTCGGGGTTGACGCAGAGCGCCACGTTCGACGGGAGTGTCCACGGTGTTGTCGTCCATGCAAGGAAATACGCGTCCTCACCGACTACTTTAAACCGAACCACCGCCGAGCGCTCCTTGACCGTCTTATAGCCCTGCGCAACCTCCTGTGAGGACAGCGGTGTCCCGCATCTTGGACAATACGGTACGATCTTAAAGCCTTTGTACAAAAGCTTTTTATCCCAGATTTCCTTCAGAGCCCACCACTCGGACTCGATAAAATCGTCGTGGTACGTAACATAGGGATCGTCCATGTCCGCCCAGAAACCGACTGTTCCCGAGAAATCCTCCCACATTCCCTTGTACTTCCACACGGATTCCTTGCACTTTTTGATAAACGGCTCCATGCCGTACTCTTCAATCTGATCTTTGCCGTTCAGGCCGAGCAGCTTCTCGACTTCAAGCTCGACAGGGAGCCCATGTGTGTCCCACCCTGCCTTTCTCGGCACCATGTATCCTTTCATGGTGCGGTAACGCGGAATCATGTCCTTGATGACACGCGTCAGCACATGTCCGATATGCGGCTTGCCATTTGCCGTCGGCGGTCCGTCGTAGAAAGTGTACGTCTCGCCCTCCTTGCGGCTGTCCATACTCTTCCTGAAAATATCATTGTCCTTCCAGAATTTCTCCACATTTTTCTCTCTGTCCACAAAATTGAGGTTTGTGTCTACCTTACTGTACATATTCCCTTGCTCCCTTCCTTTTCCGGAACTGTCAAACATAGCTATCCAATCAGATACACCCCTAAAAACTCCGCAGAGTACTCTGTTCAGGCTATATCACGACAATTCCTTCCCATCTGACAAATATTACCGTTCCTTTATGCACATTCATAAGTTATCAACCTATCCGCCCATATCGATACGGCTAAAAAGGCTCTCATCCTGTAAATAGGACGAGAGCCTCACAATCGTTATACCACCTAATTACAGCGTACTCCGTCTTCATCTGTATCTGCATTCTCCTGCAAAAACATCCAAAAACTTTTATACACGTTCCCTCTAACGCCGGGAAATGCGTCAGTACCTACTCTGCCCTGACACATACCAGTGGGAAAAACCGCACCGCTCTGTCCCGCCCCATGCGCATCATCAGAACATTTCAGCCCGCAACTCAGGAGTGATCTTCGACAATCCCATACTTGTGCTGGTTCCCACCGTATCCTCCAGCTCTCTGTGACTTTCTGAAACTGTGTACTGTCTCCGTCATCGTCTTTGAATTTATTTAAAACATAATATCAGTATAAACTTCGTGATTCACACTTGTCAAGTAAAAAAGCAAGTACTGCATAAACAAATCAATCACTTAGTTACTCTTCACGCCCCATCTGATTCAGGAAATGATTCCCACTACTTTTGTGGTGTTTGAACAGTAACATCACTTATAATATTTTATTCAAGCGAATCGATATATTTCATATAGTTAACAACCATCAGTGCAATCTTAAAAGTCAAAGCATCGTCAAATTTTCTAATATCAAGTCCTGTGGACTGATGCAGTTTCTCTATTCTGTACACAAGCGTATTTCTGTGTACATAAAGCTGTCTTGAAGTCTCTGACACATTCAGATTATTGTCAAAAAATTTCTGCACGGTTGTCAATATCTCATCATCCAGGTCATCCGGAATATTGTCGCCAAAGATTTCCTTCATAAAAATACGGCACAAATTAATCGGAAGTTGATAAATCAATCGCCCGATTCCAAGTGTGTTATAGGCAGTAATCGACTTCTCCATGTAGAAGATCATCCCCACATCACGCGCCATCTTCGCCTCTTTGTAGGATTTTGACACCTCTTTCAGTTCCGGAACAATCGTTCCGTAGGCCACTTTTGTTATGAGCATTGCCTCTGAGTTGAGCATGTCCACAATCACCTGTGCAGTCTGCGCGACCTCATCGTATGCATCAAGTGAACTAACCTCTTTGATGAGAATAATATTTTTCTGCTCCACAGCAGTTAGATAACATCCCACCTGACCCTCAAAAATATTTTTCAACATCTCCATCGAAATGTTATCCTTATCATTCTGTGCTTCAATCAAGTACACCACGCGCGGTACTTCTGAGGCGATATGAAGCTTCTTCGCGCGATTATAAATATCGACAAGCAGCAGGTTATCAAGAAGAAGATTCTGGAAGAAATTATTTTTATCAAAATGCTCTTTATAGGCGATTACCAGATTTTGTATTGCACTCACCGCCACTTTTCCGATCATATAGGCGTCCGAACCTGCTCCCTTTGCAATCAATACATAGAGCACATCACCGTCTTCGAGAACCTTCAACATATGATATCCACCTACAATCTGGCTGTCGGCCGGTGAACTGACAAAATTTTTTACCAATTCCTGTGATATGTTTCTGCTGTCAAAGGTCGTTGCCACTGTAATTCCTTCCATATCAATCACACATAAATCGATCTTTGTAATCGTTTTTAGTTCGTCTATGCTTGTTTGAATTACCTGATTTGAAATCATCTGCTATCCTCTCCTGAACTTTTTATTATTTTGTTAAAAAACCCGGGTGAAACAATTCACCCGGGTAAATTTTATCAGCTGTATCACGACTAATTTGTAACAATCTTCTCTGTCTCTTTGTCGAATACGTGAATCTTCTCGATATCAATTGCAAACTTCACCTTATCGCCAGGTCTTGCAGTTGTTCTGGGATCAACTCTTGCTGTGATCGGGAACTCTGCCAAATCAGCATATAAGAATACTTCTGCACCGAGCAACTCGTATACACGAATTGTTGTCTCGAATGTACTATCAGACTTTGCCTCTACCATCATCTGTGAATCGTAGATATCTTCCGGTCTGATACCGAATGTAACAGTCTTTCCATTGTAGCCGCCATCGATGAGCTTCTTAGACTTAGCCGGAGGAAGAGGAATAGAGAGACCTGCTACCTTCAAGCTTGCTGTATCGCCCTTTACATCTACTGTAGCATCGATGAAGTTCATCTGCGGTGAACCCATGAATCCAGCTACGAATAAGTTCTGTGGCTTCTCGTATAAGTTCTGCGGTGTGTCTACCTGCTGAACAATACCATCCTTCATAACTACGATACGTGTACCAAGTGTCATAGCCTCTGTCTGGTCATGTGTAACGTAGATAATCGTTGTGCCAAGTCTCTGATGTAACTTCGCGATCTCAATACGCATCTGTACACGAAGCTTTGCATCCAGGTTGGAAAGAGGCTCATCCATGAGGAATACTTTAGGATTACGCACAATTGCACGACCCATCGCAACACGCTGTCTCTGACCACCTGACAAAGCCTTTGGCTTTCTGTCAAGAAGTGCTGTCAAGTCGAGAATCTTAGCTGCTTCCTTAACCATTTTATCAATTTCATTCTTAGGAACTTTTCTTAATTTAAGACCAAACGCCATATTGTCATACACTGACATATGCGGATACAGAGCGTAGTTCTGGAATACCATCGCGATATCTCTGTCCTTTGGCTCAACATCGTTTACTACTCTGTCGCCAATCTTCAACTCACCGGAAGAAATGTCTTCTAGACCTGCAATCATACGGAGTGTCGTAGACTTACCACAACCTGAAGGTCCTACGAAGATGATGAACTCTTTGTCAGCAATTTCAAGATTGAAATTCTTAACTGCTTCGAATCCATTTGGATATACCTTACAAACATTTTTTAAAGATAAACTTGCCATATTAAAATGCCTCCCGAAATTATTGATTATTTTGTTTCGTTGAAAGTAGTATGTACAAATCACATCGACATTCTTTCAACAAGTTGTTTTTTACATGTTTTAAGTATAGAATAAATTTACTTAAAATGCTATACTATAAATCCACAAATATTTTTTAAAGCTTATGTGACAATTGCTTACAAGTCTTTCAGAAAGCTAAATTTAACCATATTACATAAGCATTTTGTCCAACTTATCAAGTCAATTCTATACAAATTACCTAAAAGGAACAACCTTTTTTACTATTTTTACTATTTCGAATCACGGTTCAGACTGTTTTCTGGCACTTCTACAAACTTCCCATTGCGAAATACCTTCACCATCTTCCCCTCGCGCTCAATCCGATCACTCTCTGCAAAAATACCGCTGTCAGCCTCTGACTCATCCGGTTCTCCTGATGTCTCCTGACGATTGTCAACAAGTGCTTCTTCATACTTCTTAAACACCCGCAGCAGCAAAAACGATTTTGCGTAAATGATAAGTCCAAATGTCAGAAGGATCAGTATCGGCAGGCTCTGTGGTATGAAATACAGCACAATAACAGGAACTGCATAGATTGCGACCAGAAGAAACGCCGTTGGAAGGTGTGAGAGAGCCATCAAAAAAGCATTTTTGATCGTATTCCTGACTGGATTGACAAATCGAGCCTGCAGGGGGAACATGAATACCACCCCCATAAGCACAACCATTGTAACTGTCACTACCGCAATCCGAATCCACCGCGCAAACTCAATACCAGAATAGGCAATAATGCGGTAATCTGCTGTCAGAAGAGCCAGAATCACAAGAAGAATCAGCCAAATAGCTGTCCCCTGCTTAAAGTTCTCCTTGAACGCCTTCCAGAAGCCTTTCACAATGTAGGTCTCCTCATTTTTCACCATCTTAAACCCCATATAATATGCGGCAGAAAAAGCGGCGCCAACAGTAAAAACCGGAATACAAAAAACCAGGAACATGAAATTGAGTATCATAATATCCGCAACCTTATTCAGAAAATTCATCAGCGGACTGTCAAGCTTAAACATACTATAATTCTCCTCTCGTATATACATTCATTCTTGTCATTAAAACACCATAGAGAGTATTATAGTTTGTTTTGTATGGTATTTCAACAAATAATGTATTAAATCTTTTAGACAAGGTTTGAATAAACTTGATTGTAATTTCTCTGCAGCTTCTGATGTGTCACCAGTGCCATATCCGCCTTCTGTTTTGCCTTGTCCATAATCTCGTCATAATGTTTCAAAAAGGTATCTGCGACAATGCCCTCGTACTTTCCAGAGATAATACCATTGTTGAGTTCCTCAACAATCTCCTCCTTGGTGTGCGCCTCCCTGTAGGGCTTGGGTTCCATCGCATTGACAACCTGCTCGGAAATCTGCAAAATCGCTTCCTTCTGCCCCATAACGCTCGCCTTCAGCCCACGGGGATACCCGCTCCCGTCAAAGCGTTCATGATGTCCTGCCGCAATCCGTATGATCTCCTTGGACAACTTATTTTCCAAGGTCTTTTCCATAATGTCCACATGTGTCTTGATCAGGTTCTTCTCTTCGTCGCTAAATGTCCTTGGAGCGTCCAGCAGACCACTTGGTATCGCGAGCATTCCGATATCATGCAAAAGCGCCGCATAGTACACCTCGTTTTTGTCAAGCTCGCTCATCTTTAGCTTTCTGCCAAGCTCACGGCACACATAGATCGTCGCCACCGTCTCTGATACCATCTGCTCATCTTTGAGTCCAATGCAGTACATGAGCATCTTTAGATACTTTTCCTTCTCGACATCTGATAACAACACATACTCAAGACTTTCGCCATATGCTTCCTTGTAACTGGCGTCTCTGATCCTGGTAAAAATATCATGTTCCTCCACCGTCTTTGCAAGCAGCTGGCAGACGCGCGGGTCATATTTTGTGCCAGAATATTTATCAATTAGCCGATAGTCAAATTTTGCCCCGAACGAACGCTGCCAGATATCCATTACCTCTGCCACCTTGAGCACCTCAAGCTCAAATTGGTATTTGTAATCCATATCTTTTGTCTTGCTGTAATCCATATGATGATAGAGGATCATCTTGGACTGCTCCTCGAGGGGAGAGAGATACCGCATAAACAAATACCCATATACAGAGTGTGACATCGGATTTTTTGCTTCAAACGTCAACGGCTTGCGCACATCGTCCGTCTTGTTCGCACCGATATCGTGCAAAAGTGCCAACACCATAAAATCAGCAATCTCATATTTTTCATAGGTTCCCTGGGTCTCCAGCATCTTTGACATGATATAGCTAACCCGCATGCTATGATGTGCCATCGTCTTATCCATCAACCGAATTGTCTCATAGATCAAATCTACCATATTTCTGCTTGTAATATATTCTACTGCCATTTTCCCACCCTCTCTGATTATCGTATTCTATAATTTGATATCACGTCTCATCGGCGTATACCGGATTCCGTCACTGGCCTGTTCTGTGTTTGTGTCTACAAACCCCATGCGATGGTAAAAGCCTGTTGCATAAGGAGCAGCATTGACCGTGATGTTGTTGTGCCCCTCCTCTGTCAGGACATATCTGCTCACGTAGTCAATCAATCCTCTGCCGATTCCCCTTCTGTGATATTTTCCGTCCACAAAAAGGAGCGATATATGCGTCTCACTCCTGAGACTAATCATCCCTACCATCCTGCCGTTGTCATAGGCCCCAAAAAGCTGATACGCCCCCAGTATGAACATCCTGTAAAGCACTGTATCCGTAATAAACTCTTGAAAGCTTTCAACTCCCGCGGGTGTGAAGTCCTGCGCCTCAAACTGCATGAACGTGCGCCACGCGAGTGACATGGCATCATCCCATTCATCGCGGTATGCAGGCCTTATGGAGATCCTGATTGGTTTGATGATATTTCTTCCCGATCTCTGTCCGAACTCCATTTTTCCAGTCACCTCTCACTTTTCAAGCGTACTCTTCAAAGTCGTCTTTTCTGTTGTGTCTTATAGTATAGCATATATTTTTCAAATTGTATATTTTTTTGTCGCAATATTCTTCTAACAAAAAGGGCACAGACCCCAAACAAAGCCTGTACCCTGTGATCTTATTGGCATATAAAGAATTTCTCGAGTGCCTCGACTGCCTCGCCTTCATCCTTTCCATCAGCAGCAATCGTCACGTTCATTCCCTCTGAAGGGTTAAAAGCGATAATCCCCATAATACTCTTTGCGTTAATTCTATACTTGTCATACTCCAACAGAATCTCGCTCTTATACTGGCTCGCTATCTGTACGATCTCCGCCAGCGGGTGATCATATCTCTTCTCGATTTCCTTTACCATAACTTCTCTTTTTAACACATCGAATCCCTCCGTTATATGAACCTAATGAATACGCACGCTTTTGCAAACGAAAGATCTCGTATCGCGATCTCTCTCCTATATATAATGTAATAATTGCTTAAAATTTACTATGTTCTATTGTCCGTTTTTTCAGTCCAAAAGTCAATCATTTTTTATAATAAATTTAAAGTTTATCAAAAAACCGTCTATTTAACGAAAAAACCGCTTATTTTAAGTGTTTCATTAGCATTTTATGCAAAATGTTCCTGCATCCTCAACTGCTCTTGTTTTTATCTTCTGCCAACACCCACAGATAACCAATCCCATATACGGTCTTAATATAATTGTGTGCATTCAGCTTGTTGCTGAGCATATGAATAACCTCTGCCAGTATCGTTTCGTCTATATGCCGCATCCTGCTCTCCAGCTTAAGCTTATCCACCAAAGCTTTTTTCTTAAGCACAATTCCTTTATTCTCCACTAAATTGCGCAGCAGACACTGCTCCAGACGGTTCAGCCGCACCCTTTTTCCCGCAACAAGATACTCCCCTGTATCAAAATTAAATACGTAGCCATCCATCGCCACAATATGCTCGCCAATGATGCTTTTGCGGCTGCCTGCGCCAATTGCCTCAAATCTGCTGATTGCGCGAAAACTGGAATTTCTCTTGCCGCGCTTAAATTGCGTCCAGACTTTTGCCTTGAGGACAGATATGTTAAACGGTTTGGTAATATAATCCGCAATTCCCAGTTTCCTAAGCTCCATTGCATCTGGTTTCCTGTCATTTGAGACAATCAATATAACCGGAGCATCACCTGATTCGTAGATGCCATCCCCTATCTCATATATCAGGTCATAGCCATCTCCATCTGGAAGCTCTGTGTCAATGATAATCTGCTGGTACTGTTCGTTTTCCAGTGAAGCGGCCGCCGCTTCAAGCGTTCCGCAGCTGAAAACATGTGTCTCAATATCTGCCAGCGCCCTGCACAGCCTCTCTGCCAGTTTAAAATCAGCCTCGATAATCAATATCTTATTCATAATAATATCCTTTTACACTACATTTACAGACAGTCTCCAGATCTGTGCATATCTGGTGGCTGTCTGCCGTTTTCTCTTATATGATAATGATGCACACATACCCTTTTCTACGATTGTATGTGCAATTTCCCTTTTCCGACAATTTTCCCTCTGTAAAAAGTATAGTCCTTAATTCGTGTTTAATCAATACAATTATTCAAATTGTCACAAAATTCAGCATTTTTAACATTTTCAATAAATTTTAGAAACAATACTTTAACGCTATAATACCCTATTGTGTTAAAATCATCGCAAGGATAACGCTTGCCACCAGTCCGGAAAAGGTAGACAAGAGCGCCCCTGCTAGTGTCCATCTCGTCTTCGTGACCTTTGCCGCCATGAAATAGACAGACATCGTATAGAAAACAGTCTCTGTGCTCGCAAGTGCAAGCGAGGTTGCAAGCCCCGCAAAAGAATCGGTACCATACTCCTTAAAGATATCAAGCGCAAGCCCGGTTGCTGCAGATGCTGAGAAAAGCTTTACTATAAAAAGCGATACCAGCTCATTTGGAAAATTGTCAGAAAACAGTGTGACCGCGTGTCCAAGCAGACCACCCGCAAACTCCAGAAATCCTGATGCCCGGAGTACCCCCACCGCAATCATCAGCCCAATCAGGGTTGGCACAATTCCAACGACGGTCTTCATGCCCTCCCTGGCTCCCTTCGTAAAGCTGGCGTAGATATCCTTCTTCTGCGACAATCCCATCGCAACAATATAAAAAATCAGCGCTGGTATCAGCATATTTGATATCCGGGTCATAATGGCTGCTCCTGAAAGCTGTGTTGTATTAATGTATATTCTGAGAGCTGCCAAATTATGAACAGGGCAGAAAAATGCAAAAATGTCTCAAATTAGTACTAACGTACTATATCATAAATCTGTTTTTAGGTGTATAGTTACTTATGCAAAACAGTTTGTGCAAAGCCATTTGCGAATGAATGCTGCTGTGAAAGCCAATCAGACTTTCACAGCCATCGGATACTATATTATAAACATTTGCGATTTACTAAGGAGATGATAGAAAATGATTCACTTTGCTTTTTGTTATGAAAATGCTGAAATACTGGATTTTGTAAAAAATGAAATACTGAAATATTTCCATCAGCGGGAAGTGGAGATTGCTGTAATGTGCTACCACAATGCCTATGAGCTTCAGCGGTGCATCGGCTGCAACTGTCCCGATATCCTCTTCTACGATATGGAGAAGGAAGACGGTTTGATGCGCAATACCGTCCTGAAGGCCAAGCGCGCAAATGACAGGTTAATCTCAATCGTCACAAGGGGGCACAATTACAGCCCGCCTGCTGAGGATGCACTGCTTGAACCGCTCTATGTCATGCCGGACAAAAGCCGGAAACATTTGTGGACTTACGCCGCGCTCGCCTATGAAACGATTCTCGATCATTCAGACTCCTTCTCCTATTATGTCAGACCGGAATATATCCACATCCCTGTAAATGAAATTCGATATTTTACTTCTGAAGGCAGGCGTACCCACATCGTCTCTGCCGACCGCCGCGACTCATTTTACCAAAAACTTGACGTGGTGGAAATGCTTCTTCGTCAGAAAAACTGCCAGTTTATGCGCATCCATAAATCTTACCTAGTCAATGCCAGCTGCATCTCTGGCTACAGCCGCGATTATGTGTTACTCACAACCGGCGAACGGCTGCGCATCAGCAAATATGAATACTACAAATCCCTCAGTACGCATCTGCAGAGTCTCAAAAACACGAAGCTTGGGCACGCGCTGCGCCACTCGGAGTGGTGATGGATTTCTTTCCTTATATTATTACCGCACCGTTCCAATGATCTCGCTCAGATTTTCGATGTCATACTGGCGCATGTATTCTTCGATGCCTTTGATGACCTCAACTGTCGTATACGGATTGACAAAATTCATCGCGCCGATGGCAACACCAGCAGCGCCTGCAAGCATAAACTCAATCGCGTCCTCCGCATCTGCGATACCGCCCATGCCAATAACTGGTATCTTTACAGCATTTGCTGCCTGATACACCATGCGCACCGCGACTGGCTTGATCGCCGGCCCGGAAAGTCCTCCCGTCTTGTTTGCCAGCGCAAATGTTCTCTTATGAATATCGATTTTCATTCCGGTAATTGTATTAATTAAGGAGATTGCATCGCTTCCGGCTGCCTCCGCCGCCTTTGCCATCTCTGTAATGTCTGTGACATTGGGAGACAGCTTCATGATAATCGGCTGTTTTGCCTTTGCTCTGATCTCTTTTGTGATGTCAAAAAGGCACTTGGGATCCTGCCCAAAAGCGATTCCCCCATGTTTGACATTGGGACAGGACACATTGATTTCCAGCATATCGACAGGCTGGTCCGCCAGTTTTTCCACTACTTCCACGTAGTCTGATGTCGAACGCCCACAGACATTGACAATGATCCTTGTGTCATACTGCTTTAAAAAAGGAATATCCCTCTCGATCAACACATCGATTCCCGGGTTCTGTAGTCCGATGGCATTGAGCATCCCCCCATAAGTCTCCTGGACGCGCGGCGTCGGGTTCCCCTCCCATGGCACATTGGCAACACCTTTTGTCACAACTGCGCCAAGACAGTTTAAATCGACAAATTCCGAGTACTCCATGCCGGAACCAAACGTTCCCGACGCTGTCATCACAGGATTTTTGAAGGTGACACCTGCTATCTCTATCTCTGTATTCAACATATTCTCCCTCCTATAGCTCTACGTCTTCTGCGGCATATACTGGTCCGTCTGTACAGATTCTCGCATTGTTTACATGGGAATGGTGATCGACCTCCCTCGTCTTCACAACACATCCAAGGCACGCGCCGACCCCGCACGCCATCCGCTCCTCCAGGGAAATATACGCCTCGATGCCTTTTTCTGCAGCATACTTTTTTATTGCGCGGAGCATTGGCATTGGACCGCAGGCAAAAATGACATCTGCTTCAAGTCCCTCTGCCTCGATAACATTGATGACATTTCCCTTCGTACCAACGCTGCCGTCCTCTGTCGCGATATGGACTGGCACATATTTTGCCAAATCTTCCGCCAAAAAAAGCGCTTTGTCCCGATAACCGACAACTGCATCAACAGATACTGCATTCCGAACTGCCTTTGCGAGTGCGAGCATGGGCGGAATTCCGATGCCGCCGCCCATCAGAAAAAGGCGTTTTCCCTCTGCTTTTTCCAGCGGAAAACCATTTCCGAGCGTTCCGAGAATATCCACGCGGCGGCCTGCCGTGTACCGCGAAAATTCCGCTGTCCCTTTTCCGGCCACACGGTACACGATACGCAGTCTGTCGTTTATGACATCTGTTTCGCAGATGCTGATCGGCCGCGGCAGAAGCGCTGATTTGTCCTGCGTGTACACACTGATAAACTGACCTGGCTTTGCCTGCCGCGCAAGCGTCGTATTGATCCACATATCGTAGATTCCCGGCACAATCTGCTGTTGCTTGTAAACTGTGGCAGACTCTTTCTTTTTCTGTTCCATATATCATCCTCTCCTTCACTGTCTTTTTCTGTCCCGTATATCATCCTCTCCTTCACTGTCTTTGACGTAATGATACACTTATCATATCACAAATTGGAATCTTATCAACACCCTGTATTGAAGCAACCTTGAAATCATCGCAAGCGCAGTGTTCACGCCTCACCGTTCTCTCACCCCTGTGTGTAACGTGACAAAAACTGCTTTGTACGCTCTTCCTGCGGATTTTCTATGACAGCCTTTGAAACCCCTTGTTCCACAATATACCCATCATCCATAAAAATCACATAATCCGCAACATCACGCGCAAACGCCATTTCGTGTGTTACGATAATCATAGTGGTATCTTTCTCGGCAAGCTCCCTGATTACCCGCAGAACTTCTCCTGTCAGCTCCGGGTCAAGCGCAGAAGTCGGCTCGTCAAAGCACAGGATATCGGGCGTAAGCGCCAGGGCACGCGCAATCGCGACACGCTGACACTGTCCGCCAGAAAGCTGATGCGGATAGTTTCCCATCCGGTCACCAAGTCCCATCTGGATCAGCAGCGCTTTTGCATGCTCTTCTATCGCGAGATTTATTTCTTTCTTGTGTGCTTTGTAGTCATCCGTTTCCTTTGCCAGAAGCTGGCCTGCAAGCATTACATTCTGCAATGCGGTATATTGCGGGAACAAGTTAAACGACTGGAATACGAGACCAAAGTGAAGCCGCTTCTTTCGAATCTCACTCTCTTTCCTTGTGTCTCGATTCTCCGCGTCAAACAGTGTTTCCCCATTTACACGAATCCTTCCAGTATCCGGCTTTTCCAGAAAATTTAGACAGCGCAGGAGTGTTGTCTTGCCGCTTCCCGAAGAGCCAATGATGGATATTGTCTGTCCCTTTTCCATCGAGAAGCTGATATCTTTTAATACTTGTGTTCGTTCAAATGTTTTCTGAATATGTTCCACCTCTAAAACAGGCATTTCTCTGCGCCTCCCTTCTTATTTGAAATAATCAAGCCTTTTCTCGAGATATCCTAAGAGAACTGTCAGAATACCGTTGCATACAAGGTAATACACCGCTGTAAAGAACAACGGCCAGATGGCACCGGAAATTCCCTGTGATCCTTTCATAAAGGCCTGTCCTGCCCATATGATTTCCTGTAATGCGATAATGCGGGCAAGGGAAGTATCTTTTACCAGTGTGATAATCTCATTGGACATCGGCGGAACAATCCGTTTGACCATCTGTAACAGCTTTACTTTGACAAAAATCTGCCCTTTTGTCATGCCGAGCACAAGTCCCGCCTCTGTCTGACCGACTGGAATCGACTGGATGCCACCGCGGTAAATCTCCGAAAAATAGCATGCATAATTTAAGATAAAAGAGACACTGGCAGCAAGAAATCGTCCGCTTTCCCCGCCGCCCCAGATCGGGTTGTGCAGCACAAGACCCGGAAAATAATAAATAATCAGCAGCTGAATCATAAGAGGTGTCCCCCGTATCATCCACACAAGAACTTTCGAGAAATACCGCAAAGGTCCAAAATGGGACATTGACCCGAAAGCAATGACCAATCCTAGCGGAAATGCGCCTGTCAACGTGACAAAAAACAGCTTTAGTGTCTGCAAAAATCCGATATTTAATGAGTGAATCACAATCGGAAACTGTTCTATAATTAGTTGCATATCAAACCTCCACACCGCCCCAGCGGTTCCAATAATAACGATGTGCAAACAATAAGGGCATCCCAATTTGTATTTTGAGACACCCTTATCCCATTTCGTTACAATGAAAACTCACATCTTAGAAGCTGTCATAAGATAACTTTCAATTTTAACTTGTCTAAACAAAAGTTTGTTTTGTAGCAATTTCTTACTGTTCTACAATAGCTGCCTGGACGCCGTACTTCTCCGCAGTCTCGATCATGCTGCCATCCTGATAGCTTGCGGTAAAGAAGTCATTCAAAGCGGCAGCAAGATCAGAACCTTTTCGGAATCCGACACCATACTCCTCATCGTTTAATCCGATTGTATATGTCAGATCCGCGTATCCTGTACCCTCCCCAACCATGGCTGCAGCCATCAGGGAATCAATAATGGCTGCGTCAGAAGTGCCTGCGGCAACCTCCATCAGCGCATCAGACTGTGCTTTGACTGGCGTGTGCGGAAGCTCAAGCGCTATCGCCTGCTGTTCGCCGGCACTGCCTGCCTCAACGGCAAAATTGTACTGTGAAAGGTCTGATTTCTCCTGAAAGTTGTCCGCCTGCTCAGACGATACTACGATCACCTGTGCATTATTACAGTATGGTCTGGAACATTCCATAGCCCCTGTAACTTCGGCAGTAAGTGTCATACCGTTCCATACACAGTCAATCGTCTTTCCTTCAAGCTCCAGTATCTTATTGTCCCAGTCGATTTCTATGAATTCAACTGCCACACCAAGGCTTTCTGCAAAGGATTTCGCCATGTCAGCATCAAAACCAACCCATTCACCGCTCTCATCTTTGTAATCCATCGGCTCAAAATCAGTGATACCGACAACGAGTGTCCCTTTGCTTTTGACATAGCCGAGGTCTGATTCGGAATTCTGTACTTCTGAATTGCCTGATTCTGCCTCCGTCACCTGTGTGGACTCGGATGTGGTGCTCTGCTTGGTCTGTGCACTTTCTGTTTGTATTTTTTCTGTCTGTGCAGTGGATGTCGTATCATCGCCCGATGATGCCGCCGGCGCATCGGAATTGCCGCATCCTGCAAGCGATACAGATAACATAAGGGCTGTGGTAACTGCCATCGCCATTGTGGTTAATTTTTTCATAATCATCCTCCATTCTTTTCATAAAAATCTCCACGCGAAACCATCGATAAATTCTCGACTGCATTTTTAGTGGGATGGAATATCTGCGCTTCTCAATCTTATGCACATCACTATGTTAGCAGTTTAATGAGCTAAAGTCAAGAGAATTGCATTGGTATACATAAAAATAAGCGCCACCATAAAGATGACGCCTTCCTTTTTTTCGTATTGCATTATGCCAAAAATGTTTTCACCTGCTCATACACGCCCTTCGCATCAAGCTTATACTTCTCAACCAAAGCCGCCGCGGAACCAGACTCACCAAATGTATCCTGCATGCCAATCTTGCAGACAGGCGCCGGGTATGACTTGCAGAGCGCATCACACACTGCGCTTCCCAGCCCGCCGATCACAGAATGTTCCTCGGCTGTAACCACCTTACCAGTCTTCTTCGCAGAGTTAATGATAATCTCCTCGTCGAGTGGCTTGATTGTACAGATGTTGATCACTTCTGCGCTGATTCCATCCTTTTCGAGCATCTCTGCGGCACCCAGTGCAGAGTCCACACAGATTCCAGTCGCCACGATAGTGACATCCTTGCCTTCCCTCACAACAGTTCCTTTTCCAATCTCAAACTTGTAATCTGGTCTGTCGTTGATGACAGGAACTGCCGCGCGCCCAAAACGAATATAGACAGGCCCCTCATATTCCACTGCAGCACGCACTGCCGCTTTCGCCTCGACATCATCTGCCGGACACATGACAACCATGCCAGGAATCGTGCGCATCAGAGCGATATCTTCGTTACACTGATGGGACGCTCCGTCCTCCCCTACCGTAATACCCGCATGTGTCGCGCCGATTTTTACATTCAGATGCGGATACCCAATAGAGTTTCTCACCTGCTCAAAAGCACGCCCTGCTGCGAACATCGCAAAGGAACTCATAAACGGAATCTTGCCTGTCAGAGACAATCCTGCTGCGATGCCTGCCATATTGCACTCGGCAATCCCACAATCAATATGTCTCTCTGGAAACGCTTTCCGAAATACACCGGTCTTGGTCGCTGCAGCAAGGTCAGCGTCAAGAACAACTAAATTCGGGTTTTCCTTTCCGATCTCAACGAGGGCATTGCCATAGCTCTCTCTTGTTGCTACTTTTTTAATATCTGCCATTTTCTTTCTCCCTTCTGCGCTCACGCCAACTGCTGTGCTATCTTCTCTAAATCTGCCATAGCAACTGCGTACTCCTCATCGTTTGGAGCCTTGCCATGCCAATCCACGTTTCCTTCCATGAACGATACACCCTTACCCTTCAGGGAATGTGCGATGATCGCTGTCGGCATGCCCTTGGTCTCTCTCGCCTCCTTGAACGCTGCTCGAATCTGATCAAAATCATGCGCGTCTGCAAGGTTAATCACATGGAAATTAAATGCCTCAAACTTCTTGTCAATCGGGTACGGAGAACATACGTCCTCAATCTTACCATCGATCTGCAGGCCGTTGTTGTCCACGATCACGCAGAGATTATCAAGCTTTCTGTGCCCTGCAAACATGGAAGCCTCCCATACCTGTCCCTCCTCAATCTCACCGTCGCCGAGCAGTGTGTACACTCTATAGTCCGCATTTGACATCTTTGCTCCAAGTGCCATGCCACACGCTACAGAGATTCCCTGTCCAAGGGAACCAGATGACATGTCTACACCTGGAACATGCTGCATACAGGGATGTCCCTGCAGATAGGAACCAAGCTTTCTCAAAGTCACCAGGTCCTCAACGGGAAAATATCCACGATTGGCCAGTGTTGCGTACAGTCCCGGTGCCGTGTGTCCCTTTGAGAGAACAAAACGGTCTCTGTCCGCCTTCTTCGGATCCTTGGGATCAATGTTCATCTCCTCGAAATAAAGATACGTATAGATATCTGCCGCCGATAGCGATCCGCCCGGATGGCCTGCTTTTGCCGCATGCACACCTGTGACGATACCCTTACGAACTTCATTTGCCTTTTTTTGAAGCTCCAAATTTGTCATTGCTTATTCCTCCATTTTTTATAAAATTTATTCTATTACTGTCTTGTATGAAATGAATCTTTTCTTGACCATTTCTTCTTCGGTCATGTCTTTATACGACTCCAATTCTTCTTCACTCAAGTTCTTTGCGTAGACTTTCTTTTGATATACATGCTTTCCGACAATCCCGAGAAGCTTTCTGATATCCTCCACCTCAAACGCGCCAAGCTCTCGGTAGCAGGTGTCTTTGCTCCGGGCATTCAGCTCCTCATAAAAATCGGTCACAGAGGCATAAAACATATCCAAAATACCCTCCAACGGATACTTGGAAATATGGGTTGGCAGATCGCCCTCACCCAATTCCGGCTCCTGCTCAAACGTCAGTGAAGTAACATACAATTCATCCTGCTCCCACACATTCCCGTTATAGTACGGATTTCTGCCCCTATAAATATTTTCCTCCACTTTCGTATACGCGGTAGTCGAATACTTATCCGCCTGATATATTTGAATATTTTTCATTGACTGCACCTCCAGGTCTTCTAAGCTGTGGAAATCATCTGTAAAAATCATTTATGCACTTATTAAGATACCATAAAATATTTTATCCGTAAATGCATAAACTTGAAAAGAATACCCTACAGATTATACATTTTTATCGTCTACTCCACTTTATTGCCATAATACGCGTTGGCGCCGTGTTTCCTGTAATAGTGTTTGTCCTGAATGCGCTGCGGCGCTGGTTTTACCTCTTTGTTTAACTGCTCTGTGAAAAGTGCCATCTTTGCAACTTCCTCCAGAACAACTGCGTTGTGCACGGCCTCCTTCGCATCCTTGCCCCACGCAAACGGTCCATGGTTCTTGCAGAGCACTGCCGGAACTGCCATGACATCCTTATCCCTGAATGTTTCTATGATGAGCGTTCCTGTGTTCTTCTCATATCCCTCGTCAATCTCCTCCTGTGTCAGCACGCGCGCGCAGGGAATCTCACCGTACATGTAATCCGCGTGTGTCGTTCCATAACACGGAATGCTTCGGCCTGACTGTGCCCAGCTCGTGGCATAGGTGCTGTGTGTATGGACGATACCGCCAATCTCAGGAAACGCCTTGTAAAGCTCCAGATGTGTCGGGGTGTCCGAGGACGGATTATACTTTCCCTCCACCTTATTTCCCTCCAAGTCCATAACAACCATGTCCTCCGGCTTCAGCAGGTCGTAATCGACACCGCTCGGCTTGATGACAAACAGCCCGCTTTCCCTGTCAATCGCGCTAACATTGCCCCATGTGAACGTTACAAGACCATACCTGGGTAAGTCCATATTTGCTTCATATACTTTTTTCTTTAATTCCTCTAACATTTCATTCTCCTCCATCCATACACAACATTCATCATTTACAGCAGGATGACCAATGCTATGGATATTCTTTTACAAAACCGCTCTTTACATGCTGTCTACCGCCGCACGCTCAATCGCAAGTCCTTTCTTGTAGCGCTCGATAAATAGTTCAAAACCTGCGACATCCTTTGCATCCGGCTCCATGCGCACAGACTCTTCACCTGCAAATACCTTGCTGTTCAGATAATCGCTGAGTGTCTCGTCCGCACCTTTTCTCATCATATAATTCGCAAGAACTGCGATACCCCACGCACCGCCTTCGCCCGCAGTCTTCATGACAGATACCGGCACATTGACAGCCGCTGCCACTACCTTCTGTCCGACACCTTCTGTCTTAAACAGGCCGCCATGACCGAGGAGCTCGTCAAGTGTAACATTTTCCTGCTTGAATAAAATGTCCATACCAATCTTGATCGCGCCAAGCGCTGTGAACAGATTGACACGCATGAAATTGGCAAGATTGAATTTTGCATCGGGCGTACGCACGAAAAGTGGTCTGCCTTCCTCAAAGCCTGTAACATGCTCACCCGAAAAATAGCCGTATGCCAGAAGTCCGCCACAGTCTGCATCGCCCTCGAGCGCCTTCCTGTACAGCGTTCCATAGAGCTCGTTCATGTCCACATTCTGTCCCATCGTCTCCTGAAATTCCCGGAACAAATTCACCCACGCGTTCAAGTCCGAAGTACAATTATTGCAGTGTACCATCGCCACAAGACTTCCGTCAGGTGTTGTCACCAGGTCTAACTCATCATATGATTTTGACAAATCTTTCTCGAGAACTGCCATGGCAAACACAGAAGTGCCCGCCGAAATATTTCCGGTGCGCTGTGCCACGCTGTTTGTTGCAACCATACCTGTGCCTGCATCACCCTCGGGCGGACACATCGGAATGCCTGCCTGCAGAGTACCCGTCACATCGAGGAGCTTTGCACCAGCCTCCGTCAATATACCTGCCCTGTCTCCGGAAACCAGTACCCTGGGCATGATGTCCGCAAGCTTCCACGGAAAATTTTTGTCCGCCACAAGCTCGTCAAACTGTGCGATCATACGCTCGTTAAAGCACTTCGTATCGATATCAATCGGAAACATCCCAGACGCCTCACCGACGCCAAGCACCTTCTCACCGCTCAGCTGCCAGTGTATGTATCCCGCAAGTGTCGTAAAAAAATCCACCTTTCCTACATGTTCCTCGCCGTTTATAATTGCCTGATATAGATGTGCAATGCTCCACCTCTGGGGAATGTGATAGCCAAACAGCGCTGTAAGTCTCTCACTCGCCTCCTGCGTGATTGTATTTCTCCATGTCCTAAAAGGTACCAAAAGCTCGTCTTCCTTGTCAAATGCCATATACCCATGCATCATGGCACTGAATCCAAGTGAGCCCAGTGTCTTGATCTGTGTGCCATACTGCTCCTGTACCGACTTTGCCAAATCCTGATAGCAGTCCTGAAGCCCTTTCCAGATCGCATCGAGACTGTAAGTCCAGATATTGTTTACCAGCTGATTCTCCCAGTCGTGATTTCCGATGGCAAGCACTTCATGATTTTCATCGATCAATACTGCCTTGATTCTGGTCGAACCAAACTCAATCCCAAGCGCAGTCTTGCCGTTTTCAATCGCATTTTTTGCATCAAGTCCCATAAATTTGTAACCTCCTATTTATTTGGATAACATTGTAAAACCGCTTTGTGACCATCCACATTCAAATTGTCACAACACTTTCCGTTACTGTTCACTCCGTTCCAGTAACGGGCAAAAATCCATGCAAAAATTGCAATTCGAACAATTCGTTATGCAAATGGATTTTTGCTTTCAAACGATACGTTTTCTCACGGAATGCGCAGTATATGCGCATTCCTGACCTGTGAACAGTAACCACTTTCCTATATCGTCATTATAACAATAAGCCTGCTGTATTGCAAGCTTATTGTTTACTCAGGCCTAAAATATTTTAGTCTTAATAAAAACATCAACTATGCTGAGCAAACTATCCATTAACAATATGTAAAACATGTCCTTCCAAATCTGAGGCGATCCCCAGGCTCTAATGCTACCGATTGATTTAATTCCAAAAGCTCTCCATTCCGCACAGTCCCATTTGTTGAATTGAGATCGCACACATAAACCCTGCCGTCACGCTCTTCAAATCGCGCATGCATCTTGCTGACAGACGCATCATTGATAACAACATCTGATACATCTGCAAACTTTCCGACCGTCATAGGAAGTCTGTCCAGCGAAATATTGACTTCCTTGCCGTTGATGCGTCCACACAATACCCTTTCCTCTACAACTCCACCTCCTAAAAACACTGTCTCGCTGCAGGACTTTATGTTGGAAATTTCACTGTCTGGCTGTGTATTATCCGTTTTGTTTTGCATTTGATCTATGCTATACGAAAAGTCTTGTGGCTGGCTGTCATGATATCTGTGGCTTCTGCGCGTATTCTCAGCCGGTGTATCATATTGTATCTGCTCAAAGTCTTCGCTGTCATCTGGCAATCCCACTTTGCTGCTCTGTCTTCTTTTTTTGATATCACATGAAAAAAACAGAGCAGCTGCTGCCATCGCCATCCCCATCGCCCCATATAGATACAGTTCTCCGTTTCCGCTGAGCTTAAACTCCGGAATGATATGTGAGCCCAGCACAATAATCCCCGCGCACAGTGACACCAACATACAAAGAATCCCTCCCAGCAAATCCTTCCTATATTTGATACCTTGTTCTGACGACTTTTCTACTGCCCTTATATCTTCCTCTTCCGATTCATCGTAAGGGTATGCTGTAAAGCACTTTTGCCCTTCTGTGCGTTCCTGTCTATCTGTTTGATTTGTCAAGCTGTAATGTGTCCTGCAATCCTCGATTTTGTTTTCGCAAGAAAACAGATCGTCCTTTGAGAAAACAAAATCTCTCTGTACCGAGTCTGTCTTCTTGTAGTCCATATTGCCAATAACATGGCCCATCATACTCCCAATCTCACTGATCACATAATTGGGATTTCTGGTATAGCGGTAGATTTGATAGCTGATCATCACTGCGCGCTCATCGGTATGATCAATCCTTGTGAGAAGTTCATCGATAAATTCCGCAAACGATTGTCTCACGTCCCCCTCATAATCTGGATAGCAGACAAAATACGGTTCCATCTTCTCCACATCAATATAAATCATTTCCGATTTCATGATAATCTGTGTTCCGTCAAGCAGGTACTCCTCCAATCTGTCAAAAAGGCTCACACAGCCAGACAGCAGTTGTCTCAATGCATCATATCGGATTTCTATTTTCTCATAAAGCCTGTCCAGCGATTGAAGCGAATTAATCTCATAATAGTAGCAGCTCTCTTTGTTGATCAGCCTGTGAGTGACAGGCAAAAGCCCTGGAATGCGGTTTTCCAAAAGCATTTTTGTGCGGTAATCCTCACTATTATCACCGTTTTTTCCAAAAAAGCTGCATCTCCTCAATATCATGTAATTGTGATTCATACTCCTCTCGAAGCTGATTTCAGGCATCGTTTCTTTCATGCCAAACCTCCATATTTTTATTCTTACTTATTTACCAACTCGTTCCATATTCTAAAGTCACGAATTGTCCTTGTCGGCCTAAACCGCTGTGCACTCCTGCTGATGTTGAGTGTCATATCTATCCCGGGAACATACTCGCCAAGCCATGTGACAAGCGGCATATTTACAATACAGTGATAGGTCACTGTAACACTCCCGCCATCGACCGACACATCATAGCTAAAATCATGTATGGCAAAAAGTTTGTCCTCAACAAGCCTCGCCGCTGCTATGCGCGCCGCCGACTCCGCTTCCTCCGCTGTCCTGAAGTGACTGCCTGCCCCCCGAAGTGCCGCCTCATATGCACTGTGCTCCATGACGCACCTGTCATAACTGTAAAACGCCAAAAAGATCATCATTACCGTAAAAAGCATCGTCATCGGCAGAATCAAGGATGCCTCCACCGTAAAATATGCTGCCTCACACTGTTTTTTCACATAATGACACATAACAAGTACCCCACAAATATCGCGGGCAAAAACGGAAGTCTTGTCTGTCTTCCCCCTCTTCTCAAAAGCAAAACAGCAATTGCAATGATGCAAATTACAAAAGAAGCAGCAAAAACTACAAGAAGGCATTTTCGCGCACCCAATGCAATTCCCACTGCTGCAATCACAATGCCATCTCCTTTTCCAATCTGCTCTCTTGTCGCAATCGATATCCCGATTGCACAGAGTCCGATCGTTAATCCTCCAATCGCATCCAACACGCCAAATTCCTCTTTCAAAGGTACCACCAGACAACACACTAACAGCAATACCAATAGCATCCCTCTACTGATCTGTCTTTTCCTAATATCAATAATTCCTGTCACAAACAACAGCATTCCAATTACCGCCATTATTACATTATAAATAATTATCTGCACTTCTAAGCTCCTCCATCTCCTATTATATTTTATGCACTTATATGATACTGTAATTTCTTTACACCTTTCTCTGCTTTCAAAACATCACTTATTTCAATCCATTCATCTTTTGTTTATATCAAACTTTTTGACGATACCGTATATAATTTCTTTGCCATCACTTCTCATCCACATTTGCTGCACGCTCCTCTGCCATTGGCGGCGGATATAGGCACGGCCATAACGGTCCGCTTCAACCCACTGCAGCCAAGCGTTGAATGATACCTGTTTCCATAATTGGTCACATAAACGGTATTGCCGCAGGAAGCTCCACACTCTCCACAAGGATAATATTTACTTCCGTCCTGATTTCTCTGTTCATCCAGAAAGCTTCTGTCCATCGCCACAATAGAAAGCTTTAGATAACTACACCCTCTCGAACAGTGATACACACTCCCATCTGGTGTAATGTATACAATCTTCTCCTCCGCAATACTGCCTGCGCCATATGTCGCATTGTCGTACCCTGTCCACGCTCTTGTGCGCATTCTGTTGTACATAGTACGTGATTGGTAACCAACCACTGCTGCTGGTGGAGCGATACGATACTCTGCCACCAGATCAATACAGTCATTTTCCTGCATCACAGAAGACCGCACCCACGAGATTGATGAAGCCCCCTCTGCCAGCAGCGAATGATCCAGGTAAGATGTCCCAAGCTTTGCCTGCACTTTTCCTGCCGCATACAGATATGTCAAACCAAGAGATTCAGCTCCTCCCATCGACCCACCGCCAATTTCCCGATACGCATAACCATACTGCGCCATTTGCTTTGCTGTATCATGCATCGCAGCGCTCATGTTGCCTTGCAGCCTGTAAATCTCTATTATTGATATTACATTCAAAATTGCAAACAGAAAAAAAGGAAGCACAAAGCACGCCTCCACAGTCATGCTTGCTTTTTGTGTCTTGCGAGGTCTACTGTCAGAGGGGCAGGAGGACATTCTTTTTAATGCTAAAATAAAGGAATGTTTATCAGAGTTCCTGGAGAGCATGGCTCCTCCCTTCGTATTCATATTTTTTTGTTTATGATTCCTATATCGCATCCAAAAGAACATCCGCCTACTCCTCTGCATCTTAGTCAAAACTCAAACTTATTCATAGCACATCCTTTTATAAAATACAAAGTCGTGCCCCTTTGCATCTGCAAACCCAAAATTTACTTTCATATAATCAATACACTGATCTATGCGAAAATATTCATTTCCAGCAGTCTGGCGGATATCCATTTCCACAATGTCAAGACTCCTTGCCGCCTTGGTATCCTTATCCATAAAGCTCAGAAAAATTCTCAGATATTCCTGATAGGACAATCCTGCAGTCTTCTTACTGCTGCTGCTAGATTGCTGCCCAGTAAAAATCTCCATCAGACTGGTAGTCCAGTCATTCTTTCCCTTGATGAGCGGAACGCTTCCGCCATCCAACAACTGTCTTATATCTGACACTGTCTCTACGAATGACCACGCGCCCAGAATCACTGCTGTCATGGAATCAACCATCTCTGGTGATAAAAGCAGTGTGCAGATAATTGCCGCTGTCAGTTCCGCCTCCGACCGTTTCTCGGAATCTGTATAAATATATGCGAGATTTGCCGCTGACCGAAGTGCAAACAATAACTCGACAGTACGCCTTAAATTTCCAGCGTCACTATGAAATCCACATAAGATATACTCAATCTGATACTTTAGCAGTCCTTTGTCCTTCGGTTCTATGTATGAACCACATTTTTTCATCAAATACTCTCCATAAACCAACTCATCTGCAAATCCATCTGGTCTGTCAATCCCTTCATGCAAGCCAAATCCCTTATTTATTTTCCCGCTCTTTTGACGTGCCGAAAAATATGGCACTGCATCCATTACAGCCCCTGATACAGATTTCCCATCAGGAAGTGTCATCGTCAGAATCCCGCCGCCGACTATTTCGTCAAGTATCCCTGAAATCTTCTGATACGAATATCCTTCCTGGCTCTCCGCACCAAATTCCACAATTCCCTTATCGGATAAGACCTTCTCAAATTCCTGAACCTGGGCCGAGATTTCGCTCACTGCATCTTTCTCTGTAAGACTATTGCTCTTTACTGTATCAAGATGCTCCTGTGCAATGGATATAAGGCCGCCACCATAGACTGCTTTCATATAATTAACTGCCTGTGCCTTCCAAACCATGCACTGGTCATCGCTCGCAAACGACACCTCCGAAATTTCAAGATAAGGATTTTGCAGCACTAATAAATTATATTCAAATGGTATTATAAGCCCCTTATCAGGAGTCATATTGTAACTCATATAATCTGACAAGTGCTTTTCTACCATACCTGTCCCACCATTTTCGCAGCCGTATGACGAATCTATGAAGAACAGTTCATACTGATTTAATATTTCCCTGTTGTACTCTGCGAACACCGAGTCCAGCCCCAGATCGGCCACAAGTTCTGCCTGCGCCCTCACGGCGCCTATCGCCGCGCCTTCGATCAATACGAAGAGCAGCGATAGGACAATCCCCAAAATAAGGGAAAGATATACAGTCAGGTACGCATTATATTTTGTTTGCATTCGTCGTTACCTTTTTGAGCAATGATCCTGCAAGTGAGATAATGCTGTTCTTAAACAGTGCCACCAGTGCGATAAGCACCACAATAATCAGCACCACCTCAACTGTCCCCATTCCATCTTCTTCCTTCATAAAACTTCTCAAATTTCTCATTATTTTCTCCTCTTTTCTTTTACTATTATTTTTGATTTGTTACAAATATGTTTTAAATGCTGGTATCATAATAATGACCATCGTAATTCCCAAAAGCATCATCATGGGCACCAGCAGCTTTGTTCCTGCCTTTTCCCCCAGTTTTCTCGCTGCATGCTTTCGCTCCTCGAAAGCATTCGAAGCCTCTTCCCTCAATAAAAGCGGCAGGTTCGTAGTTCCTTTTCTAATGTTCTGTGCCAATAACGTGGCCAGCTTGTTATAGCATGGAATGCGGCACCGGCGTCCGAAGCTTTCATACGCTTTTGCCTGTACAACACCGTTCTCCATCTCGTAAATTGCGAGAAGCATTTCCTCGTATGCAAACTGTTTTCCACCACCGTTCTCCCGCCTCTTCCTGTAATCCCTTGCAATTTTATTCCACGCATTTGGCACTGTCATCCCGGCACCGATTAGAAGTGCAAGCGCACTGACAATCTCAGGATAATCCATACGCATCTGCTCTTCTCTGGCAACAACTTGCCTGTGCAGGTCCCTGTCTTTGCTGTAATAGACCAAAAGTGCAAGAACTGGCGTCACGGCAAGAAACAGCAAGCCATTGTAACCTCTCTTATAGCTCCAGTGAATCGTTCTGCTCTCGATCTCTGATGGAAGTGTCACATTTTGCTGCTCACGGCTTCCCTCCTCCACAGCAGAAACCTGCCTGGCAAGACGTTCTGATTTTCCAGGCTGTACCGCCTTGCTGCATACTCTGACAGTTATAGCGTGTTCAAGTTCAAAGCTTTCGCAGGATAGCACCGCAGTCAGCTCCATCAAAACCGGTGTTGGCAGTGTGTCCTGCACAAGCTGCCCTGCGCTTTCCATATATGCAGCATCTGTGCGCCACTCCACTATAAATGGATATCCTTCCACGCAGTCTGTCAGACACATATCATACGCAATCTCGTCAAAACTTTCGTTTTCCCCGAGAATCGACTTTTCGAGAATAGTTATTGCTTCACCTGACATCTGTGTCAATTCTTCTGTCGAATAAGATCTTTCTGACAATGTAACTGGAATGTGATAGCGATTCTCTCCGTCATCTGCGATCAGTGACACACTTTTTTCGCCTTCTCCGTACCGATTGCGTTCTATCTGGTTATCCGCAATCTTTGTCGTGATTCCATCTTTTATCCACAAAGCAAGAGACAATAATACACCACAGACAACAATCAAGCTGCATATGGACAACTTTTTGATGACATACTCCTTCTGCCTTCTGGGCGTATCCCCCGTTGGTTCCAATGTCTGCAAATCTTCACGCACTGCGCTATTGTGCAGAATTTGATCTGGTTTTTTGTGCATTGCTTCTAATTTGTGGTACAGCCATCTTGCAAACTTATCACCCATATCAATCACCTCACTATACCTCGATATCAAGTATCTTGTCTGAGATCCGGCATGCTGCAGCATAGACAACAAGCACTCCTGTCATCAATATCCAGCCAAAAATATTGTGATATAAACTCTCAAAATACCCCTTTGTGGTCAATGAGATATAGAAAATAATAAAAAATGGTATATATCTCATAATTTGCTGCTCTAATTTCTTCTCACTTACCACGGTCTCGATTTCACGCCGGATTTCCTGTTTATCGCCAATGATTTCTGCTGTGTTTGTGATAATGCCACGCATATCGCCCCCGCCTCTCTTCGCAATCTGAAAGATATCTGCAAAATCCCGGATGTCCTGCACACCGCTTCTACCTGCAAGGTCTGTAAGTGCGCTTTCAAGCTGTTCATTATTATTTACCTTGCGCAGTATTAAGCGCATTTCTGCAGCCATCACGGACTCTTTCCCATACAACAGCACAATATCATGATAGGCTTCCTGAAATGCATTTTCGACACTGTAGCCGGCCTGCAGATTTGACGATACACTCAAAATCAATTCACGAAATTCAATTTCAAGTTTTCGCTTTCTCTTCTGACACTCCGCCTTCTCCTTATCCTTAAGCGATAACACGACAAACGGCATCAAAAATATCCACGCAATCACACTGTCATAAAAGAGCCAGCTGACCATCGCCATAAATACACCGCCGCATAAAAGATATTGTACAATCTCCTGTCCTGAAAATCTGTAGCTGGTGTAATCTGTCTCAGGAGGCAGGCGTCCTCTTGCCATTCTGTTACTTTTTTTATTACTTTTCATAAATTCTTCACTCCCTTCCTGACTCACCCTGCTCCACGATGCGGCACTACTACCCCGGCCGAACATAGCTTTTCCGTATGTGTGAGCTCACCAACCTTCACGAACGCCCCCATAACCCTGCCGTTTTCCTCACCGGTTTCCCGGAACTGATATAATGGGGCGGTGATGATTTCATTTTTTTCACATCCCACAATCTCCACAATCTCAAGAACATGGCGGGACTTGTCACGCAGTCTGCCAAGATGCACAATAATGTCCACACCAGATGCAATCTGCCTTCTAACCGCCGCAAGCGGCAGGTCCATTCCCATCAGTACCATCGTCTCGAGACGTGTCAGCATATCGGTTGACGAGTTTGCATGGCCGGTTGACAGACTTCCGTCGTGCCCGGTGTTGAGGGCCTGCAACATATCGATTGCCTCACTTCCCCTGACTTCCCCGATGATTATTCGGTCCGGCCGCATGCGGAGCGCTGCCCTAATCAGATCCCGTATTGTGATTTCCCGCGCACCATCCATGTTGGCATTTCTTGTCTCGAGACGCACCAGATTGGGAATATCCTGCAATTGCAGCTCCGCGGAGTCCTCGATTGTGATAATGCGCTCTGTCTTGGGAATATCATGCGACAGTGCATTGAGAAATGTCGTTTTCCCGGAGCCTGTTCCGCCACTGATAAATATGTTGTACCCGGCAATGACAAGCTGTTCTAAAAAACCGGATGCCTCTCTTGTGATCGAGCCAAAACAAATCAGATCTTCCATGGAAATCGGATGGTCGGGAAACCGCCGGATGGTGATGATCGGCCCGTTTAACGCCACCGGGGACAGCACGATGTTGACGCGTGAACCATTCTCGAGTCTTGCATCAGCAATCGGGGATGCCTCGTTGACTACTCTGTTGCACTTTGCCACAATCTGCTGTATTACGTTTTCAAGCTTTTCCTTTGTCTCAAAGCGCTTGTCCCATTTGTAAATACACCCTGCCTTTTCCACAAAAATATTCTCGGTTCCATTCACCATGATTTCTGTCACTTCATCGCAGTCCACAAGTTCCTGCAGCACATCCATTTTTCTTATGGAGTGAAAGACACTCTTTGCGAGTTCCTGTCTCTGTGCCAGCGACAAGGCGTATTTTCTGCCTATCCGTACTACCAGATCATCAATCAACTCCTGTATCTCAGCATCCTCCACTTCCCTCGACAAATCAATTTGCTGCCTGATCTGATCGCTGATGTACTTTTTGCACTCCTCGTATCGATTTGAATCACACACCCTTGTCAAGCACTCCTTTCATCCACATTCCGATTGGTGATGCTGGCAGATTTTCAAGCCTTTCACACCCTTCTTCCCAATTTGCCGGAAGTTCAAACTCTACAGTATGTTTCAGAATCTTCTCATATTCTTTCGCCTGCAGTAAGCTTCGGAAATGTGACAGCCTTGCCTGTCCATAGACATTGGTTCTGTCAGTAAGAAGATAAACCTGATCACTGTTTTCCAGCATGTCATAAAAGCCCTGACAGGTCTCCGACAAATCGATCACAATATGTGTGTAATCACTGTGATAGAGAAGCAGGTTCATAACGCTCTCCCAATCGCATCTGTCAATATGAAGCAAATCTGCATAATCTAATGCCGGTGGAAGGTAATCGACACCGTGAATGTTTCGTTTCAGGCTATCCAACTTGTATAAAAGCTTGTCGGAATGCTTCAGTGCAAAGTACATGAAGTCGGTCACATCCGCCTCGTAGCTGGTCTGCATGAGTTCCTCAAAACCTGTGAATGGCAACAGGTTCAGGTACAGCACCTGATATCCTTTTTCCGCAAGAATCTGTGCTGCACCAAGCGCTGCAGCGCTCTGTCCCTTGTGCCTGTCCGGAGCATAAAAACTGATGAGTGTTGTCCGGTTTTTCCCACGTCTCTCGACACTGCTGCAATTATCATCTAGTGCGAATTCCTCCAGCACCTGCGTGATCAGGCGCTCCATCGATTGATACTTTACTATCATGCTGTATCCCTGAATCCCTTTTAAGCCATCCTCCTGCAGGATATAAACTTTGGATGCATTTATCTTTGTGACAGTTGTGTCATAAATTCCTTCTCCCACAAGCAAGATCTCAAACGAAACTTCTCGACTGGCTTCCAGCGCTTTGTCCACTGCATCAAATATGAGAATTTCAAAATCTGCCGGATTCTTTTTCTGCAAATATGCCTGCAGCATCTTTAAATACCCCTTGTCACTATCGCAAATTGCAAGCTGCCTTGCTTTCATACTCCCTACCTCCGTACAATGATATAAAACATATATTTTTCACCTATGCATACATGCCCGCGCACATCAACAGCAGACTCATAAATGCTGGTATTGACAGGCGCACAATGCACCGTTTTTGCGTCTTATTGATCTGATACGCATCAACTGCACCTGTCATTGCCACTTTTCTTAGATACCGTGCCAGATAAAACAGGCGCTCTCTGCTCTCCGCATATGCAATCATTTTTACAATCGTGATTGCAGCGGCAATTATCATCGTGACAAACAGATAGTGGGCGATTCCATTTCCCCCCAATTCTGAGCGGTAGCATCCCACCGTCATGAAAAGCTTGACATCACCTGCCCCCAGTGCTCCGAGTCGATAAAAGGGGTAAAAAGCCAGAAAAATTATTGCTGCCATGCCAAGCGCTTCCAACAGACCAGACATCGAATGTGACAGATATGTCGCAGTAAGTCCTGCTGTCATGCCCACGACAATGCAGGCATTTGGTATTTTGTAATAACGCCAGTCCGTATAAATGGCAACACAAAACACACCTATGAGAATTCCCATACTTTCCTTTTCCTTTCTATAAAATCTGTTTTAAATTCTGTGTACTTACACATCAATACACTGATTCAAAATGGAGTATTTCACCGAAACTGGTGAACGATGAACCGCCTGACGAGTCATCGTGACTCTTTTGCGACGGAACAGTTTTGATTATATACGATTCCAGAAAATTGTCCACTCGAAATGTCAAAATCAAAACAACTATTTTTTTATTGTGACTTTTTCCTAATTCAATCAGACAAATTTTTCTTTTTGCTGTTGATTATTGACTTATTTTAGGTGCTGATTTTGACATTGCGAAATTTTACGAAAATATTTTTTGTTTAAGCAAAAGCAGAAGTTTTTATTCATGTCCAAGCAAAACATCCAAAAAAGAAAAAATATACATGAAATTACCATGCATATTTTTCCTTTTTTGTGACTATACTGTTTTATATAAATAACTGAGAAAGGACATCCCTATGAAAACATATTTCAGTCTGAAAGGTATACTTAACCCCGCTGTAAATTCTGATGCCCAGCCGCGCACTCCGCGCGATATGCTGCTTGATGATATCCGTAAAACACAATGCGCCCTCGAAATCGCATATTCTGGTTTCGACAATGTAACAGACCCAGACCTGATAGACTGTTATATTTATGAAGTCAATTCGGCCCTGAAACGCTATCGCTTCCTGTTACAACAAGCAGAGCAAATGCAGCTCTACGAAGAGTATCATATGGACTCTCCAGATTACCACGATGCCAATCCGCTCGTACAGCAGCCAACCGCATGAAATTCTATGGCCTGAATTTGCTGATTATACGCAGTATCCTCTCGTGGCACCATACTGCATCAGATTTTCATTGACATCCGTCCTTCCATACGTGAGACCAGCATATACATCCTGCGCGTTTTCCATAAGAGGCCGTGAATGATCTTCCTTACTTACGGTATAATATGCATCGCGCAGCTTCTGAAACATACCAATGATCTGGGAAAGATGCTCTGTGTCGATACCGCGCATATCATGTGCAAGCTCGCGATCTGCAAACGCATAGATCGCAAAAAGATTTCTAGACAAGTCATAATTAAAATCTAAGCTGACTCTCAACTCGGATATGCAGTTTCTGGCACACTGCATATCCTTTTTAAATTCCTGATCACAGCCAATCTGCTGTGCAGCAGCTGCATCCTTCAGGTATGTCAGGATCATATCGTACAGAATCACCACCAACTGTGTACTATTTGCCTGTGTGATGCGCCTTGTGAAAACCTGTTTCATTTCCTTTGTCATGTCAATACCTGGCCTTTCTATCATTAAATATATATTACTGTAGTAGCTGCAATACTTGTTGTGGTCTCTCGTTGGCTTGTGCAAGCATCGAAGTGGACGCCTGTACTAATATCTGTACAGTTGAATACTCTGTCATCTCTGTCGCTATATCCACATCCATGATCCGAGAGTAGGACGCCGTAATGTTCTCCTCCGTCGAATCCAGATTTGTGATTGTATGTTCCAGACGGTTAGAATACGCACCGATCTTGGATCGCACTGCCGATAGCTGGTTGATTGCTTTCCCGACAACGTCAATTGACAGTCTTGCAGACTCCTCTGTGCTGACATCCAAATCATCCACGCCAAGATTCACTGTATTCAGCGCTGGAATCTCCAATTCCATATACTGTCCGGAGTTTGCGCCGACCTGCACAATCATTGGGCCCATACCAGTGACATCAATCTTGAGGCAGTCATCCGCTGAATTATTACCGATCGTGTACTCTGTTCGAGTCGTCAATGTCTCGGTGTAGAGGTATTCATTTAATGTCTTCTGATTCTGCATCACCGCGCCCACTTCGTTGGTATCCTGATAAAGAGAGAACTTGATCTCTGTTTCAGCTCCCTTGTTTCCAGTCTTTCCATCGGTTGGTATGTATTTTACAGTAAACTCACCAGGGTCTGTCGTATCATTAAACTCCACTCCAGTGATTTCGATAGAACAACCAGGATTGTTTTCCTTAAAATACTCTACAAAATCATCTTTGAGTCCTTTGCCGCTGTCTCCTCTATAGTCTGTATATATTTCTGTTTTTCCAATCGCATTCCCATCTGAATCAACATTGTCGAAAAAGCTCAACTCGCCAATATTATAGCGTTTTCCGTCTGGTCCTTTCACTGCAATATTTCTATAGTTCTTCACAGAACTATAAGAAGTTGTCGTGACTACAGTGCCTCCTGTTGCGCTATTTCTATAAGAAGTTGTCGTACTGATTAGCGGATCGCCCTTTGCACCTGTTGCACCAGGTGGATCGTTCTTGATCATTGGATTATCTTTGGTATCAATCGGTGTCCTGTCATTCACCGAAATCTTTATCTCAAAATCCCCCTGTGATTTGATAACAATATTATCATCCTCCACGGTTACCTTAGAGCCATCCGGGAATGCTTTAAACTGGCTGATTGATGCATAATCACTTGCAATAGAACTCGTCACAAGATTTTTGAGCAGCAGATCCTCATCGTTGTCCACCTCATACCGCTCAGTCTCTGTCACCTGCACCTTGTTAGAGGCATATGTGACATTGACAACTCTTCCCTCCGAATCCTTAATCTTCGTCTCATCCGTCGTATATCGGGTTGTCATATCCTCATAGTGATAGTATTTCAGCTGCCCAATCACATACGTTCCAGTTGCCACGCCTTCTGTATAGGACATCACTTTTACATTGTCAATATTTGCATATGCCTTATATGCAAAATTACCATTGAGCAGCTTCTGCGCATTGAACTCTGTCGTGTTTGCAATCCTGTCGATCTCTCCCACCAGCTGATCAATTTCAGTCTGTATCATCTCTCTATCTGATTCCGAATTCGTGCCATTTGCTGACTGAATGGCAAGCTCATTCATTCTCTGCAGAATGTCATGCATCTCCGCCATAGCGCCGTCCGCTGTATTCAGCGCAGACAAGCCATCGTTTGCGCTCTGGTTTGCCTGCTGCAGGCTTTTGATCTGCGCATTCATACGCCTGGCAATCGCCAGTCCGGCAGCATTGTCCGCAGCACTGTTAATCTTGTATCCGCTCGACAGTTTCTGGGTCGAAACCGCTACCCTCTTATCATTATTATTTAAAGCGTTTCTCGCTATGATCGATGAAACATTATAATTAATTCTCATGCATTTTCCTCTTTCCTTTATGCCTTATATTCCTGTTATCTGTCTTCTATATTTTTCCTGCACCCTCAAATTATCTCAAAGTCATTCCCTGCAAATTTATCCATCCTTCAATGCCGTCAAAAATGCTTTTGCAGCCTGATACAGTTCACTTGTCGAAACGTTCGTGTCATCCGCTGCACTCTTTGCAGCCCTATCCTGTCCGAATTTGTTCAGATCAACGGACTTTGCATGCACTAGACTGATATGAATTTTCTTATCGCCAGTCCTGCCAAACTCCTGTCTGACTGCCTCTTCCAACTGTGTCAGCTCTGTCTTTTGGGCGCTGTTCTCATACACTACCATCCCTGATATCCGATCCTTCGTGACGTCAAACTCTGCTGCCACCTTTCCAAGGTTTTCTGTGTCGAGCGTCACTGCCACCTTTCCAGTCTGTGATGTATTGTGATAAATCTTCAAATTGACCGAAGTTATCTCACCCTTGATATTCATCGGAATCTCATAGTTTTCTTCTCTTGCCAGATTTCCTGCGAGGGAGAGTCCCTTATACAGTGCCTTTGCAGCCTTTACGTCAAGTCTTGCATTGGGAGATCCGCCCGCATAGACGATCTGCTCCACCGCCTTATTCGCCTCACCGATCATCTCCTGGTAGGACACACCTGCCTGCTTTGTATCTGTCAGATTCTCAATGAACTGGTCGGCCTGCTGCAACACTTCATGATCTGCTGCCTTACTGTCTGACGCATCCGCTGTGTCTGTGTTTTCTGTGTCTGCTGCATTTCCTGCACTTTCCTGAATAATCTGTTTGAAGAGGGCCCCACGCTCAAAGAGCAGCGTCGTTGCCGCCTGAACATTGTCAATGCTGACATTCTGTCCATAGTCGATCAATACCTGAACAATCTGTTCATCAATCTGCTCCACTTCTTTCATACTGTCGCGGAAGTTTTTGAGTTCTTCAGCTTTTTCCTGTTTTCGCTCCTCACTGCTTTCTGACACTCGTGCCGCTTTTACGGTGTCAGCAAACGATTCAATTGTCGTATCGGCTGTGATCTCTTCCGATTTCAGCTGCGCAAAATCTGTCTTTTTCGCAAGCTCATCATTGATCTCACCTGACAAACGCGCATAATATCTTTCCTGCTCTTGTGACCTTTCTGATTCATTCTCAGTAGTATTGTGGTAACCAGCATTGATCTGTGTATCGATCGCTTTCCCTTTGGAAATCAGATCTTCCAATGCACCAAAACCATCATCCACGCGGATATCCATATTCTTGTCTGCCGCTGTCCGCACTGCAGACAACATATTTTTGAAGTTCATCTGCGCACCTGTCGCCACGAGACTTCCAATCACTGCACCGTCCGATTTCTCGATCTGACGAAACATTCTGTATATACCAATATATGCTTCCCGCTCCTGCGCGTTGATTCCACCTGTCCTGTCAAGCCGCTGTAAAAATTTCGAATACTTCTCCGCATCCTGCACAGGTTCCGAATCCTTGCTGTTTAAATATGCCTCAAGTTCCTCCATCGTCATCTCAAGAGGATTTTTCTGTTCCCGAATCATCTGAAGCGTCGTCGCCGGCGTCATCTTGCTGATCACCCCTGTGACCTGACTGTCCGCTTCCTTGACTGCATTGATATTGTCCGCATTGATTTCCATGCGGTTGTACCCGAGAATCCTGACAGCGCGTTTATTTGCCTCACTGTTCTCCAATCCTAAGTCTGTCAGAATATCGTCAATATTTCGAAATGCCTTGCTGATCCGGTCTCCAAGGTCCTTGCGCGGCTCTGTCATCAATGTCTCATATGCTGCGGACGCTTTTTCTTGCTGACTGGAATTCTGATCCGAATTTTTATTGTCATGACTCTCATTCTGCTGATTGAACTGATCCTCAAGTTCCTTGCCTGCTTCGTGAATATGAAGCAGTGTACTCTGAGAAAACTTTGACAGTATTTTCCCGATTACTGCTGCTGGCATCTCAGACAATTCTTTTGTCTTAATCAGCGTATCCTCATACAAGAGAGCACGCTCTGCATTTTCCTCTGCGCTCTTTCCCTGGAAAAGGACCGCCTTCATACTGTCCTCTGCGGCCTTCAAAGCATCCACCAGCTTTGAAAGCTCTGTCGTGTCAATGGAAATCCCCGCTCTTAAGAGATGCCTGTTTGCCTCCTCCGTCATCATGAGACGAATTTCCTCCAGCTGGCGTCTCGCCTGCATTTCTCTCAGCGCTTCTTCGTTTACCGCAGCTGTATCTGTATCGACAATGTCTGTCTCATCAATCTGTTCTGCTGCCGTCTGCTGTGCGTCGATCTGCTTTTGTGCCTCGGACAGATTCCTGATCGTCATCTCTTTTCCTGATTCTGCCACCTCGTGGACCGCCTCGTCGGAAATCTGCTCTACCTGCTCTACAATCTCATGTGCCTGCTCCGCAATGGACCTCTCGCCTCTCATATCTGCCTCTACAGGGGACTTGCCGTTTTGCATGGCTGTAACACACAGATCAACGATGTTATCCTGGTTCATTGGAAGTGACAGATTCTTCAGTTCTGTAGCTTTCGTGAGATTATCTGCATTCAGTTCAATACCGGATGCAACAAGCCACTTGGCGTTCTCGACAGCCTGCGCTTTTGTCCCGGCGTCGAAATCCAGCCCTGCTTCTTTCACGACAGCATCGATGCGGCCCTCAAGATTATTCCAGTTAATGCTGTCCGCTTTTTTCGCATAATACTTTCCGTAACTCCCCTGTCCCTCGCTGTAATAGCCCTGGGACTGACGAATATTGTCTGTGCTTGAGTACTGCGCCTTGTACAGATTTTCAATTGTGGGCGCTTTCCCATTCACAATCAGGTACTTGATGGCATCCTCCGAGAGCTCTCCGACACCCGCTGCCTCCATCACTGCGCTCACAAGCTCCGCGATGTTTTCCTCTGTGACCGGCATGTCACTTTCCTGCAATGCGTCCGAGAGCTTTCCCACAAGCTCATTGACGAGCGCACCTGCATCCGCCCTGCTGCCAACGATCTGCTCTATTGTATCCAGATCGAGATTGTCATTGTATCCTGCAACTTCGACTCCCGCCTGCGCCAGTGTCACCTTGATCCTGTCTACAATCGTCACATATGTCTCCACATCAACGTTTCCTGGGTCGAATCCTTCCTCTTGCATCTTCTGAAGGTCTTCCCCTGAAACGCAACTGGACATCACTAGCATAAAGTCTTTCTTGGATTGAGCATTCGAATTTGCCGCCTGCTGCATAATATCTTCAGCGGTCATTCCATGACCTCCGTATGCCTCGTTATCCATAACTTTATCAGCGATGTCCAGTGTGCAGCCACTCCTAGATACCTTTCCTGTACCTTGTGTGGCTGGTTTATATGTAGTTGTAGTCGGTTCGGTGTTGACTGGTACAGAGGCGGAATACTGCGTATCTACGGTAAAATTCATACACATTCCCTACTCTTTCCCTGTCTGATTCCCGGAAAGCCCGATAACCTATGCTGTGTCCTCTGCACATGTTCTCGTGCTTCCTTTATATAACCTATCTGGAGAGAGCACTTCAGCCCCCATCCAGATGCCTTCCTTGTAATATATGTCGGAATATTTTCGGAAAAACTTAAGAGTGATTTTTATTTTCTTAGGGCCTGCCCCTTCCATTCTCTGTGATGCAGTGCCCCTTCCATCAGCATTCCAGCAAAGTCATGCTGCCTCAGCGCCTCATAGAGAACAATGCTGACGCTGTTTGACAGATTTAGGCTTCTGATCTGATCCAGCATCGGAATGCGAATGCAGGTATCCTCGTAATCCACCAGGATATCCTCGGGAATCCCCGCGCTCTCCTTTCCAAACATGATAAAATCATCCATGCCATATTGCGCCTGTGTATATCTTTTCTTTGCCTTGGTTGTCGCCATCCAGATCTTCAAATCAGGGTTACATGCAAGGTTTTTTTCCACAAATTCCCCAAAATTCATGTACCGCCGCACATCAAGATGCTCCCAGTAATCCATGCCTGCTCTGCGCAGCTCCTTTCCCGTCAGCCGAAATCCTAACGGTTCTATCAAATGAAGCACTGTCCCCGTCGCAACACAAGTTCTGCCTATATTTCCAGTATTTGCCGGAATTTCCGGCTGATACAGTACGATATTCATGCGTGCTTACTTTAACCTTTCAACGAAACGCCCCAGACGGCCAATTGCAACTTTCAGATTTTCAAGAGAATACGCGTACGAGATGCGCAAAAATCCCTCTCCACTGTCCCCAAAAGCATTTCCAGGCACGACCGCAAGCTTCTCCTCATGCAAAAGTTTTGAGGCAAACGCATCACTCGTCATGCCAAACTGTTTCACGCAGGGGAATATGTAAAACGCACCAAATGGCTCAAAGCACGCCAGCCCCATCTCCTGAAATGCGTTGACCAGATAGCGGCGCCTCTGATTATAGGAATCCCGCATCATCTGCACATCGCTGTCGCCGTTCTTCAGCGCATCTATCGCCGCATACTGCGAGGTTGTCGGTGCACACATAATGCAAAACTGATGAATTTTATACATCTGTTCAATGATCTGATTGGGGCCGCATGCATACCCAAGTCGCCACCCTGTCATGGCGTATGATTTTGAGAAACCATTAATCAAGACCGTCCTCTCCCACATGCCGGGAATATTCGCGATGGAAACATGCTTGTCTGCATAGCACAGCTCCGCATATATCTCATCGGAAAGCACAAAAAGATCATGCTTTTCGATCACTTTTGCAATCTCCTCCAAATCTTTTCGCTCCATGATCGCGCCAGTCGGATTGTTCGGGTATGGCAAAATCAACACCTTTGTCCTGTCCGTGATTGCAGCCTCAAGCTCTGCAGCAGTCAGCCGAAATTGGTTTTCGTTTTTCAATTCGATGATAACGGGCTTTGCTCCGGCAAGGATTGCGCAGGGCTCGTAGGAGACATAGCTTGGCTGGGGGATAATAACTTCATCGCCGGGGTCAATCATGGCGCGCAGTGCGATGTCAATCGCTTCCGAACCGCCGACTGTCACCAGGATTCCATTCTTCGGATCATAGCTCAATTCAAACCGCCTGGTCAGATATCGGTTAATCTCCTCGCGAAGCTCCAACAAACCAGCGTTTGCTGTGTAGAATGTGCGCCCTTTTTCGAGGGAATAAATCCCTTCGTCACGAATATGCCATGGCGTCTCAAAATCCGGCTCGCCAACACCGAGAGAAATGACATCCGGATCGTTCATCTCACTCACAATGTCAAAATATTTGCGGATGCCTGATGGCTTGATTGTCACAATTGTCTCTGATAATGGATTTCTCATGGTGTCACCTGTATCCTTTCGTCAGATTCTTTCCGTTCCAGAATTGTTCCGTGGTCCTTGTACTTTTTGAGGATAAAATGTGTCGCAGTGCTGATGACCGTATCGAGCGTCGACAGCTTATCTGACACAAAATTGGAAACTTCCTTGAGCGTCTTTCCCTCCAGACTTACCAGCAGATCATAACCGCCGGAGATCAAGTACACAGCATGAACCTCTGGATATTTGTAAATGCGCTCCGCAATGCTGTCAAAACCTTTTCCGCGCTGGGGTGTCACACGCACCTCAATCAGCGCGCTAACCTTCTCCACAGAAGTCTTTTCCCAGTCAATCAGGGTATGGTATCCGCAGATGATTCCCTCTTTCTCCATCTGCTCCATCTCATTGATGACATCCGTCTCCTCCATGCCCAATATCACCGCAAGCTCGTGCAGATCAATTCTGCTGTTCTTTTCTATGATTGATAGTATCTGTTCTCTCATTGATAATTCCCTCCATTTTCATTTGATCACGCCGCTTTTGTATCACAATTGCGGCATCATTTCTCAGTATGGAACTGTTATTGCCATATGTCAACAGTTCCTAAGTGCGCGCGCATAATACCGATATAATTGATCGCCGTCTGCCGGCACTAAGAAGCGCGACTCCTCCCCATGGCGTATCACGCGATCATTTCCCAGTGCCGTGCGCCCAATCACTGTCGCCGGCACGCCGGATGCTTCAAGCGCCCGCACCAGTTCGCCGCCATTTGGCGTCGCTATCAGCAGGCTTCCCCCTGCCATCAGTTCATAAGGATTCAAATCAAAATACTCGCATACCTCTATCGTCTCCTGTCTCACAGGTATGCGCTTTAAGTCTACGACCAGTCCAACGCCGTTTGCTGCTGCCAGCTCCCAAAGGCCCCCAAATATACCACCCTCGCGCAGCACATGCAGATAACTTGCGCCGGACTTAACGGCGGTAGCAGCCTCCGACACTACAGACAGATATCGGTAAAAATCTGCCGCCTCCTCCACGATGTCCGCTGGATACCGCTTGCAAAGCGTTTCCGCGCTTCCCTGCGCAATCACTGCTGTCCCCTCGAGTCCCAGCCATTTGGTCATCACGATATCCTCACCGATAAGTGCTCTCTTTCTTAATACCACAAGATTGCTGTCACTCTTATTTTCTATCCCTGCGTTGACTACACAAGTCACAACCGGTTCAGCGACTGCCTGCAATACCTGAACATTACAGGTCAATATTGGAATTCCTGTATCTTCCGCCTGAACCGATACTGCCTCAATCATGCTGCGCACCTTAATCTCACGCATTTTCTCCGGAATCGCCACTGTGATATTCGCATGCGCATACTGTAAACCTGACACCGCTTTGTTTGCACAGCATGCAATGATATGGTTCACAGCCGCCAGATATGCCCTCACAATTACCTTCTTATCCCTGCCGGACGCCATCGCCTGACCAGTCGCGCTCCCGGCACACATCGCATCTGTATTATGCGGCATCCTGCTGTCCGCCAAAACGGCGCAGTCTGCCCCCAGCCCTGCGCCATCATAAAATTTACTGTTTTCAGTTGAATTTGTCTTCACTACTTTGATTACGGAGCGCTCATAGATGCTCTCTGTCAATTTCCCGCAATTCATCACAAATCCCCTCTTAATACCGTACCTAACATCCGTGGCATTTTTACGGCTGCGGCTGTTGCTCCGACTGTGCTGCCTGTTGCTCTTGCAGCTGCTGCTCCAGCTGTTGCTGCTGCAGCGCCTGATAATATGCGTCCAGCGCTGCCTGCTGGGCCGCTGCGATCTCCTCCTCGGTCATGGTCGCCGGCTGTGATGGCCCGGCTTCCATCTCTGCCTTGATTGCCGCCGCCTCCGCCTTGCAGGTGTCAATACTTCCTGACGCAACCGCGGCATTCATGCGTTCCGCATATGCCGGGTTATCGGTTGCGACACCCACTACTGCCGACCGCGGGGATACCTTATAGGAACTCTTGTTGATCACCTCACGGCTCACCTCAACGCCATTTTCCTCAACAATCTTCCAAAGCTGCGCTGTATATCCGATATGTGCTGACTCCACACTGACGTATCCAATCCCTTGACTTGTCGTTGGTGTGATAATCTCATGATCAGGATGCGTCGTCGATAGCGTCTCGCTCTCATAACGGACAACATGCCCGGGATCTCTCTGCTCCACACCATAGATCGTAAAAGTGAGCTGCTTTCCCTCGGTATATCCTTCTATATAAATCGGATTATCATAATTGTTGACAAATCGAAAATCCTTGCCAGCTGATTCTGCAATTGCCGCATCCATTGACGGCTTCACATAAGAAATAATCATGGAATGATTGTTTCTCTCTGTCACTTCAAGCTCCGACAGCAGAACTGTGTTATATAATGTCGTTGAGACCTGACAGATTCCACCGCCGAGGCTGTCAACCACCTTGCCATTCAGATAGGAGCCCGCAGGATAGTACCCGTTTGCCTCCGTGAACGGTTTAATCGTGTCATATGTGGAGAACTCGTCTCCTGGATACAAGAGTGTGCCGTTAATCAGATTACAGCCGTTTTCTATATTTTTGCACCTTGCACTGCTGCTGGTGGAATAACTCGTTGTAAACGTGCCAAGAACATCTGTCATTTTCTCCAGATCCTCAACGCTCCCCTTTGGCTCTGTCACATCAATTGCAAGATCAATAGAAGCATCCTGATAGTCCCATCCATTCGTGATATAATCATATGCCTTATTCAGAGACTCCTCAACGTTTACCCGCTGTCCAACCTGCCCAGCCTCAATGACAAACTGTCCATCGACTCTCGTAATGGTATTGTTGACCGGTGAGACATCATACTCAGTACACTGCTCTTCGAGCACAGCCCTGATCAATTCCCTGTCAATCGACAGTTTCAGATCGTAAACCTTGTTCCCATTCTTCAGATCCTGTATTGCTTTGTACCTTTTTACAATATTTCCCTTTTTTCCAAGTGCCGCCGCAGCATCGATGTCGGCCTCATTGACCCATCGCAGCCCCAGATCGCCTGCCATGACTGACACATAATGGTCATCCACTGCACCAAAAGTAATGCTTTTTGACTTCAACTCCTCGACGTACGCGCCGACAGCAGCCTTCGCCTCATCCGCAGTCATGCCGGCAAGACTGATCTCTCCCATATATACGCCCTCTAAAATCACGTCGTCGGCCGAAGCAGCCGCAGTCTCACCTAGTTTCAATGTTCCTGCAAACACAGCTGACAACAACAGTGTCAGCACCACTAAACCAATGCGTCCCCTTATCTTTTTCATACACATCTACTCCTATTTTTTTAAGTCAATTATTCGGTTTATTTTGCATTGTTCCGAATAATATGATATATTATATATTATGAAACTGGCAGTACTCACTACACTCCCAAAACACTTAGAGCCAATGGTACTACCATAGCTAATACGAGAATAACTGCTATGATAGCAGCAATTTTGCGCTGAGTTTTTTTATTGTTCATATTCATCATGGCTGTTCACCCCTTTTGAAAGGATATTATATATGAATTTTTTAATTTTTGCAAGCTTTCCTGTCATTTGTGTTATATTTGCTTATGCTCTGCGCAATGCCAAGCGCAAGGAGCAGGATATTGACCGTGAATTCTGGGACCGCGAGCAGCGGGCTAACTTCACCCGAAGAAAACCGCTCGACGACCTAAACTACATCACAATTCCTGAGGAACTGCTTGCCATGAAGCCCGATATCATGACCGAGGAGCTCCAGAGTTACCTGGATGATCTAAACGACTTGTCCTCGACAAAAATAGTGAACCTTACAGGTTATACAAACACAGACCTCAAACTGAAATATGGGACTGCTAATATTAATATATTAAGCGACTACGATTTTCATTACACCAATCTGGTAACTCTCCTGCAAAAGCTTGCAGAGCTGCTGCATGACAGTCTGGAGGATGAGCTTGCCATCAAAGTCCTCGAATTTGCTGTTTCCACTCGAACAGACGTCAGCAAAAGCTATTATCTGCTCGCCAGGCTCTATCAGGAACAGAACACTCCAGAGAAAATCGAACAGTTAATCACACAGGCCCAGTCCCTCAATTCCCTTATGAAGGATACGATCGTCGACAATTTGCGAGCAGCCTGTCGATAAGCCTGCTTGCCTCATTTTTTGTTATTTTTTCTAAATCAATGGACTCTTCTGTGACATCTGCAACCGGATAGAGCACCATCCCATCACGCGGCAGATGATACTGCACAATCAACCTCTGCAAAAGTTCCAGCTGCTTTGGAGTAGCTGGATTTTCTTTTTTTACAGAATAAATCAACTGTCTTGGTTGAAATGTATCACAATCCTGCCCACCATACTCACACACGAAAAGCTGATACAGCTTGTGCGCTGCAACTGCATCGTTGAGTGCGCGGTGCGCATCCAGTTGAATCTGGTAGTGTTCACACAGAAATCCAAGCTGCCTGCTCTCCAGATCATTGAGAAATCTCTTGGCAATCCGAAGGGTATCAATTCCCATTTTCTCAAAGGTTTTCTTCTGATTCACAGCCGCCTTCTTGACAAAAGAATAATCAAACAAAATATTGTGTCCCAGAAGCACATCTTCCCCCACAAATGCCAGAAATTCATCTAATGTCTCATCCATATATGGCGCGCCTGCAACATCTGCGTCCCGAATCCCTGTAAGTTCCACAATTCTTGCAGGCAGACTCTTTCCCGGATTGACAAATGTCGAAAAAGTATCCATCTGCTCCCCGTCTCTGACTCTGACTGCCCCAATTTCTATGATTTTGTCATACTTTGGATTTAATCCTGTCGTCTCAATGTCAAAAGCGACATAGTTCATTGGTATCTTCATATTTTATCCTGCTTTTTATAATTCTATGAATTATCCTTCAGTTTTTCTTTGTACTCTCTGTCCAGGAAAATCAAGTCCATCTCATAATCCTGCATATTCTTCTGCTTCATAGTGGAGAGCATCAGTCCTGCAAAAAAGGACTGCATTGCTGCCATATACACAAAACAGCACACAATCAGCGTCGGAAAGCGTTCCACTAAGCCTGTGTCAAAATACTCGCCCATCACCGGCATCAGAAAAGCTGTCGAGAGCAGTGTCAGCACCACCGCAATCCATGTAAAAAAGCCCATTGGCTTATAATTTTTATACAATTTTACAATTGTCATGATGACCTTGAGCCCATCGGAATAGGTGTTGAGCTTCGACTCGCTCCCCTCTGGCCGGTCCCTGTACTGGATAATGACATTCTCCACACGCATATTTTTGTCGATGGCGTGGATACTCATCTCCGTCTCAATCTCAAATCCCTTGGAGAGCACCGGAAAAGACTTCACAAACTGGTAGCTAAAAGCCCTGTAACCTGTCATGATATCACGGATATCGCTCTTGAACATGCTGTTGATCGCTCCGCGCACGAGTGAATTTCCAAAATTGTGAAATGGCCGCTTATTCTCCTCAAAATAAGAGGAGGAAAGCCTGTCTCCGACAACCATATCCGCATTTCTCTCAAGCACCGCCGCGCACAGCTTTCGCGCCTCGTCAGCCGGATACGTGTCATCGCCGTCTGTCATGATATAGCACTTTGCATCAATCTCCCGAAACATTCGCCGAATCACATTTCCCTTTCCCTGCTGGTACTCATAGCGCACTACTGCGCCTGCGCGCCGCGCAATCTCATCCGTCCCATCCTTCGAATTGTTATCATACACATAGATTACCGCCTCCGGAAGCGCTTGCCTAAAGTCCTTCACTACCTTTTCAATTGTCTTGCTCTCATTATAACAGGGAATGAGCACCGCAATCTCGTCCATACAAATCCTCCGCTTTTTTCTAAATATGGTTTGTCCACTGAAAGTGTACCACAATTTACCTGTATAATAAAGAAGTTTTTTATTGTATCATCCGTTTCGCTTCCTTCTCCGCCTTATTTCTGATACGCAGCTCCTTAAAAAATGTCTTAAGCAGCTGCGCGCACTCCTCCTCCATGACACCGCTCACCGACTCTACCTGGTGGTTAAACTCCGGCATGTCCAAAATATTTAAAATTGAACCCGCACATCCCGCCTTGGGATTCATGCACGCCATCACAACTTTGGGAATCCGCGCCTGCACAATGGCGCCAGCACACATCTGGCAGGGTTCTAAAGTCACATACAGCGTGCATTCCTCGAGCCGCCAATCCCCAATCACCTTGCTTGCTTTTCTGATCGCAATCAGCTCCGCATGGGAAAGTGTGCTCTTGTCGGTATTGCGCCTGTTGTAACCGCGGCCTATGATTTTACCATCATAGACAATCACGCAGCCAATCGGCACCTCCCCGAGCGCATATGCCTTCTTTGCCTGTCTGACTGCCTCTCTCATATATCTCTCGTCTTCACTCCATCTTTGCTTTCCCATCTTTCGTCTCCATTTTGGAACAGACTGCGTGGCTTTCCACTTTTTGATTAAAGTTTCGTGTCCAGCCACGAGACAACATCCTTATATACCTGATCTCTATCCAGCTCGTTTAGTACCTCATGCCTGTCCTCCTCATAAATCCTGATAGAGACATCCTCGATGCCCGCCTTCTCATATCCAGCAGAGACCTTCTGTACATCCTTCCCATAATGGCCAACCGGGTCCTGCCCACCTGCGATAAAGAACAGCGGAAGTTCCCTGGGGATCCTCTCGACATTCTGCCTCTTCTGAATAAACGAAAGCACATCAAATAATGTCCTGTATCCATTGATTGTAAAAAGAAATGTACAATACTTACTGCCCCTGCAAAAATCCACAATCTCACTGTCTCTTGTCATCCAATCACTCTTGGTGCGCGGATTTAAAATACGTTTCTGATAAGCGCCAAACGCGCTCTTTTCGAGCAGTCTTGACCGGAATCGGTCGCTGAGTACAAGCCTCATTGCATTTGACACCATCATCCCAGCAATCAGTATCAGCGGACTTTGGCTGCCTGTGCCACAGATAATGGCGCCATCCAGCTCCATGCCATAAGTCATCAGATATCGCCTCGCCATAAAGGACCCCATACTGTGTCCTAGCAGAAAATATGGTTTGTTTTTGTATCGTTTCTTTGCATATTTTGTGACTCTGTGAAGGTCTGCCACGACAGTCGCACTCATGTTCTTCGGGCAGAAATATCCCAGATCCGCATCATTGCCCGCGGTCAGTCCATGGCCTAAATGGTCATTCCCGATTACCGCATAGCCATGTTGATTCAAATACAGCGCAAAATTCTCATAGCGGTCAATCATCTCTATCATACCATGTGAAATCTGCACGACTGCTTTGACCTCCGCCTCCGGCTCCCACAGCACCACATGAAGCTTGTGTACACCATCCTTCGATGGAATGTAAAAATCTTTTCTTTTCATTAGCTTTCCCCCTTATACAAATAAAAATGTATAAAAACGGGGACAGTCCCATCTGCCCCCGTCTCTTTCGCTTTGATTAACACCTTTTCAATATTTAATTTTATGAACCTTACATTTTTGAAATCATTACGACTGATAAATCGTACTCTTCGAGAAATTCATCTATATCTCTCTCATCATTGATTTCCATAGCTACCTCGAAAGCCCCTGTCACAGGATTCAAAAATCCAGCAATCATCTCTCCTGTAATCTGGTTCTTTCTGATCATTGGCTTCTTGTTTAAAATATCAATTCTCTCAGATACTTCTCTTTTCGCTACTAACATGTTATGTTCCCCTTTCAACCCTCTTCAATGCTATATATTAACTTTCATCCGCCCCTTTGGTGACAAGTTTACCTCTCTTAAACTACCACACATTTCCCGATTGGCTACAGGCATTCTAAGATGCTTCGCCCTGGGCAGCCTCCAAGTCCTATATACCCATAATCCTATTATAAGCAGTTATGTTGTCAAGGTGCCTTTGGCATAGTACATGCCGCCGAGATAATCAAAGCGCATTTTATGATCAGTTTCATTCCCGGATCCCTTCTCCCTCTATAGATACCGGCGCAGAAACACAATCAACACAGTCAGAAGCGTTATGTAAACAGCCGGGTTATCCACATGTCTTTCTTTTCTATGGATAACTTACTTAAAAATAGTGCTGCAAGCACTCGCCTATCTACGTTTATCCGCTTTTTTTCAATAGTAGCATATGTATTTTTATAAATCAATCCTTATTTTCCAAATTGTGCAAATTTACATAAGTTTTTAGTTATGTTCACCATATATTCTATGTTATGTCACCCTGTATAATGCAAAAATAACCCGCATGCAATCGCATACGGGCTTCCGCTTTCATTATTCCTTAAAAATTCCATCGATCTTATCCTGCAGCTCCTCCACGGAAAGTCCCTCCGCATTCTCGAGAAGTGTATCCAGTGACGTCTTCGCCTCACTGAGTTTTTCCTCATCCATGCTGTAATGGCTGATATAGGTCTTAATTGACTCCTCAAGCCTGGCCTGTCCCTCACTGTCGACGCCGAGCGTTTTTGACAGGTCATCACTTTTGAAAAACGCGCTGACCTCATCAGCCAAAGCCTTCTTGAGCTCCTCAGCCGCCTGGTTTCCAATATCATCAATGGCGTTGTCCACATACCCCTGTGGATTCTGCGCTGTCTGATCACCCTGGCGAATCCCCAGGCCACCGGCCATCAGGGCACCGGCCACCACTGCTGTCCACACTGTCTTTTTCACGAATTCTCTCCTTCTGTCTGCATCTGTGTCTGTGCTGCCTGCGCAGCGTTCATCACCTCAATTGCTTGCTCGCTGATAATATTTTCCTTTTTCTTCTTCATTGTTGTAATTGGCTTCTCGGGCCAGGCCATCGCTTTAATCCCAGGCGTCGTCGTTCTGATTCTGAGATAACTTTTCCCGTCCTCGACAAAACGAATGATGGACACATTTCTCCACTCATAAAATTCAAACGGTCCAAACTCGATCTTTAGCTCCTTTAACAGGCCCTTCGCCTCAAAATTCACCAGCTTGTCGTCTACCCTGACAGGCATGGTATATATATATTTATTGTCCGTGGTCTGAATGATTGTTGTCTCAAAAAGCGCCGATTTTCCTTCTTTACTGACTCTGATCGCCGCCATCGCCGGTACCGGAATGTCATCTACATTCATATATGCACCGCTCCTTCCTTATCTATCTATATGTTATAGTATAGTCTGTTTATTCAGGTGTTGTCAAGAATAAACGCAAAGCCGTTTGTGATTCCCTTATTTTGGCCGCACACCCGCAATGGCATTTTGTTTGAGTGTCAGAGTATGATATTTGTGTGAATTCAAATGAAGGTCTTTTCTTTTTTGATGTTTTGTGTTACATTATTATGAGGTTTAGCTTTTCCTATGAAAATATTCTGGAACATTTTTCATGGGAAATATATGAGCATCCATTCAGAAAGGACAGGTTATCAAATGGCTAAGAGCAAGAACATAACTATCACGGAAAATGAAAGTAAATCTTCTGACATAAGCAAAAGCAAGGCAAAACGGGAACAGCGCAAAAAGGAAGTTGCCAAAGAGCGGCGGCATAAGCGCACCGCAAAAATTGTTGGTGCTGCTGTTGTCGCGGCACTCGTAGTAATCATCGCAGTTTCTGCAGGCCAAAATATTTATCTGGCGGCAATGCGAACCACTTCGAATTCGGATTTTAGTGCAGGTCTCACCACAGATGGTAAAATCGAGAGCGCCAATGTAAAGGATCTGCTCACCCTGGTTGATTACGCCAATATCCCTATTCCTGCAGATGAGGTTGCTGCGACCGACGAGGAAGTCGAGGAGAGCATCTCTTCCACGCTTGCGTCTCACAGGGAACAAAGCACTGACGAGACACTTGAAATCCAAGACGGCGATACCGTAAACATTGATTTTGTCGGCTCAGTCGACGGTGTCGAATTTGAGGGCGGAAGCAGTAACGGCTCAGGTTATACTCTGACAATCGGTTCCGGTTCTTTTGTGGATGATTTTGAGCAGCAGTTGATCGGACATAAACCTGGTGAAAAGGTCACTGTGGAAGTCACATTCCCCGATACCTACGACAACGAGGAACTTGCAGGCAAAGACGCCAGCTTTGCTGTTACTGTCAACAGTATCACTGTCACGCCAGAACTCACGAACGATTATGTTGCAGCATACTTTTCCGAAGAAGGTTTATCCACCGTGGAAGAATACCGTGCCTATGTGGAAAACCAGTTTTATGAGCAGCACCTGGAGGAATACCTGACCAACTATATCACTGATAACTCCACAGTCAAATCGTATCCTTCTGCTTATCTCAAGGCGCTCCGGGCTGTCACAAAATACAATGATGAGTACATGCTGCAGTATTATGCAGCCATTGGACTTACTATGTATGAAAATGTATGGGATTTAATAGGTGGCGATGTCACCGATGAATTATCCTACGAAAAGGATTTGCGGGAGCGTGCAAAGGAACTTGCAAAGGAAGCTATGGTCTATCAGGCAATCTTTGAGGATGCCTCTCTCACGATTGATATGAATGCTGTAATTGCAGAAATGACAGAGGACTACGGAGAAGAATATGTGACAAACATGCGCGAGAGCAACGGTGAAGGCTACCTGGCGCAGAGCGAAATCAGAGAAGCCGTCATTGACTATCTGATGGAACTTTACAAATAAATATCCAATAAAAACGCTGCCAAACGGCAGCGTTTTTATTGGCAAACAAATTTTACCAGTCTAAATCAAATGACGCGAACGCATCCTTCGCAGCAAAATGCTCCTCCTTATAGCGAAGCAGATACGCTTTGATTTCGGCGCTGCAATCCTTCATGTCTTCCAGAAGACCGTCAAAATTATCCCCCGTGATACAGCCGGACTCTGCAAACACGCGGTAGTATTCCAGATCGTTACAGTGTTCCTCTGTGATCAGCTCCCATGCCTCCGGCGTGTCAGTTCCCTTTGTATGCCGGGACAGGTATTCTTTCAATACAGTATTGACTGCATCTGATATCTTGTACGGATAGAGCAGCCTGAAATAAACCACGCGAAGCTTCATTTTTCGTTTTTCCACAGGGTAGGATTTAATGTCGTAATCCTTTCCCTCATAGTCCTCCTCCCCGCAGGTCCACAGCTCCTCAAATCCATCCAGATCATCCAGGCCAATCAAACTCATGAGTGCCTCATCCCATCGCCGCACCCATGCATCCGAACCGGTCTCCACCGGATCGAACAGAAAATAATCATGAAGGACTGTGACAGCCAGGGCAAGCATCCGCCCAAGCCCCTGTGATGCGCGAAGCGCCTTCTCCGTGTCTGTCCCGTCAAGGACAATCTCCCTTAACCGTTTGCACCCCAGAAAAAGTTCTTTTCCCCGGCTCAGTGCGCGATTCGGTATCGTAATCATCCTCAGCTTCCCGGCGTGGGCAAAGGCCCAGTCTCCTATTTCCTCAATTGTGCCCGGAAGGACAATCTCCCTGACGGTCTTGCAGCTCAGAAAAGCTTTTCTCTCTATCGCAATGACTGGCTTTTTGTCAATCTCCGGTGGTATCACGACCTTTTCTCCAATACCGCGGTATCTCTTTATGCAAATTCCCTTTTTGTATGGCGCATATACAAGCTGACCGCCGTCACCACCAATATTTTCTATCCTTTTTTCCTGCTCCATGATCCCCTCCAGATTGCTGCCATAAATGTCATCTCAATCCCTTCGCGCAGAACATTACAGCTCCAGCGCCTCAATCTCTTTCAGAATGTCATCCTGCCTTTCATGCAGCATCAGATCTTCATTGTGCCTCTGGTAATCAGCACTTCCGTACAGTCCAATAAAACGCGCGCTGTAAGCATTTACCGTCAGCTCCGTCACAAGGACAAGCACCTCATTCCCATCCATAAATGCCACTTCACTAAAGGCAAAGAGGTTGTGGAGTCTTGCCTGTATTCTGGTATTTTCCTCCTTCATTTTTCCCACTTCCGCATCAAAATCGGCCTTTAGCGCTGCAAATGCGGCTGCGGCATCAGCACACTCCATTCGCAGCTTCTTTTCTGCTGTCCCGAGAAATCTTATGACAGCCCTGTGTTTTCGCTTATCCTCATTCGAGAGCGTTCCTGCATTTGTCATGGATGCCATCAGCTTTTCCCGGTTCTTTATCTGGTTTGCGATCTGCGTCTGTATGCGCGCGGCATCCTCCGTCTTTTCACCGTTTCCTGCATCCTTTTCATATAATGTTCTTATGATTTTCAGCAGCTTCATCAGGTCTGCCAGATAATCGGCATTCTCAAGATTCTCCTTCATCTCGCTCTCAAGCTTGTCGAGCAGCATCCCCAGCAGTGACAAACGCTCGTCAAACTTTGCAATCCGCGCCCGCTCCACAACCTGTGCAGAGTTTGTGCCTTCGAGTATTTCTTCGACTTTGTAGTCCTTCTTGTATTTGTTGTACAGCTCATAGTAGGCCGTAAATTCTTTCACAATTTTTTCGTTGTGAAGGTACTGTGCGACAAGCGTCTCATCCACAACAAAACCTTCCTCCTCGCACAGAAGCATCGTTGCAGACAAATCCTCCCAGCCTCTCGCCGTCACGTAGGACTTGCCGCCGACATTGGTCTCCACACGGTAAAAATCATTCTTTTTCATGTCAAGATAGGTGGTCACCGCGTTGTGAATCCCCTGTTTCAGCGCGTATTCTTTCCATGTCGCATAATCTGCCTCCACCTCGACAAGCTTCATTCTGTCCATGGTCACCACGTCAAACTCGCGGACCGATTTGTTGTACTCCGGCGGATTTCCGGCTGTGACGATAACCCATCCGTCCGGAACTTTGTGGCGGCCAAATACTTTATATTGCAAAAACTGCAGCATGGACGGTGCAAGCGTCTCCGACACACAGTTAATCTCATCGAGAAACAAGATACCCTCCTCGATTCCAGAGTGCTCCATGACCTCATAAATTGATGCGATAATCTCACTCATCGTATACTCGGAAATGTCAAATTCCAGCCCTTTATAATTCTTATGTGTGATAAATGGGAGTCCCAGCGCAGACTGCCTTGTGTGGTGTGTCATAGAGTAACTCACCAGCGCGATGCCCAGCTCCTGCGCAATCTGCTCCATGACGGCCGTCTTGCCAATCCCCGGGGAACCCAGTAAAAATATCGGTCTCTGGCGCACTACCGGAATACGGTACTCTCCATATGCATCTTTTTTCAGATACAATTTTACAGAATTTTTGATATGCTCCTTTGCCTGCTTAATATTCACGAAATCAGACCTCCCTCTTCTCCACGCTCCAAATCTTCCACAGGCAAAACCAGCTTAATTGCCCATGGCGGCGTAGGCGGCTTCTCATAATCGTCCTCCAGAAACACGAATGCGGTATCATAATTGTAGGATGGCTTGTGTTCCGGAAACACGCCATAACCATCCGTAAAATAGATCAGACCCTTCAGATTTTCAAATTCTCCGCTCTCAATTGCCTTGTCCACATATGCAAAAACCGGCCTGAAATCCGTAGATCCAAAGCCCTCCAGCTGTCCCTCACGCATAAACGCCTCAAACTCATCGTCGTTTGTAATCTTCGTGTCGCGGCGCACCTCCGAGTCGCACTGAATAATATGAATATTCACTTTTCGAAAAAAATTCTCACTGCTTTTCAGGATGCTGTATGTCTTGTTCAAAAATGCCTGAACCACCTCGCCGCGGCAGGAGCCGGAAGTGTCAATCGCGACCACAAACTCTTTGATCTTGTTGACATCCTTATACTCCAATGGTTCCACCAGCGGAAGATTGCCGTACAGGGATAAACCGTACGTATAATATACATAGTCAAACGCATCGTCGTTGATCTGGATATCCTCGCCCGACACACTGAATTTTCTCAGGAAATCACCATAATCGTAATGCTCTTTCGTCGCCTCCTCGAGATTCTGCAGGATACTCCTGTCATCCGATTTATCTTCCGAAAAGGACTTTAGCTCCGCCTTAATCCGCTCGCTGATTTTCTTCCACTGTGCCTCGGTAATCTCCAGTGTCTCAGCGGTCCCCCAGCCTTCATGCACATCTCTCCGAAACAGGTTGCCAAGCTCCAGAAGCTCGCTGACACCCAGCCTGTCTTCCCGGAGCCTTCTGTATATCCTGTCCGCAGTCAGGGTGCCCACATGCTCTTTCCATGCTGCCAGTGCCACACTGCGCTCCGCATCGCCGGCCGTCTCAAGACCAGGAAGACTCAGGTTCAGCGCCACATTCTCCACCGCCATATCCACCGCCACATCCCATAGGTCCTGCTCCACTCTGTCATACTTGTAGGAGTGGCTGAAAATGCAGTGCAGCAGAATGTGCAAGTGCAGTCTTGTCACATTGGCCGGATTTTTCTTGTAAAGGCGGATGACATACACCGGGTCATAACAGATGACCGCTTTCTGGGGCGCATTGACATCACAAAAGACATGGTCAATTCCTGGTCTTGCCTGCAATCCCAGACTGGAAAGCGCCACGTCCAGAAAGCGCAGATTCACCAGAAGCCTGTCCCGCGACAAACCCCATATTCGCTGCGCCAGCGTTTCTTTCGCTTTTGTCTCATTCTCTTTTTTATGATTTTCGTTTTGGCTTTTCTCACCTGCTCTTATTGCCGCTTCCTCCACAGACACACCTCCGCCATCATGAAAAATTCAATATTTCTCCGTTGCAGGCTTCCTCCATAATTGCCTGTATGTCAGCACCGTCGAGATCCAGTCCCTGTGCGCTGACAAAATGTGTGTTCTGCACACCATAGAGCCTGCATAGGGCATTGATATATTCAAAGCCGAAATTACAGTCACCGATATAGCCGCCGCTCGTCGTGACATAATACATGTCCTCAGAAGCACAGAGTCCAATCGGTGTGCCATCCTCGGCGTATGTAAACGTTATCCCGTCCACGCTTGCAGCCTCAAAAAAAATCTTCAGGGAAGACGGGAATGACATATTCCAGTAAGGCGCTGCAATCACGAGCATATCCGCCTGCGCCACAGCATTGGCATAGTCAAACATCGTGTCCTGCAGCTGGCCTGCTGCCAACAATTCATCCCGACGCTGGAGTCTCTCATAATTCAGCGGAAGCAGATTCTCTGTAGAAAGTCTGATCTCTTCTATATGAAATGCCATATCCCTGCTGTTCGCTTCCCTGATACACTCGAGCAGATGCTCTGCAAGCGCCAGCGTCCTTGAATCCTTGCCGCGCACGCATGCATTGATAAATAGTAATGTGGGCATTTTTATTTCTCCTTATGTCTCAACAGAATTTCAGGTACTTCCGCGGCCATCCGCTCATACGCGCTCTCCGACGGATGCAGATGGTCGCCGCTGTCATAAACCTGCATAAAAGCCGCCGGGTTGGCATCATCGCGCAGTGCCCTGTCGAAATCGATACAGCCCTCAATCTCCGGTGTCTGGCGAATCCAGTCATTGACTGCACAGCGGAGCTCGTCACGAAACGGCTCGTAAGTGCGCCATCCATAAATTGGAAGCAATGTTCCCATATACACGTCAAGTCCGTATTCCTTTGCCTTGCAGAGATATTGCCGCAGTCCCTGTATCAGCTCATCCGCCGTCGGCAAGTCACTCCATGGGCGAAACGGATTGACCTCCACGCCCACGGGATGAATGATGTCGTTGATGCCATGCTGGATAATAACGGTATCTGCGCCGCTCACCTTTGCCTCCCGCGGAAAGCGGATGGAACCTTTTAATCCATAAGAATCATAAGTGATATTGTCATACTGCCGCAGTATTCTCGTACCGCTTGCCGCGCGCCGCACTATAGCAGTATGCGCAATCTTTTCCTGAAATAACCGCAGTGTCAGATAGTCGGGCCACGCCTGTGAGGTAATGCTGTCACCATAGCAGATGACTGCCCTGTTTGTGCCCTGTGTCTCTATCTCCACATTACTCAAAAAATAGAACCAGTTCGTGTTTCTCGTAAGTTCCAGCGGAAGTCTCTCGCTTTGCGTGTGGTCTCCCACCGCATAATACCCCTTTGACAATGGTCCGGTAATCAACACTGCCGAGCGCATCTGTGTGAATTCCCCGAGATACAGACTGATGCTAATATCATTTCCCCGTCTGACCGGAAAGCAGATCTCATCGCTGACCGCTGCCTCTCCTGCCGGTATCGTAACGCGCCTGCTGCCGTTGTCAAACGTAACTGGTGTGCTGGTTGTTCCGACAATTTCACGCCCCGCGTCCGCACTGTCTGCCACATAGACACCGCTTATCGTGACTGGCTCAGTCCCACAGAAATTGTCTAACGTTATCTTTAATCTATCTCCGTCAAACATTGGACGGATGGGGTAGCGCAGTGTCAGATCCTTCGCGTAGTTTTCCGGTTTCCTGTCCGCGATTGAGATAGCGTTTCCCCATGTTGTCACATATTTTTTTTCATTTTGTTCCATGTTTTTTCCTCAGGCTTATCCTAATTATCTTTGTATTTTTCGCACATACGTGAACTCTATAAGTCCACTCCAAAGATGATTCTTTTTCATACGCCTACATTATAGCACGAAACAATCTTTACTTCAATTGCAAGTATCCTTTATCAATATCTTTGTTTTCGCTTCCGGATTCCTGACGCAGCGGCAGCGGACAGCCCAACTGCTCCTGCACCTCCTGTCATAGCGATCATCAGATACCCGGATGGCGTTTTTGACGGCCTGTTGACCAACTGCACAAATTTATCCGTAGTGACAAGAAAGTCCGTAAGCGCAGCCTGCATTTCGTTTCCGGCGGCATCTTCTGCCCGGTATTGAAGTGACATGGCTTCATGATACTGTGGAATCGTGATTGTAAGTTCCTCGCCTTCCTCTGCAAGCTCCATGTAATCCCAGCTCTTTAACACCTCATTCGCCCTGTTCACCAAGGTCAGTTCTGCCTCCGCCAGCTTAAAATTGTCTGTCACGGAGACATGCACCTCCTGTTCTTCGACATCATACACCATATTGGACTTCACTCCGTCAACCACTACTTTTGGTGCCGTGTTATCAATCACAAACGAAATCTCATCTCCCTGGATGCTGGACACATTGTTTACCTCATTTCCCGCGCGGTCTCTGGAGTACAGGCTTAATCTGTAGGTTCCTTCCCCGGCAAAATTCTCTTTATTAATCTGATACAAATAGGTGTATCCGGTGTCTGCCGATCCGCTGACCGCCCTCGTATATTCTGCCTCAAATCCAATTGCGCCGTTTCGCGATACATAGAGCTCAAATTCCTCCACCGTATCAACATTCATCTCTACCACCTCGATATCTTGCAGTCCGTCATATGTGTTATATTGTTTTTCCATTAACTGCATGAGTGCGGTCAGGTCATACACAGAGCCGTTCCTGTTTAAAGAAAAGCGGTAGGTGCACTCAGCCTCATTTCCAGCCCTGTCACAGGCTGTTGCCGTAAGATAATAAATGTTATCCGGCTTTTTTGTCATGTCGGTCAGCGTCATGCGGTATCTGCTGCCTGCGTCGTCCTTAAAGAGCTCTGTCGCAACAGCATTCTCCACCACACCGCCGACGCCAGTCGTCACGGATACCGATATTCCTGATTGCTCTATATTCAGGTCCGACACGAATACCACGGGAAGAATCTCGCCGCTGTTTGCAGAACGGTCGCCCACACCCTCAATGGCAATCACAGGTGCAATGGTATCGATAATAAACTCCTTTTCCACGGTATTGGAGAGATTGCCAGCCATATCCGTGCAGGCGCAGTCGATGTGATGTGCACTGTCATCCGCAAACAGAATGCGCAGCGTGTGTGTGTCCCCCTCATGGCTCCATGTGCCTCTTTCTGACACAGGGGTCATATTGACAACAAAATCTTCCGCGCGGAAATTGCGCTCCGTCACAGTAATCACAGCAGTAACACCTGCATTAAAAAAATCCTGCTCTACGCCCTGCGCGTCCTGGCCGGTAGTTAGCGTAATTGTCATTTCAGGCGCAGTACAGTCGATAATAAAGGGGTCCGACTGCACCTCATCGGAAAGATTATCGGCCAAATCGACACAGTTTGCCCTGATACTGTACTCGCCATCCTCCGCAAACGTGAGTGTGGCATAATGGTCACTCCCATCACTCGCCCATGCAGACAGCAAGGCCTCGAACGGCTGTCCATCCCTTGTGACTGATACACTGACACCGTCAGGATCAAAGTTTCGCTCATGCACGTGGATTGTGGCTACCCTTCCCCTGCGGTAATAGTTTCCGTTTTCTGACTCATTGTTGTCAAAGCTGATATCAATTTCCGGTTTTGTGACATCGATTTTTAACAGCCTTGTCGATGTCTTTGTGTTACCTGACCGGTCTGTGGCCGTGACTGCAATGTAGGCTTCGTTGCTTTCGTTTGCCCTCGCGTCGATTCGCTGCGTACCCTGGTAACTGGATGCTGCGGCGATTTCGTCCTCCGTTGGCGATTCCTTTGTAAAGGTAAATAATTCCTTGTCCGCAATGGTATCCATCCCGTCTCTTCCGACAGAGCCGGTTATTGTCTTTAGTGCGGCGCAGTTATCATCCTCCGGCGCATCCTTGATACAGATGTCGATTAAAATATCATCATGAAAAAATCCATGCTCATTGGCGCCCTCTGGCTCGATGATTAGTTCCTTATTATTTCCATTTGCTTCATTGGGGGCCATGTTATCCACCACAATACCACTCGTCCATCCCTCCGCAGTATTTCCGGCTGCATCCTCCGCCCTGATGTAGAGAAAGCACCTTGTATTTGGCACAATGCTGAAATTGTCTGCATCCTCAAAGATGCCGCCGCCAATATCGTTCCACTCGCCAATCTTTTTCACTTTGCTGATTGTCAGTGACCCTTTTCCACTGATGCCGTACTGTGCGTCTGCGCTGCCTGATATTGTATCCTGATAAAATCTTTCGTATGTGATGACCGACTCCTTTCCCACCAAAAACGCGCTTCCGTCCAACACCATTGACAAATCTGTCGGATCATGGCAGTCAATCTTATAGCTGTATCGCTGCGTTTTTGACACATTTCCCGCCTTGTCTGTTATCCAGTATTCCAGGGTATAAAATCCATCCTGGGCATCCCTTGTGCCGTAGTCAGATCCAAAATCAACCCTGTGTTGATTCAAATCATCCATGGTCAGCACAAATTCTTTGCTGCCGTCCGTGCAGATTGTCACGTCCTCACTGCTCAGAACACCGATTACTGCACTTTTCTCGTCATTACCTGCCGTCTGTGGCCTGTCCGCTTCATCCGATGCTGCCGGTTTTGACGCTTCCGGTGCAGAATCTGCTCTCGTCAGTGTATAGTGTATGGTAATCGGCGCGTCATACTCTTTCGATTCAATACCAGTATCATAATCTGGATATTCAAAGTGGATTACCGGCGTGCCGGACTGTTTGTTGTACCAGCCGTCCCTGCACTTTGTCTCGTCCACACCGCTCACAATCAGCGGTTTTGGCTCTGCTCCCTGATGCTGTATGAGAATCCGCTGTTTTCCAACCTCCGTGGTCTCCACACCCGACTTGGAAATTGCGCGGAAAAGATAATAGCCATTTTTGTCTTCCGTGATATCGAGCACTGCCCTTGACTTGTCCTGCACAGAAAGCTCTGTCCAGTTTTCTGACACATCTGTCATATTTTCCCCAATTTTCCTGTAAGTGTATTCACACTGATACAGGCCGGCATAAGAGCTGCTTTTTCTGTCCGGTGTGATCTCGATTTGCACGTCCTTGTTGGTCCAATGATCGTTTTCACCGCTGTAGGGCTGACCGTCCGCAGTCGTATGCAATGCCAGCACAGGCGCCGTGCGGTCCACAATAACCTGTATTGGCTCCTGTGCATCGTTGACAAACTGCTTTATCTCACTGGCATTTCCTGCCTCGTCATATGCCCTTACCGCAATGGCTGGATAGCATCCGTCTGCAAGTACAATCTGAAAATCAATTGCAGTGCTTTTGACTTCCTGTTGTACTATGGATGGTTGTATTCTCTCTGCTTCCACCCACACAGCGTTTTTTCCTGCTCTCAGATCAGTCGTGTACTCAATTCTGCTCACGCCGCTGACCGCATCGCAGAAAGTACCTTTCAGGATAAAATCCTCTGCAAAATACTGCTCTGTATCAGTCCTTGTCGGCTCGTAACACTCGCTGTCTGTGCAAAAGTCCTTCAACACCGGCGCATCTGTGTCAATCCCTGACGTATAGGATCTTGTGCCGTTCTCCACGCCTTTTGTGCTTACATTTCTGTCTGGATTTTCTGCCCAGAATATATAGTGTTTCTTTCCGTCCGGCCCATTTTGTTCTTCCATCTTCATCACATGGAAATAGTTCTTCCCTGTGTCACTCAGCCGAACCTCAACCTCGCCACTGACCCACCCATTGCAGCTTTTCAGATAGTCCAGCCACTCATGATACGGGTACTGCTGCCTTTGTCCGTTCTTTGACAGCTCGAGATAGAAATCACTGTCCTCTAGGGCACAATTTCTTACTTTGATACTTTTAGAACCGATTTGTTCCGCCTCTGATTTTGGGATTTTTATCAGTATGTCTGCGCCTTTATCGATGTATGTTCTGTAATCCAGCTCACCATCGTCTGATATTTCAGGGGAAAAACAGCTGACAGGAATCTCTACCCATTCTTCTTCCTTGTCAGCATGATCGGGTTTTATTACAATATGAAAATAATTTTCTGTGATTTCTTCAGGAATCGCTTCTGAATATGACTCTAATGGTTCTTCTGACTCTTCTGATAAGATTTCTGATCTGTCCTCTGATCGTTCTTCCGATAGTTCTTCTGTGTAACTTTCTGTTTTATCTTCTGATCTGTCCTCTGATCGTTCTTCCGATAGTTCTTCTGTGTAACTTTCTGTTTTATCTTCTGATCTGTCCTCTGATCGTTCTTCCGATAGTTCTTCTGTGTAACTTTCTGTTCTTTCCTCGAACTCTTCTTCCGTCAGCTCTTGTGAACAACTCTCTATTTTATTTTCTGATGCTTCTTCTGACAGCACTTCTGTTTTGTCTTCTGGCAGCACTTCTGTTTTGTCTTCCGGCGCTTCTTCTGATAACGCGCCTGTCCTGTCATTTGAACCGATTTCTGGTCTGTCTTCTGGCTGCAAATCCTTTTGAAATACTGACGCCCACTCCCTGTTCATTGACAATCGCCCGACGGCCTCCACTGCTTCCACGCATACTGGCGCGCTTAGCAGAATACACAGTGCAAGTGCTCCTGCCAGAATCTCTTTTGTTCTTTTTTTCATTTTAATACCTCATATATGCTTATTCGTACTATTTTAACAGCACTAAATAAGCATATATGAAAGCGCATTTGATATCAATGGTACTTAGGTACCAAACCATCTCCGACCTGCTTCCAGTGATCCATCCAGTCAGAAATTGGAGTATTAGCAATACAGGACGTAGTCCTGCATTTCCCGGAAAAATCCGGCACGCGTCAATGCCTGTCCCGCGAAATCTGGATAGTTTTTAACGACAATTCGTTTGAGTCCCGGAAATATTCTTCCTTTTTTATAATCCTGTGCAAATATCTGCAGGCATTCCTCCAGCAACGTTTCCGTTAGCAGTTCCTCCCCAAACACACGCAAAGTGTTTCCCTGGCGCTCCATGACTGCCACTGGCATTCCTCCATAGCATGCAACAGCATTTCCCGGAATATTCAGAAAGTTTCTTCCATCCTTATGGGACAATACCTTTCCCCAGCACTGTGCCGGGTCTGCGGCGTTCACCCAGACCAGCTTTTTCCCGGACTGCAGCTGATCGCCGCACAGCCTTTTTGTGACAGACACATAATCCTTTCCCCGGATAAACTGTGCCCCGGACAGCCCTTCCACAAAATATCCGCGCCGCGCCTGTCCTGTGTACTCCCATATCCGCAGTACGGACAGCGCATCCTGCCAGGCAATCCCACATGCTGCAGCAGTCTCTCTGCACAGTATCAGACAGCGGTCAAAGCCTTTTTCCAGGCTTGCCGCAATGGTCTGTTCCTCCGATTGTTCTTTTCGTGGTCTTACCACATCCCATCTCCCGGCACGCAATGCTTTCACCCGCATGGCAACCCGCTGCTTTGCTGCAGCTTTTCTCGCTTTGTCCTGTTCAAGCCACTGCCGTACCGGAACAAAGCTGTCTGCACAGACCAGCCCTTTTTCCAGCAGAGACATCAGGGTGTCATACGGCGACTCGCCGCCGAGCACTCCGTTCAGTGTCTGCATAAAGCTTGCGCCGCGCCTTTGCAGTGTATGGTATAACAGCACTTCCTTTTCCGTGAGCTTATATTCCGCAAGCATGTCTTCCTGAATATCCAAATCCGCATCCCAGTCGATTTCCTCCTGAACATCAAAGCGCAGTCCGCCTTTGCCCTCCATATGCCAGAACAGCTCTCCCTCCGCAAGATATGAATCCAGCTTTTCCCCGCGGTAATGATTTACCCATCTGGGGAGCAGGACTCCTTCCCAATAGGATGCGGGAAGGGTCATCCCCGCATAGCGTTTTAACAGCCTTCGCAGACATTCCTCCGGCGGCGCGCCTGACTCCATATGGGAAAGCATCAGTGCCGCGTACGCCTCCGCAGGACAGGTCTGTACCTCCTCACGCCTGTTTTTGACTGTCTGAACCCTGGCACGCTGGTACAACTTTGCATGATAATACATGTCCTCGTGTTTCATGGCTTCCCCGCGCTGGCACAGTTTTTCCAAAACTGCGTCTGCATTGGACAGCTGCCATCCATACCGCGCCGCCGTCTGCTCTGCATTGGAGGCACCACGGTAGCGCAGCATACGCCGCACAATATGAAGTTGTTCCTCACAGATCCGATTTCCGCAAGACAGTTCCTCCAACTTCTGCTCACGCAGACACCGTCCCTGTCTGACATCGCATTCGCCCAGGGCGGCGGCATACTGATCCGCTTCCTCGGCCGCAATCCACAAACCCTGCTCCAGATACAGCACTCTTCCATTCTGTGCCAGACTGTCCAGCCATTCGACAGGGATATCCAGTTCGCCGGCTGCCAGATCTCCCTCCGTCATCAAAAGTACGTGAAGCTGTTGTTCATCCTTTGGCAGACGTCTCTCTGCACGCGATTTCTCCTGAATTTGTAAAAGCTCCTGATTTCCCGGTCTTAGCGCTTCGTTTTGTGCATCCTTTAATGCATCCTCCACCGCTGTATGAATCCCGCGCGGCGTGGGAGCATAATCGTACATGACTGCGGCCTCCTGCGCCCACTGCAGCGGAAGCGACATCGGCGAGGGAAGCTCTGTATACATCTCCCGCACTTCCACGACGCCGGATTGGATATCATACAATAATTCCCTCACGCCCGCAGCATCCCACAGCTCCTGCATGCATTCCCGTCTGGTTTCCCGGATCAGCGGATGCGCATCCTCACGCACCACCTGTTCCAGCAATTCTGCACTTTTTAACCGCTGACGCCAAAGGGGCTGGCGGCTATTTTTTCGAACTCCCATCATCAGCGCCCGGCCGCTGTTGTAGCGAAACGCCATGTTAAAAACAGAAGTTGCAGGAAGCATAATCTCCAACTTTCTGACACATGTGTCAGGATTGATGCCCTGCAGTATCCCTTCTGGGAGCGTATTGTTTCCATAGGCGTACAGCAAAAAACCATCCTCTTCATCCACACTGCCAATTTCCGTTCCAAGCAGCTCCCGCGCCGCCTGTGCCGCAAGCAGGGACAGCGGCGCGTTGACGCGCTTTCCAAATACAGAGTGAAACATCAGCTGGCTGTTCCCCGACGAATCCCTGAAATGCTCCACCAGAATGGTCCTGTCATCGGGCAGACTTCCAAGCGCCCTCATCTGCCGTTCCAGATAGCCGGCTGCAAGGGAAACTGCTGTCTCATCCAATCCCAGTCCCCTCAGCTCCTCCGGCAGTCTTTTGTCCTCATGTGCCTGCTGTAAGGCATGAAACATGCGCCCAAACGCCTCGCCGGTCCGCTTGCTGCGCCCCTTGATTTCCCCTTTCCAGAATGGAAGCCTTGCCCCCTCTACGGGAGCCTGAACCACCGTCACAATATCCCTGCTGATATTCGTTATTTTCCATGCGAAGGCGCCAAGGATAAAGCGGTCTCCCTTCTGGGATTCATACACAAACTCCTCATCTACCTCACCGAGCTTTACACCGTCCTCCGTCTTTACAGCGTACAGTCCCTTGTCGGGAATGGTTCCACCTGCCGAGACTGCGAGCATTCTGCTGTATCCGTCCCCCTCCATACGCTCATGAATCCTGTCGTATAGAATCCGTGGCCGCACAGGAATGTCCCGCGCATGCTCATAATCTCCGGCAAGCATACAAAGTACCGATTGGACATCCTCCTTCGTAACATTGCGAAAATTCCATGCGCGCGGCAGTATTTCCATCACCTCGTCCAACAGGCAGCTTCGGAATGCAGCCATGGATACAAGGTGCTGTGCAAGTACATCGAGACACATCACGGGCGGGTTGATCTGCTCCACGCCGCCTTCTCTTGCAAGCTGCGCCGTCATGCCGCACGCCACGCACTCTGCCGCGGTCCTGGGAAAAAGGTACATAACACTCGTTCGCCCGGGATTGTGCCCGGCGCGTCCAAGCCGCTGCATCGTGCCGGAAACCGTGCGCGGACATCCGACCTGTAATACCTGATCAATCTCCCCCACATCAATTCCAAGCTCCATGGAAGAGGTCGCACACAGAAGACGGAGCGTCCCATCGCGCAGGGCTTCCTCCGTCTCCATACGCTGTTCTTTCGACAGGCTGCCATGATGCACCCGCGCAAAGCCCTCCCCGCCTAAAGTATTGACATAGTATGCCAGCTTTTCCGCATATCTTCTTCCCTCTACAAACGCAATCACACTGCGGCTGCCCTGACAGTACTGGTACACAAGGGCTCCCAGCTCCTCCCACACAGGGTCTTTTCTCCTGTTTCTGACCGAATCCGCGTATGGTCCAAGCACATCCAGACGAACTTTCTTTTTCATAACCGGTGCCGCAATCAGCACGTCCTCCGGCGCAAGATATTGCGCTGCCGCATCCAGCGGCTCAATCGTCGCGGACAGACCTATCCGCTGCAAATGCTGTCCGCACAGGTTGTCCAGACGCGCGATCGACAACATTAAATGGGCTCCCCTTTTTGTGTCAATAAGGGCATGGAGCTCGTCCACGATCACAGCCTTCGCCGTTGCAAGCACATTCTGCCCCGTCTTGCTGGTCAGCATCAGATACAGTGATTCTGGTGTGGTTATCAGTATATGCGGCGGCTTTCTGACCATTCGCTGCCTGTCCCTCTGCGGGGTGTCACCTGTGCGGATTCCAACTGTAATCTCCTCCTGCTCCCCGGTTCCGTTTCCGATTCCATCCAATGGCCGCCTCAGATTTTCGCGGATATCTGCTGCCAGGGATTTCAGCGGGGATACGTAGATCAGCTGCAGCTCGTCTTTTAAAGTCCCTTCCTGTAGCTGCCTCTTCATCCGATCCAGAAAAACAAGAAACGCAGAAAGTGTCTTTCCCGTTCCTGTAGGCGCCGAGACCAGTACATGCTGGCCGGCTGCAATACCCGGCCACGCCTTTTGCTGTACCAGCGTCGGCTCTCCCAAAGTACTGTGAAACCACTTCTGCGTTTCCTCTGTAAAGAGCTCCAATACATTTTTCATGTCGTCCTATTCCCCTTCACACTGTTAATCCGTTTGCTGCATCTCCATATTGTTGAAGGTACTGCGGACATTCTCCAGGATACCATCTCGGTCGTCTTCCTTCAAAAGCTCCAGCAGCTCATCAAACCACTGTGTACAAGGATAGTGTATTGAATATTTACTGTCATATTCCAAAAAGCTATGAATCTGTTCCCGCTCGACAAATTCCTGAAATTTCAGAAACGCATCTGTTAAGTATCGCCGCTTCCTGTTGGCAACCACCTGTTCGGGCTCCCTTTTCCAAATGGGGATTACCCTGTGTTTGAGGGCAAGATACAGCAGCTTATCAATCTCTATGATTTCCTTGCTGTACAGATCTTCCAGATATACCCTGCCTTCCTTTCTGTCCACTGCCGCCGGCGGGTATTCCCTCAGCCACTTTTCCTGTTCTTCTGCGCTCTCCAGTCCTTGCTCTGCAAGTTTGGGCTTGTTCAGGCAGCAGTGCTTGTATTTTTTGCCGCTTCCGCACGGACACGGGTCATTCCTGCCAATTTTCACATTCCTTCTCTGTTCTGTTTTGTCCTCCCTACTGTTTAGCTCTCTAAAGAACTCTTCGATTTCCCTGCTCTCCTCTTTCTCCTCCTCGCTTTTATCTTCGTCAACCATTTCTGTCTCGTCATAATATTCAAACTCTGCCCAGCCGTTGATCATTTTCCACGCTTTAACCGGGGACTTACAAAACCGCTCGTTTCTTTTCCGATAGGAAAACATTTGGTCCACGCAGCTGTCATAGCCGCCAATGGCACATCGATCCACTCGTCCGTCCTGATAAAGACGCTTGAGTTCTGGCAGCATATCCGTAAAATGGCAGCGATAGATCAGCTGTGCCACTCTTGTATAAATATAATCGCCGATGCTCTCCTCCTGGTATATAATCTGCCGCAGAAAATCCTGCAGTTCCTGTCTTCCCAGCTTCTGATCCAAGTACAGCTGTCCAATCACGTCCAGCATTGCCACTCTCGCGTAATCACTGGCCTCTTTGTTCCAAACCGACTGTATTAACAGCTCCAGATCTCCATTGTATGTATTGTATAGAATATCCTTCAAACACTCTGTAAGCGTATCTCCGATCAGAATGTCCAAAGTGTCCTCCGGCAGCAATGCCAGCTCCATCAGCTTAGGGAAAAATTCCCGATCCTGAAACTGTGCAAGCAGATATATTCCGTAAAACTGTAAACTATACTCTTGGTCAGGATTGTCTTTCTCCCGGAGCACCTTCTCGACCGCCCCCCGCAGGTAAGGAATCGCGGCATCCCGGTTTTCGCTGATCAGGTCCAATTCTTTCTTTGGAAGCCTTTCGCAGTAATATGATATTTTCTCAATTGCTCTCTGTAATTCTTCCATAGCTATTCTCCCTCATGTGCTTTCTCATAGGCATTAATATCTTTCTATTTCGATATTATACTAATATAATCCTCTTTCGTCAAATCATTCTTGACCAAATCTTCTATATAATATCCAAAGCGGTTACTTTTCACACCTACGCCAAAGTAGTGGGAATCTTGCGCCAAATTGATAAAAGCTTTCACTTTTTCCTTTAATCAATTTGTGTACAAAAATTGTTGCTGTTTACGCCTTCAATAAACAAAATTATCCCAGAATCAGATGGGGCGTGAACAGTAACTCCAAAGCATTAAACAGATTTGCAAAACTCAAATTTCCACACGCTTCATATAGTATCCAAAGCACCCCTTGTACAACTTATTGTCGGCATCCTGCTGCATACGCGCCTCTCCGTTCTCAAAACCTTCAAATCCAAACATCTGCGCAATGCGCTGTTCCCTCTCGTAGTACACCCCAGGCACTCCGAGATAATACTGGACATCGCTGTGACCATAGCGGAACAGGAGAAGCTGTCTGTAATTATAATACGCGTGCAGAACAAATGAGTTGGTCGCAAGCTCATGATATCTTTCTGACAGCACGACAACATCCCTTGGCCGTATCAGGATACTCTGCGCCTCTGGGCAGATATGTATCTCTGGATAAAGCTTGCGCAGCTGCTGCCACTTGTCCTCATAAATCTCCTCACAAATCTCCTCGCGCTCTGTCTGGTCTGCCTTTTTCGCCACATGTATCTCATTGTGTTTTGAGACTGGAGTGATGCTGTCTGACAGCGGATAATCGTCCCTGAGCACACACACTCCCATACGCGTTCCATATAGCGGTATCTCGACTCTCATGCAGCGCGCAAAGTCCACTTTATCATTCCATTTCAGCTTCTCCATACCATATCCTGATTTGATGGTCACTTCCCCCAAAAGGATTCTCTCGTCATATATGTTGATGGCATACACTTTGCAGCGGTCGCCACACTGCAGCGGCACTCCCCTGAGTCCCACACTGACACTGTCATTTTCCACCCTCAGAAATCCGATATTGCGCTCTTTCTTTCCGTTATTCATGTAATCAATATAAAAAAACTGCATACAAAGACTCCTTCTTTCTGTCCATGCTTATTCTAATGTATGTCCACAGAGACGAGCTTATGCATTTCTATATTTTTTTCATGAATATTCTCCAGACGGTGTATTCCTACAGTTCCTTTTCATAAGGCAGCCGTTCCGCCAGATATCCTTTCTGGCAAAGCATCGCCTCAATCTCATCCAAAATCGCTTCGCTGTCCGCACCGATCGTATGAAAATGGTAGCCTGATGTCACGTTTAAGAGTGGCGTTGATTTGCCTGATCTTATGCTGTCCACAAACGCACGCACATCTCTGCGGCTCCTGACATTTAATGCCGCCGTCATTTTTCCGTATGCCCTGTGATTGACCATCACATCCAGGACGGTTCCGCCAAGGTCTACTATGGTGTTCAACTCATCTTCTACCTGCTCGTCTGCGTGACACACCTTTAGAATCCGCACACACTGATTCTGACTGGAGCGTTCCAGATAATACCCTTTTGTTGTGGACATGATAGGATATCCTTCTGTGCGCAAAAGTGCCATGTCCTGTACCACCACCTGACGGCTCACACCGGTTTCTTTGCCCAGGGCGCTGCCGGATACCGGAGCCTGCGACTGCTGCATGATTGATACAAGTATTTTTCTTCGCTCGGCCCCTGTCAATTCCTTTTCCATAATATCCTGCCCTCCTTTAAATGTTCTCTGTCATCCTATGAAGAATTCGCTAATGTTCCTCCACTGCCCTGAGATGCTTCAGACTGATATCTAAAATCGGAGCAGAGTGCGTAAGTGCACCACTTGACACATAATCTACGCCAAGACTTGCGATCGTCTTAATGTTTTCCTTTGTGATATTTCCAGAGCACTCTGTCTCAGCTCTTTTGTCAATGATGCGGATTGCCTCTGCCATCATATCGGGTGTCATGTTGTCAAGCATGATAATGTCCGCGCCAGCCTCCACAGCCTCCCGCACCATCGTAAGGTCTTCCGTTTCCACCTCAATCTTTCGCACAAACGGTGCATACGCTCTTGCTGCCTCCACAGCCTTCCGCACGCCGCCTGCCGCATCGATGTGATTGTCCTTTAGCAGCACTCCGTCTGAGAGATTGTATCTGTGATTGCAGCCGCCCCCGACGCGCACTGCGTATTTCTCAAAGACACGCATGCCTGGAGTTGTCTTTCTGGTGTCAAGAAGCTTCGTCTTTGTTCCCTCCAAAAGCTTCACCACATTATGCGTGTAAGTAGCAATGCCGCTCAGCCGCTGCAGATAATTCAGCGCGGTCCGCTCACCGGAGAGCAGCACACGGATGTCACCTGTGACAAACGCGATCATCTCACCTTTCTTCACCGCATCACCGTCCGCAACTGGCCGGCCATCTTTTACCGTATAGGTCACGCTTGTCGCAGGGTCGAGCAGGGTAAATACCCGCTCAAAAACCGCAAGTCCGGCAAGGATGCCATCCTCTTTGCAGATTAACTGCACCTCACCCTTTTTATATGCGGGCATGACGGCATTTGTGGACACATCTTCATTGTTGATGTCCTCCTCCAATGCCATTTTTATGTATTTGTCAGCGACAAGCTGCATTGTAACTGGATTCATATCTCTTTCTCCTTTCTCCGCCTTCGCACTATTCCATAAACTTTTGCTGTGCTTCCTGTTCTCATTATAGGTTCCTTTGTTTTATGCCAACCTGTGTCTGTGTGATTTTCGCGGCAGCCCGCTTTGCAAAAACGAGGCTCTCCAGCAGACTGTTGCTGGCAAGTCTGTTCTTTCCATGAACACCATTGCAGCACGTCTCCCCCACAGCATACAGATGCGCCATGGTCGTCTGAGAGTCACTGTCCACATGCACTCCGCCCATAAAATAATGCTGTGCCGGCACAATCGGCACTGGCTCGTGCAGCAAATCGTATCCCTCATCCAGGCAGTGCTTATATATATTGGGAAAATGCTCCCTCACTACATTTTCAGGAACATTTTCAAAAGATAGATACTCGTACTCGGCTCCTTCCTTCTCCATCTCCTTTAGAATTGCATCTGTCACGACATCCCTTGGGAGCAGTTCATCCACAAAGCGTTCCCCCTTATGATTGATAATAATCGCGCCCTCGCCCCGTGCAGACTCCGAGATCAGGAAACTTCTGCCTGGTTTCGTGCTGTAGAGGCAGGTGGGATGTATCTGCACATAATCCATATGCGCAAGCTTTATCCTGTGCGCCTTCGCAATGCGGCATGCGTCCCCTGTCAGGAGCGGGAAATTCGTGGAGTGCTGATAAAGCCCTCCGATTCCTCCCGTCGCCATCACTGTATCCGGCGCGTAAATACGCAATTCCGCTCCATTCTTATCTCTGGCCTGTATTCCGACACAACTGTCATCTGCTTCCATGATATCTGTCATCGTTGTGTACTCCATAATCGTGATATTGGCCAGCTTCCTCACTTGTGACAACAGTGTCGTCGTGATCTCTTCCCCTGTAATATCTTTGTGAAAACAGATGCGGGGCCTCGAGTGTGCGCCCTCCCTCGTATAAGCAAGGCTTCCATCTGCGTTCCGCTCAAACCGCACTCCCAGTGTCAACAGGTGGTTGATGATATCCCGGCTGGAATTGATCATAATCTCCACACTCTCTGGGCGATTCTCGTAATGGCCAGCCCGCATTGTGTCCTCATAATATGCGTCAAAATCATTGTCGTCACGAAGCACACAGATTCCGCCCTGCGCGAGCATCGAGTCACAGCTTGCGACGTCCTCCTTTGACAGCATGAGAATCTTCTTGTCCTGCGGCAGTGTCAGCGCTGTGTACAGCCCCGCGACACCGCACCCTGCGATCACAATGTCACAATACAATTCTCTATCATAACGCTCCTTTGCCATTTTTCAATAACCATATCCCTTTCTGTTTTGGGTCTTTATGCCAGCGCCAGCATACGCGTAAGTGTCCGCTTTGCCGCCGCATTCGCCTGCCCGTTATCCATATTCACCTCATTGCTGCCGTTTTTTAGCACATCAATGATTTTATCCAATGTTATCCGCTTCATGTCAGTACACACTGGCTCTGTCTGTGGAAAGAAAAATACCGCGTCCTTTCTTGCCTGCTGCAGTGCATATCTGACGCCTGATTCTGTGCCAATGATAAACGCTGTGTCTGTGCTGTTTTTTGCAAAGTCAATGATGCCGCTGGTGGAACCAATATAATCCGCAAGCCCCAGGACATCCCTGTTACACTCAGGGTGCACCAAAACTTTTGCAGACGGATGCTGCGCCTTCAGACTGCGGATTTCCTCTGCCCTCATATTCTCGTGGATTGGACAGAAGCCGTCATTGTAAATAAAATGTTTTTCCGGGACCTTCTCCGCAACAAAATGCGCAAGATTTTTATCTGGAATCAATAAAATATATTTATTGGGCAGATTTTTCACAATCTGAACCGCATTTGCAGAGGTTACGCTGACATCTGACCACGATTTAATCTCGGCTGTCGAGTTGATATAACACACCACTGCTAAATCTGCATACTGCTCCCTTGCCCGCTCGACAGCCTCCCTTGTCACCATATGTGCCATTGGGCAGTCCGCGTCTGCGTCAGGCATCAGCACCGTTTTCGCTGGGTTTAACAGTTTGGCGCTCTCCCCCATAAAGGATACTCCGCAGAAAACGATGGTCTTATGTGTCATCTCAACCGCTTTTTTGCTCAGAAAATACGAATCCCCGATATAGTCTGCCGCCTCCTGGACTTCCGGGCTGACATAATAGTGCGCCAGTATCACCGCATCCTTTTCCTCTTTTAGCTTTTGTATTTCTTCCTGTTTTGTCATATCAAACCTCCCTGTATGCATGCCTAAAACCATGCCGTTTCTTTGCAGTATAGCATATGCCTTTACATATGACAAGACACCTGTGATGACAAATTAAGAATCGTATCGTTTGAAAGCAAAAATCCATTTGCATAACGAACCTTGTTCGTATTGCAAATTTTGCATGGATTTTTGCCCGTTACTGGAACGGAGTGAACAGTAACGAATTAATTGGTAAAGTTTAGTTGACTTCACCTGGCTGGATTGGTAAAATAGTAACAGTAAATACATAAGAAAGGTAAGGTGTGCTCTATGCAATACGAAACAAGTGGAACCTGTTCGAAGCTAATCGATTTTGAAGTTGAGGACAATATCATAACATCTGTGGCCTTCACCGGAGGCTGTAATGGCAATCTGAAAGGCATCTCGGCACTGGTTGCCGGAATGACTGTCGATGATGCTATCTCAAAGCTCAAAGGTATCAAATGCGGTTATAAGAATACTTCCTGCCCCGACCAGCTGGCATGTGCTCTGGAACAGTATAAGGCAAACACAGCAAATTGAAAAATATGGTAACAATTCAAAATAACTGGAAAATCTAAAATTTTTGAATATACTATCCTATATACTTTCATCATGAAAAGGAAATCGGAGGCTTTAATTATATGAAACGCATCGTCTTTACCGGTGGTGGTTCTGCTGGTCATGTGACTCCCAATATCGCTCTTTTTCCCAAACTTAAGAGCATGGGGTATGACATCCATTATATTGGCTCCTACGAGGGCATTGAGAAAAAGTTAATCGAGGATTACCGCATCCCCTATTATGGAATTTCCACAGGAAAACTCAGAAGATATTTTGATATCAGAAATTTCAGCGACCCCTTTCGCGTGCTCAAGGGCTTTGCCGAAGCCAGAAAAATATTAAAAACACTCAAGCCCGATGTTGTATTTAGCAAGGGCGGCTTTGTGAGTGTGCCTGTTGTCCGCGCTGCAGCGATGTTAAAAATCCCGTGTATCATTCATGAATCCGACATGACGCCTGGACTTGCCAACAGCCTTTGTATTCCTGTCGCACAGAAAATATGCTGCAATTTCCCCGAGACTCTGCAGAGTCTCCCTGCCGATAAGGCAATACTCACCGGTTCTCCAATCCGAAACGAACTCACGAAGGGCAATAAGGAAAAAGGCTTTGCAATGTGTGGCTTTGATACGTTAAAACCTGTGATCATGGTCATCGGCGGGAGTCTTGGTGCCGCCGAGGTCAACAAACTGGTTCGCGAAGCACTTCCTAAACTGCTTGAGGACTTTCAGATTGTGCATATCTGCGGCAAGGATAAAATCGACAATCTGCTGCTGAATACCAAGGGCTACAAACAGTTTGAATTTGTAAAGGAAGACTTAAAGGATCTGTTTGCCATGGCCGATATTGTCATATCGCGCGCCGGTGCAAATGCGATCTGCGAACTGCTGACCCTGCGAAAGCCAAATCTTCTGATACCGCTCCCCGCCCATGCAAGCCGCGGCGACCAGATTTTGAATGCCAAAAGCTTCGAGTCACAGGGCTATTCCATGGTGGCTGACGAGGATTACCTCACCGCAGTGATTCTGACAGAAAAGATTCATGAACTTTACTTCACACGACAGTCTTATATCGATGCAATGCAGAACAGCAAAATCAAAGATTCTATTGAGACAATTACTTCATTGATAGAGGATACGATCCATCAGAAATGATTCCAGACGAAGAACAAGGGGCATTGTATTGTCAGGAAAGTGCCCCTGTTGCTAATCTCCGCCATACACTTCTCACAGAGCCCTCTCATAAAGACAGGCTCAGCGCTGTTATTCCCCTGTAATTTCGTCTTTTACCGCATCCAGCTGATCTGCTGTCATACCGCAAGGAGGCATGATAAGCGACTGGTTGTCGTCGTTGTATCTCGGTATCAGGTGCACATGAAAATGAAATACGGTCTGACCAGCGATCTCGTTGTTGTTCTGCACCACGTTAAAGCCATCACATCCAAGTTTTTCCGTCATTGTCACCGCCATCTTTTTTGCAAGCGGAAGCACTTTTGCCGCTGTGTTGTCATCGATCTCATACAAATTCTTATAATGTTCCCTTGGCAGAATCAGCGCATGCCCCTTTGTGGCCGGATTCAGGTCGAGTATCACCCGGAAATCATCATCCTCATACAATGTCCTCGACGGTATCTCGCCATGCGCAATCTTACAAAAAATACAATTCTCGTCTTTCATATAAAAGTATCCTCCATTCTTATGCTTTTTGTGTTGTAAATACATACAGAAGATCCAGCGTGCGCAGTACCTTAAAGTCACCCTTCATTTTCATATCCCCGGACATAAACGCCTTTTGAAAGGTCATGCGTCCCGCCACAATCTCATTCATAATGTCCATGGACACCTGCATCTCCACATCAACACTGTCTGTATCCCCATAATAACACTCCATCTCTGTGTGGTCCACCTTGACAATCAACGGCAGCCGTGTCTCTGGCATGGTGAACTTATAGACTGCCCGGAATCCTGCCTGCGGATAAAAATGTTCTCTAAAATCCTGCAGAAACAAAGTGCTGTCCGGCTCTTTTACATTCATTAAATCCTTGAACATGCTGGCAAGCTCCTGTATATCCTCTTTCTGCTTCTGCACATACAGATCGTCACTGGCAAGTTCTGACAACTGCTCCGCCTCCTGCGGCGTCAGGTTCAGACTCTGTGTAAAGGTAATCTTCTGCTTTACGGCCTGGTTGCTGTTCGGAAAAATCGGTAATTTTTGGTTGATGGACCGATACATGTCCTCTGTGCGCTTCTCTATCACCCTGGCATAACCGGCATTCTGCTCTAACTCTGACACATCTGCCACATAACCGCAGATGCCTGTGATCGGACGCCCTCCAAGGATTTCCCATGCCTCTGTGAGATTCTTTGCCGCCTCATTCTCGCCGTAGGTCGTTGCCATAACAATTGGACACATATAAATATTAGAAATCTTGTCCTTGTCTCCGTACAGCCAGCAGGCATCAAGAAACTGCTGCATATATCCGCCAATGCCGTACCACTCCACCGTCGTCGCAAGGATGACGCCATCTGCATCCTTCAATGTCTGCGGCAATGTGACAATATTGTTTTTAAACTCGTACAAATCATAGCGCTCCACACTGACGTTGAGCTCGCGCAGCACCTCCTGTATCTTATTTAGCACATATAAAGTCGGATCCCCGATCAATCCTCTGCCTCCATAATAAATATTAATCTTCACCCTTTATATCCTCCCTGTTTTGATCAAATTCATAATCGCCATAAGCAGCAGCCCGCAAACCAATCCGCCCACATGCGCCGCATTGTCAATCCGCGCGGCCCTCGTCCCGGAATAAATCATATAGGCAACCACAAAGACCATTTTCCCTACTGATATACTCTCATACCCATTTGGCGCCCACCTGCCATTCCCATTGAAGCCATTAACCTGCTCTGACGCAGTATCTGTGCCGGCAGACCGTCTTTGTGCCCTGCGCCTCAGATCGCGGAGGACAAGCAGAATAAACAGCGCACCGATCAATCCGAAGATTGCACCGCTGGCACCAACCGCATCATAGATATCACCCGTCAAAACAGCATACAGGATGGAAAAGATGCCCGCCCCAAATCCTGAGAGTAAGTACAGTATCGCAAATCGAACATGTCCTATCATCTGTTCTATCATTTGTCCCAGTCCGACCAGATAAATCATATTGCTGACAATGTGGTCGATATCTGCATGTAAAAATATTGAAGTTATGAATCTGTAATATTCTTTTTCCACAAGAATCTTCTCTGCATTCATACTGCCAATATTATACACCGCTTCCCCCATCTGTGTACATAAAATATATCCAGTAATGTTTATTGCCAAAATCGCCATAGTTACGCTGTAACTGCGCCAGTTTACCGCCCTTTGCTCTTCCATTTCTCACCTCTCCTATGTATGAGAAGTATACATCATTTGGAGAGGTGTTGTCAAATAAACGCCCATTACATTTCATGGCTGTATTTGCTGTTTACGCCTTCAATGTACAAAATTGTGCCAAAATCAGACAGAGCGTGAACCGAAACTAACGTTCAGCTACATCTTCTCCATTTTCTCGATCACACAGCTGTGCGGCTTGTTTTGATTCTCTTTGCTATAGGTAATCCCGACAAGCAGAATCTGGCCGGTATAGCCTTCGAATGCCTGTGTGTAGTGTCTGTCCCTGATCTGCTGTATGGCAGAGCTGACACTCCTGTCATATTTTAACTCCACCACCAGCGCGGGCCGGCCCGTGTGCGGCAGCGGCAGAAACACGATATCTGCAAAGCCTTTTCCGGTGGGAAATTCCCTGATGAGCCTGTAATCCTTCCGCGCGCTGTAATAAGCAAGCCCAATCGCACACGCTAATGAATTCTCATCATTGTAAGTCAGTATCGACGATACTTCTGTATGTGCCCTGTCAAGCGCCTCCGCAACGCTGTCACCATCACATAGAAGCGTGTTTTCCAGCAGCTTTTCTGATTCTTTTAAGACACGCATGACCTCGGACCAGCCGCCGACGCTCATGGCATTCTCAAACTCCCTGACGATCTCTTTATTCGGTATAAACGCCTCCTCTTTCTGCAGATCATATGCCAGATATCCCAGGTGAATCAACAGCGTCAGAACATCATCTTTCGTCTTGAAACTGCGCATATCATTCTGAAAGCTCAGTGTGTTTACCCTGATATGCGCGCCTCCCAGCATCTGCACAATATCCGCGCGAAGCCCGTCAAAGTCCATATCCATATATACCTTCAGAGCATCATATGTCTCCGTCGATGTCCAATAACTCGAAAATCTATGAAAAAGCATTGCCTCCACAACTGATTTCGGATTATAGATATGCCGAAACTTCGTAAACAGATAGCCATCATACCAGCTGCTTGTCTCGGCAAAATCCATATCAAACCGTCTGCACAGCGCTCTTACCTCTTCCTGTGTAAACCCAGTATACTCCTCCAGGACTTTTTGATCCGTCATCGAATACTCCGTGAACATATTCAATGCGGAATGCTGCCCGTATTTTTTCACCGGCAGGATTCCTGTCATATATGCAAGCGCAACGTAGGGCTGGTCTTTGAGAAGGTCTCTCAGAAAATCGAGATACTGCTTCTGCACTGCCTCTGACTCCTGCCGTTCGCGCATTACGCAGTCCCACTCGTCCACCAGGAAAATGAACTTTTTCTTTGCCTTTGCATAGATTCGTTCCAATGCGGCGGCAAGACTTGTTTCCTGCTCCGAAACCCATTCTCCATACGTTTCACAAATATCATTGAGCACAACGCGCTCCAGATAGTCTGTGACACCCTGTTTTCTGGCTCTGATTAAAAACTGCTGCATATTCAGATAAATTACGTCATACTTGTTCAAGTGCTCCTGAAAAGATGCGTCGCTTTCAATTTTGCGACCTCTGAATAAATCCGCCGAATCACAGCTGCAGCAGTAGTAAGCTGCGAGCATTTTTAGTGCCATTGATTTCCCAAAACGCCGTGGCCTGCTGACACAGATAAATTTTTGCAGTGTATTTAAACACTTGTTCGTATGCGCAATCAGCCCTGTCTTATCCACATAGATTTCGGAGCGAGCTGCCTCCCAAAAGCCATCATTTCCCGGATTCAAATAAATTCCCATAACCGGCACCTCCATTAGCAGCATTGTCGTATTTTTATTATACGGAAAAAGTGCAAAAATAACAAGGCAAATGCAGTTCTTTATTCCGATCACGGTTTAACAGGGATGCTGTCCTCTCGTCCTTCAAAACAGAGCGATTTGTGACTCACCATCAGTTTCGAAACACAATCCTCTCAGCACCTGTGCATGCCCTGATATCCTTCTCAGACTTCTTATAAAAATCCCGGAACTTTTTCGGGCAGGTGATGATCAGCTCCGGAATCACATCCTTCATGGACATCTGCTTTTCCGTCTTCTCCCTGCGCACATTCGCGATCACATTTTTCAGATGCCCGCCAAATTCCAGATAAATCTGCTCGGTCCTACCTGTTTCCCACAAGGTCTGGTGCAGTGAGACTTCTTTTTCATATTTCCGGTAAAAATCCTGATAAATGTACTCGGTCACATACGGCGTGTAGATGGCATACAGCTTCAGAATCCCAAGCAGACTGTAATAGAGCGAGGTCTGCCCCGAATACCGCTGTTCCTGCCCATGTTTTTCAGGCTGGTACAATCGCTCCTTTGCAATCTCAATATAATAATCGCAGAAATCTTTCCAGAACAGGTTATCAATCTCATGTCTCGCCTGCCCGATCTCATAATCATTCAACAGCGCAGCCGCCTGCAAGGTTGTCTCATTTACCCTTTGCAGAATCCATCTGTCCACAGGAAGCAGCGCGATGCCTTCCTTCGTTTCGGGTTTTGCGAAATCGTTTAGCTGCAGTATCGCAAATCTGGCGGCATTATATAGCTTCTGGATAAACCTCTTGGAAATCTTTAACTCGTCCTCGCTGAAAAAAGTATCCGTTCCAAGCCTGCTGTTTGCCGCCCAATAGCGGATTGCGTCGGCGGAGTGCCTCTCAATCAAATCCATCGGTGAATCCGCGCCGTTGTTCTTTGATTTGCTTATTTTCTCACCTGGTTTTGCCAGCACGAACCCGCTGATCATAATGTCCTTCCAGGGTATCTCTCCTGTGTGGTACAGGCTCCTGACGATCGAATAAAACGCCCATGTCCTGATAATCTCATGCGCCTGGCTGCGCATTCCCATCGGAAATATCTGACCGGAAATATCATCTTTCTCGCCATAGTGCGCATTGATCAGCGTGGTTATGGAGGAAGTCGCCCAGGTGTCAAAGACGGCCTCCTCGGGAAGAAATGCGCTGCACCCGCACGCGCAGGGATGTAACGGCTGGCTTTCCACAGGATTTACAGGCAGCTGTTCCTCCGCGGCAAATACTGGCTTTTTACAGTCCTTGCAGTACCAGACCGGAAAAGGAACCCCAAAATACCGCTGTCTTGATATGCACCAGTCCCACTTTAGATTTTCTACCCATATTTTATAACGGTTCTTCATGTGCGCCGGGTGCCAGTTGATCTCGTCTGCTGCCGCGAGATATGTTTCCTTGTCCGTCAATACATCGATATACCATTGCCTTGACGGGATAAACTCAACAGCATTCCGGCAGCGCTCATGAATCGCAATCATGTGCTGGATTGTCTCCTGTTTTACAAGATGTCCTTTTTCACGCAAAAGACTGATTATGTGCGCCCTCGCGTTTGTGACTGTCATACCGCCGATCAGCGCCACATCCTGTTGAATTGTCCCGTCCGGCAGGATCATTTTCCTGTATGGAAGGTTATGCTTCTGACACCACGCAATGTCCGTCGAATCGCCAAATGTTGCGCACATTACCGCGCCGGTTCCTTTGTCCATAGAAACTGTATCGTCGGACAGAATCGGGATTTCAAAATCATACAGCGGAACGCTTGCTGTCTGTCCGATATATTGCTGCATTCTGCTGTCATCCGGGTGTACAAAGATACAGACGCACCCCGCGAGCAGCTCTGGTCTTGTGGTGGCAATCAGCAGTTCTCCTATGGGTGTCTGAAAATTCAGATAGTTAAACGTTGTCTCACACTCCTTTGTATCGAGCTCCGCCTGCGCGATGGAGGTCTGGCACTCCGTGCACCACAGTACCGGCGATTCCTTCATGTACGCCTTCTTATTCTTTGCCAGCTCGATAAAGGATTTCTGGGAAATCTTCTGGGACAAATCCGATATGGTCTGGTACTGCAGATTCCAGTCCACGCTGAATCCCAGACGCTTCCACAGGTTTTGAAACTCCTCCTCGTATCTGGCAATGGTATTGATGCATTTTGCCCGGAATGCACTCCGCGGCAGCATGTTGGCATGGATATTCTCATCCTTCTCAACCAAGCGCTCCGTGGGAAGCCCGTTATCGTCAAAGCCAAAAGGATAAAACACATCATAGCCCTGCATGCGCCTGAACCGCGCAATCATCTCCGCCTGCGTGTAGGAAAACACATGACCGATGTGCAGTTTCCCGCTTACCGTCGGCGGCGGTGTGTCGATGGAAAAAACTTTTTTCTCTCTTCCGTTTTCATACCTGTAAATGTCGTGTTCCGTCCAGAACTGTTCCAGATCTTTTTCTGTCCTGTGAAAATCATACTTCTTATCCATGTGGATACCTCCTTGTCATCAAACTGAATGCAAAAGTACTGTCTGACCATCCAGTCTGTTCGCATTCGGTAACGGTTCCTTTGACAACACAGACAAAAAACGCCCTAAGCAAATGCTTAGGGCGAAACATGTCCGCGGTACCACCTAATTTCAGAAAAAATCTGCACTCTGTACGATGCGGGAACAAAACGGGTCTGCGCCTCATTCCGATATCGCTTCCCTTGATAACGGTGGGAATCTCCGTTGGAGTCTACTTGGAATCATTCGCCAGAACGCTTCCGTTCAATCCAAAGCTCAAAGGCTACTTCCATACTACCATCACGAAAGTTTTCACCAGCCACTTTCTCTCTGTCCATCAGAATAGTATGTACTCCTCCTCGTCAATGCTTTTTGTCTGTAATTGTTATCTTGAATTGTAACACAATATTTTTCTTTGTCAACAGGAATTTTATTTTTTGTATTACATTTTCTTATATATGCATTAGATAATTTTGTTTTACTTATGTTAAGAAATGGTATATACTGAATAAAACGAAACAGAAGAAAGGGGTTCTGCGAAATGGAAATAATTGAATATCAGGAAAGATACAAGGACTGTTTTATTCAGTTCAACACCGAGTGGATTGCAGACAATTTCGGCAGTCTGGAGCAGGAGGATATCGACACGTTTCAGCATATTGAGGAAAGCCTTGGAAATGGCGGAATGATCTATTTTGCGACTGAGGGGGAAGACGTACTGGCGACCTGTATGACCAAACCGCTTGACGAAAACGGCACCTGGGAATTGTGCAAGCTGGGCTCCAACAAGCAGCTTCCGCACAAAGGAGCCGGAAGCGCTGTGTTTGAAGCGGCCATGAACTGGGCCATAAGCCACGGGGCAAAGAAGCTGTTTATCCTGTCAAACAGCAAGTTAAAACCCGCGCTTCATATCTACGAAAAATATGGTTTCCGCGAAATCAAGCTGACGGATTATGAATATGTGCGCGGAGATATTGCATTTGAACGTATCGTTTAGGTACGTTCAAATGCTCTCAGGAACTGTTAAAAAATAACCGATGCAGCTTGCGCAGGATATTTCTGAACAGTTCCTTATTGCAAAGGCTGCCTTTCCCATGCGCATCAAGGTACTCTGTTGAACAGATTCATATATTCAGTTCCATCAAAATAGTCTCTACTTCTTCTGTAACCGACATCTGGCTGCTCATATCCATCTTCTCCAGCAGAATCTCCTCCGGCGCAAAATAGTGATATGGAAAAATCTCTACATGATACGGTCCGTCGTCATAACTCAGGGTATCATACTTTTGTCTGACATTCAGCATTTCCTTTAGCAAATGCTCATTTTGCTCCCGGTCAATATCCAAATAATCAGGATATCGGTCCATAATATAATGGCTCCTTCTTTCCGCACAAACCTCAGACGCTTCCATGCCCCATTGCCTCAGCAGGGATATACAATTGCTGTCCCTGAAAGCATGCGCCAATAATTTTTGATTCAGCAATGCAATGCATGTTGAAATCTGCACTTTTCCACTCCATGCAGGCAGCATGTACCACTCCCTTGTGTTGTTAATAACCTCCCATTGCAGAAGATATGCTTCATACAAGCCCAGTTTTTGATTCCTCAAGCCGTCTGATATATAGAATGACAGGCTCGACGCTTTCAGAATCGGATTACTGGTTTCCTTGATCTTTTGAATCATTTCAAATACTGTATTTTCCATTTTCACCCTCTACAGACATTAGGATCTGTAGAAAAATAACTGACACATCTTGACTTGTCTATTTCTCCGATTGCACAGTGCAAAAAGCCTCGCCGTAGCCCACTACGCCTACGTTTTTTGCACTGCACACTCGAAGAAATAACCTGCGCAATCTGTATCACTTATTTTCCTACAGATCCTTAGGTCAGTAATACCACTGAACGCATCTGTAATAATTAGCATTAATACTGTTGTTTCTCTTCAATCTGTACGCCGCTTTGACTCATATTCCGCCACACACTCTGTCCAATAACTGTCAACCTGCTCCCAAAAATCAGCCTCATCCGCCGCTTCCTGGAACGTATAACGATAAAACTGCGTATACTCCCCTTTTTCTACAGGTTTACCGTCCCTGTTAAGTTCTTCATAGTTTCCACCCAGTTCAAACGCCGTATTTTCCTTAAGAACCGGAATATACTGCTGAAATCCGTCCCACTCCTCGTCGGTCATTCTGCTCTGGAACGAATCATAGTCCAGATCTGACACTTTTACCGGCCCATCATAATCCGCTGTAACCTCCGCGTCCGGTTCTGTTATCATGCCTGATTCCAAATTGATTTCTGTTTCGAATTCTGTGTCCGGTTTTGTCGATGCACTTGATTCCAATTCTGTGTCTGATTCTCCATCGGACGCTGCAGGTTCTGTTGGTGTTTCCCGGGTTTTTGCAGTTTCTATATCTGAATTGCCATAATCGCCGCTTTCCTGCTCCTGCGCCTGAAGGACTTCTTTAGCCCCACTGCTGTCTGCCATGCATCCAGTCATAGCACAAACTATGAGAATAGACACTAAAATCATGTTCTATTTTATTTCTATCCATATATCATTTCCTTCCTCCGGCAAAACGCAATGGATAATGCAATCAACCTGCCCGTATTGTCTCCTTCGTCATCCCATTTGCAAATACTATTCCAATCAGGATTTCACGTGTGTTTGAAAAAATTGTTCCTGTTTATTATATATCGAAAACCTGATTTCTTCAATTCCTCTCAACCACGGTTTTTGTTTTAACCTCTCATAAAATCCTCTGTAAGGGGCTGGAACATTTTTTAATGAGTACCACATCTCCTACTGAAATTCCTTTTTTGATTTCGACAGAAACCCCATCCGAAAACCCTGTGGTCACATTTTTTTCCACGATATTTCCTTTTTTATTGCGCATTTTGATATAGGATCGTTCCCCTTCCCTGAAAACGGCACTGCCTGGCACGTAAAGTACCTCTTTTGTTTCATTTGTCAAAAATGTTATATCGCCTGTCATTCCCTGAGACAGGCCTGACACATCACCTTGTATCATCACTGTAACAATATAATAGGGTTCTTCCAAACTGCTGTCATATTCCTTCTTTGATACTTTTATAATCCTGCCTTCATAAATATTTTCTGAATCATCTGAAAATGAAATTTTTGTCATTTCCTCCCGGTTCACCGCAAGAAGGTCCTCCTCGCAAAGAAAAACCTCCATGACCGCCGCTTCCTGGTCATATAATGTGGCAAGTCTGTCATTTTTGTTTATAGTGTCGCCTGCCTCTGCAGTGATATCTGACAGAACACCATTGTATTTTGAACACACTTGATTGCGCACAATATAGGCATTAAATGTCTGAATATTCTGCAAGGCAGCCTGATAACGTTTCCTTGCTTCCTGCAAATCATTGTCAAGGCGGACTGTCAGAATATCATAGCGTTCTGATGCCATTGTTGAATCATAGATTTCCGTGTCATAGTCCATCCTTACCGCCAGTTTTTCTTTCTCCAAATCCTGCATGACCTGATGATAGGCACGGACTGCCTCGTCAACTTCAAATAAAAGTATTTCGTTTTTTTTCGTGAGACTTTCCACCTGTTCCGCCAACTGTTTTACCATGTTTTCTGCTGTTTCCCTTGTCTTTTCGTACATCGTATAATAATATGCATTATTGTAACGATTGTCATAGTTTTCAGAAACGGCTGCCTCCGCTTCTTTCAGATACTTCCGTGCATTTGCCAGTTCCTGCTGCGTCTGCGTCAGCTCCAGCAGATTCTCATTGACCTGATTCTGTTTCTCATCCACGGCTTTTTTTGCGTCATCAGCCTTCTTTTGAAGCTCAGCGCACTTATTATTGTACATTATGTCTGCATATTTTGCATTGATTACATCACTGTTGTACTCCTGTGAGGTCAGAAGGTGTAATTCTCTTTGCTTTGCCTCCAGCAATACGCAATCCCTATTGGCGTCAAAAACTTCTCTCTGTAAAATAGTTCTGATGTTCTGTACACTGTCTGAGGTAAAGCGAAACAAGGCTGTGCCTTTTCGTACCTGCTGTCCCACACTGACAAGCACCTCTTCAATCTGCAGTGCCGCAGAGGCTTCGCCTGCCCATGTACCAATATCGAAATCAAAAGTCTGCTCAACCGTTCTGAACGTTACCGGGGCAGTTTTCGTTATCCCGACTGTTAATGTGCCATATTCCGCAGTGGCGTCATGGTATGTCATATCATCATCTTTATTTTCTTTTATTGAAAAAGTCAGTGTCACCAAAGCGATTCCTATACTGATAATGCCAACTGCGGCTGCAGCTGGCAAAATGTAATGTCTTTTTTTCATTGTGTATCCATCCTCTTATTCGCCTTCCTCTGTCAAAATATTCGTATCTGTATCTGCCACGAAGGACACCAGATTCCGTGTATCGACAAGTATATCCCCTTTTCTGCAGCCTACCTCTGTCACAAATCCGCTTCCCGCCGCATAAATCGTACCATTTCCCACAAACTGATTAAATTCATCAAGCCTGCGCACTGCCTGATCGTAGTCTGACTGTGCCTTATTCACCGCATTTTCATATTCATTTAGGATGCCTGCATATTTTGCATTTGCAATCTCCCCTTCCGTCCGGGCACTGATGCGCGTCTGTTCTGCTGTCAGAAGCTCTTTTTCCATAAGCTGCTGACTCTGCAGGATATCTTCCTGCAGTGCGCCGACTTCTGCTATCTTGTCTGCAATCTGCTGATTGGAAGCTTCCAACTGATCAAAAAAATTTTCATAGGCGTCCTTTGCCGCCTGAAAGTTTTGAGCCGCTTCAACCTGACTGGTTACGAAGCTCTCTTTGGCTTTCTCTACCTGCTCCCTGGCCTCGTCATATGCTCTCGTTATATCCGCTTTCTTTCTCTGATAACTGTCGTCTGTCAGGGCTGTCTGCATCTGGTAAATATCCGCTAACAGTTGTTCTGTCTCCAGAATTTTTGCCACCATACCGCTGTTTAATTTCGCAATTGCATTGTCATATGCAGTCTGTGCAAGCGCCTGATCTACCATGGCTTCGTTGTGGGAAAGTCCGGCCTCCAGCACGCCGATGTGATAATCCGCCTGCGCCCGGGCAAGCGCAATGCCGGCCTTAAACTGTGCATCGGTAAGTGTTTTGCGGACATTTTCAATACTATCCTGTGTCAATTGGCACACCAAGTCTCCCTCATTGATGTGCTGTCCGGCCTCCACATATACTTCTGCGATTTTCAAGTATTGTACATAGCCCTCATGTGTTTCTGCAAGAATATCCGAATCATAAATATCCAAGTCATACATCTTCTGCGCTGCTTGGCGCTCTTTTGTTTTCAATGCATCTGTATTGCATTGGACAATATCGGCCTGTGCATCCTTCCCAAATACCACCACCGCTGCCAGATTGGGCGCCGCGGTACCGACATCGCCATCCAGTGACACCATTACGATCTTATATCCCGCCATTTTGCTGCCAGATGTCGTTATGGGCTGAATCGCTTCAACAATACCGTCAAAACTGTCACTATCTGCTATGGTTACACTTGCTTTTTCCCCAACAGAAAGCATTGCCGCACTTCTTTCCGGCACCATTGCAGACACAAATAACTGCTCTGGATTTTCATACGCAAAAATCAGATCGCCCCCTGCAAGCGCCTGTCCTTTCTCCGGATATGCCATGAAAATGGTTCCTTCCTGTTCTGTATACAAATATCCGTCCCCAATCAGCTCCTCAAAAAATGCCTTATTTTCCATTGCTTTGCCCCTTGCATCTTCGAGATGTTCCAACTCGTCCGCAAGGAGCATCAGACAGACAGTATAGTCGCTTTCCGCAATCTGTCCCCTGGCAACGGTCAGCTCATACAATGTCTTCGCGTGAAGGCTCCCCTTCTGATGCGCAAGCTGTGCATCGATAAGATTCTGCTGAGCCCTCTCAAGCTGATTCAACAGCTTTTGCAGTTTTAGCTCCGCCCCCTCTATCTCTCTCTGATACGCCTGCCGCGCCCGTTCGTATTTTTCCCGGGCTCCCACCATTTCTTCTTTTAACAGTGCCACTGTTCTGATAATCCACTGACGATCACTCTGCTCTTCCTGTGCAGGATTCTGGTCGTCCAGCGCATCGAACTCCTCCTGCGTCACTTCCCAGTATGCCCTGCGGCTGGCAAATAAATCATAGGCATCATCATAGGCTTTTTTCAGCTTCTCAATTTGATAATCCTCATAAAACGTGTTGTTTGCTACCGCATGATAGTACGCATTGTACTCCTGTTGCGCCTCCTCAAAAGCCTTCTGTGCTTTTACAAGCTGCATTTCTAATTGTGTCAATGTGTCCTGATAAACCTGTAGTGCAAATTCCGCCTCGAGCACTGCCGCATCATATGTATATTTTGCCTGTATTTTATCCTCTCCGTTGGAAATCACTTTGCTCCGATAAGCAAGCTCTGTATTCTGTACTGCATTCTCCAGCTCCGCACGCGCCTTCTCTATGCTGTCATCTGTAAACTTCATGTATGCCACCCCCGCTGCAACAGTATCTCCATTTGAAAAGTACACATCCTCCACATAGAGATTGGTTTCCTCCAAAAAATCGATTGCAAACGTCACAGCTTCCATTCCGATTTCTGTCACTCCTGTCGCAGTGACGATATTGGCACTGTCATTTTGAAATCCCTGGTCTTCCATTGCCATGGAATTTGAGCGCGCTCTCAAATAATACCATAAACTGCCTGCTGACAGAGCAGCTATTACAGTCAATATTCCAGCTGTTTTCAAATGTCGTTTCCTGCGCCTTCCCAATGCCGCTTCACCTCACTGTTATAAATTTTCTACTTTTTTCAACTGTTATACTCATTTTTTCCAATGCTGCCTTTTTTATGAATTGAATGGAAAAATAAAAACATCCTGTTTTGACATTGTGGGACGCGTCTGTATATGGTATTCTTTTACTGTTATCTTAATGAAAACGAGGAGAACTGTGGTAATAAAGACAATATGGAGAGCATACAATGGAAAGCTATGTATACATTTATTTTCAAGAACTGCCCGCAGATTATGCGTTGGGTGATATCGAAGATGACCTGGACGACCTGCTGGCTGGCGTGGGCGAAGTCACCGGTGCCGGCCTGGGGAACACCGGCGGAAATATCGATATTGAATTTTCTGAGGAATCCGATGCACTGCAAACGGTCATATCCTGTCTTCTGTCCTGCGGGTTTGACGGGGAAACTATATTAGACATCAATGGAACCAGGCAAAAACTGTCAGAACTGGATGAAAAGAGGTACGCAAAATGAATCAGAAAAACGAACAGGCTGAATTTGATGCAGAACGCTACTGCGCGCTGTACTGTGGATATCAGATGAAACCAAATGAGGAGGCACACGATGGCCTGCGCGGCGATGTGTTTGCAGGCTCTGGCTGCTCTGTCCCTCTGTTAAATGAATTTTGGAACGGGGAAAACCGCACGATGGATACTTTCATGCAGACGGTATCACAGCGGGGTATGCCTGCTTTCCTTTATATGGTTTTGAGGGGGATGACAGGGGCCGCTCAGATACTGGACTTTCGTGATAACGCGGCTTTCAGCAATCGGAAATTGACTGGGTAATGATTACGGCATTACACTGTATGAGAAGGAGACAAAACAGGGGTAATTTTGTGTTATTTTTGACATTTCATGTGCTAATTTTGACATTTGCGTTGCATTCTTGATTGTTTCTGCTATAATCGCAGATACAGACGTCTGAATTCAATCACTTACAGGAGAATGAAAATGGAACACACTTCTTTTCTGCCAGAGCTTGAAAAAGCCTCCGGTCACTTCGATTACCCGCTGACCAACGACTATATGTTCCGCTCGCTGTGTCAGAAGAGCAACAAGGCGCTAAAAGGACTGATCAGCGCCCTGCTCCATATCCCGCCGGAACAAATCCACTCTGTCGTCATTACGAACCCGATCGTTGTCGGCGAGGCATGTGAGGACAAGGAATTCCGCCTCGACGTGCGTGTTGAACTCAATGGAAATATGATCCTCAACATCGAAATGCAGATCGCCGATCTGCACGACTGGCCAGAGCGTTCTGTCAGCTATCTGTGCCGTATTTTTAACAACCTTTCTCATGGTGATAAATACATTGATGTCAAACCTGCAATGCATATCAGCATTCTCGATTATACGCTATTTCCAGACAGTCCATCCTTCTACTCATGTAATAAACTGATGGACGAAAAAAATCATCACATTTATAGTAGCAAATTTGCCCTGAATGTGTTAGATTTAAAACAAATAGCTTTGGCAGCTGACGAAGACAAACAATGGAAACTCGATTACTGGGCGCGCCTGTTCAAGGCATCCACATGGGAGGAGATTAAAATGATCGCAACGGATAATGAATATTTGCAGGAAGCCTCGAATGCTCTGTACGATCTCAATGCTGATTTCAATGTCAGGGAACGCTGTCGTAACCGTGAAGAATATTACGGTGTTATCCGAACATTTGAGGACGAAATCGATACAATGAAGGAGGTATTGGCTCAAATGCACAATGAGCTGGCTCAAAAGAGTAATGAACTCACCCAAAAAAGTGATGAGCTGGCTCAAATAAATAATAAACTTGCTCAAAAAAGCGATGAACTTGCTCAAAAGAGTGATGAACTTGCTCATTCCAAGAGTGAGCTGGCTCAAGTAAACGATGAATTAACGCTGGCAAACAGTGAGTTGGCTCAAGCAAACGATGAATTAACGC